>DATLIA010000303.1:0-31108 GCA_035540215.1 Actinokineospora sp. | reverse complement strand
CTTCTCAGCTCAGCTGAGAAGCGCCGCTTCCGTTTCGCAACTCCTCGATCCGCTCCTTCTCATATGCCGCGTGGTAGCGAGCCTCATGGTGATGGCCACGGTCAAGGTCAGCGATCTCGAGATAGATCCGCACACTGAGCTGGCGAAACGCCAGCCACTCTTGTGCAGGAGCATCCCTCAACGGCCGGACCTGGGCCAACGCCTCATGCGCCTTGCCCAGATTGTCGATTTCACCGCGCGCGCGACCGACCCTCATGGCCACACCAGTCGCATTTCGCCGGTGATGCCGAGAAGATCACGAGCGGACTCGGCAGATGAACTGGTCAACATCATCAGGCCGTCCTCGCTGACAAAGTCAGCCCGGTCCGCGAACTCACAGCCCCAGCCGACCACTCTGGACTCCCGCCCGTCATCGAAGTCCTCCACGATGGCGAACCTCCGGGGGACGCCCGTCTCCTGCTTCATGAACTTAGAGTCTAAGTTTGAGCGATCCAAAGTAGAGTCGCCCAATCGTGGACTCCCAGCTCGACTACAGTGCGTGGTTGATCGACACAGGAGGTGCCCATGCCGTCGAGCCCAACCGTGTGGCAACGCTGGCTGGCTCATGAGTTGTTGCGCCTACGAACGGCGGCTGGCCTGGACCGCCGAGAGGTCGCCGAGCAGCTGCATTGCACAACGCAGAAGATCGGCCATCTGGAAACCGGGACCGTGCCGCCGAAGACATTGGAATTGGAGAAGGTCCTTCTCCCCTTGTTCGGCGTGCCACAGGACCGATGGCCGTACTACCTCCAAGCCGCCCGCGACGCTCGCAAGAAAGGGTGGTGGGAGGCGTACACGGAATCGATCCCGGACTGGTTCTCCCTCTACGTGGGCTTGGAGCAAGGCGCCTCCGACCTGCACGTATGGGAACCACAACTGGTCCACGGCCTGCTGCAGACCGAGGCGTACGCTCAGGCCATCGTGCGAGGCGGGACCGCGGAACTCACCGAGGAGCACATAGCGCGACGAGTCGAGGCCAGGCTCGCGCGGCAAGCCATCCTTGTCGGCGACAGCCCCATACGAATGTGGGTTGTACTGGGCGAGGCGGCCCTCCGGAGCAATGTCGGCGGCCCAGCCGTCATGCGAGCCCAACTGCGCCACTTGCTTACCGTGGCGGCACACCCCCGCCTGACCTTGCAGATCTTGCCCGGCGACGTCGGAGCTCACCCTGGAATGGCGGGCGCGTTCGCTGTCATGGAGTTCCCAACCGAGCACGATCCCGGGCTTGCCTACGTGGAGCACCGCAGCGGAGCGCTGTACATGGAGGACCACAGGGAGGTGAAAGATCATAGAATCGCCTTGGAACATCTGCGTGGGCTGGCACTGACCCCAGGAGAGTCCGTGGACCTGGTCGCCCGCCTATCCAAGGAGGCGTAGTGGCACCTGACGACGACTTACTCTGGCGGAAGAGCAGCGTCAGCAATGATCAAGGCTCCTGTATCGAGATCGCCCACCATGATCACGTCGCGATCCGCGACAGCAAGCACGTCGACCCCCGTCTGACCTTTGATCGAGCAGCTTGGCACCACCTACTAAGCCAGTTCGGTCATTCTCCGTACTCGTCCGGTAGCGCTCCGGTACCTTCGGAGACGTGTACGCAGACGATCGCAGGCCACGCGACGACGATGAAGATGACTGGGAGCCCCCGACGATCCTGAAGCGACGGTGACCGTGTTCCTGCGATTGACCGTGCTGACCATCAGCGCATCTTTGACTTTGGCTGGATGTGCACAGTCCTCAAACCGACCACAAGCCGACCGATCCGAACGGTCTTCGACGCCCGCTGCGCCGGTCGGCTCTGATGCCGTCGAGTGGGTTGGATCGTTCTGCAAGACGGTCGGAATCCTGGTGCGGTCGGTGTATGACGCCGCTCCCGCAGTGAACTCGACGGCCCTCAAGACGGAGTTCACCCACCAACTCGGTACAGCGGCGCAAGCCTTGCGGGACACCGCGACCAAGCTCAAAGATCTCCCCGAAGCGCCGATTGCCGACGGAGATCGAGTTGTCGATGACCTCATCGCGAAGTTCACAAGCCAAGTTGACGTGTTCGAACGCGCGCACGACGCAATGGCCGCGCTTCCCGATGATGCGGACAACCGCGCTGTGGGCGAGGTCATGGCGACCGCGAGCCCGACGATGGCGGCGTTGACGGCCCGCCCACTCAAGGATGTCGCCGTCAGCCAGGACTTCAAGACCGCGGGCTCGCGCTCGCCCAAGTGCCGGACCGAACCGTGGTGGAGCCAGGTCGCCAAATAGCGGTCAGCCGTGCTTCGCCCGCATGGCTTGGTCCATCTGTTCATGCGTCGGCGCCTTGCTCGCCAGCGGGCCTGCCGACCCCGCCCGGATCCCGTCCAACATCATCCCCAGGTACCGCCGCCACATGTCCGGGTCGACGGCGCGCGTCAGTTCGGCGGCCGCCGCGACCATGATCAGGAGGGGGCCGATGTCCGGGGCCTCGAAGTCCGGGCGGATGGCGCCCTGTTCCTTCGCCCGGGTGACAAGGGCTTCCATCGTCGGGATGAAGTGGGCGGAGATCCGCTCCATCTGGCCGAAGTCCGCGCGGGTGCAGATCTCGTAGAGCCCGCGGTCGGCGGCCTGCTTCTCGGCGATGTCGGTGATCAGCGTGGACAGCCCGACCCACGCGTCCGGTTCGGCCACTGCGGCGTCGACGCGGTCGAGCAGTTCCTCCAGCACGTGCTCGAACACGGCCAGGACCAGCGCTTCCTTGTTCGGGAACCGTCGGTAGACCGTGCCGACGCCGACCCCCGCGTGCCGGGCGACGTCGTCCAGGGTCACGTCGAGGCCGTGCCGGGCAAAGACCTCTCGGGCGGCCACCACGACGCGGACGCGGTTGCGTTCGGCGTCGGCGCGCAGCGGCTTCGTGGCGGAGGTCACGCCAAGAGCGTAACAAAAGCGGAGGACCAATCTCCAGTTGACTGATACCGTCGTCACAAATAAACGGAGACCGGATCTCAACTTATGGGGCTTTCATGACAATCTCGGACGCGCGCACGCCCGCGCCAGCGACTTCCGAGCCTGCCGCGTCCAATCTGCGGTGGCTGATCCTTGCCGTCATCGCACTCGCGCAGGTGACCGTCGTGCTCGACGCGACGATCGTGAACATCGCGCTGCCGTCGGCACAGGCGGACCTGCGGTTCAGTGACGACCAGCGCCAGTGGCTGGTGACCGGCTACGCGCTGAGCTTCGGCAGCCTGCTGCTGATCGGCGGCCGGATCGCCGACCTGTGGGGCCGCAAGCTGACCTTCCTCGTCGGTATCGCGGGCTTCGCGGCGGCCTCGGCCGTCGGCGGCGCCGCGGGCAACTTCGAGGTGCTGGTCGGCGCCCGGGTCGGCCAGGGTGTGTTCGCCGCCCTGCTCGCGCCCGCGGCCCTGTCGCTGCTGACGACGACCTTCACCGACCCCAAGGAACGCGCGAAGGCGTTCGGCATCTTCGGCGCGATCGCCGGTGGCGGTGGCGCGATCGGCCTGCTGCTCGGCGGTTTCCTCACCGAGTACCTCGACTGGCGCTGGTGCATGTTCGTGAACCTGATCTTCGCCGCGGTCGCCTTCTTCGGTGGCGCGTCGCTGCTCGAGAAGAGCACGGTCACCGAGCGCCCGAAGCTCGACCTGATCGGCGTCGCGAGCGCGACCAGCGGCATGTTCCTGCTGGTCTACGGACTGGGCAACGCGCACACCAAGTCGTGGAGCTCACCGCAGACCTGGGGCTACATCGTCGCGGGCGTCGTGCTGCTGGCGGGCTTCACCTGGTGGCAGACCCGCGCGGAGCACCCGCTGCTGCCGCTGCGCATCCTGCTCGACCGCAACCGCGGCGGCTCGTTCCTGGCGATCTTCATCCTGTGCGCTGGAATCTTCGTCATCTTCCTTTTCCTGACGTACTTCCTGCAGCAGAACCTCCAGTTCAGCCCGGTCGAGTCCGGCGTGGCGTTCCTGCCGATGCTGGCCACGATGATGGTCGCGGCGACGCTGTCGACCACGATGCTGCTGCCCAAGATCGGCCCGCGCATCCTCGTCGGCGCGGGCATGGCGTCGGCCGCCATCGGTATCGCCCTGTTCGTCTTCCTCGACGAGCAGAGCACCTACGCGGGCGGCGTCCTCCCCGGCCTGCTGATCTCCGGCGTCGGCATCGGCCTCACCATGGCCTCGTCGATGAACGTCGGCATCGCGGGCGTCGACCCGAACGACTCCGGCGCGGCCTCGGCGGCGCTCAACGCGGTGCAGCAGGTCGGCGGCTCGATCGGCACGGCCCTGTTCAGCTCGGTCGCGGCCACCGCGGTCACCAGCGCGGCCATGGAAGGCAAGTCCCTGGCGGCCTCGGCCATCGCCGGCTACAACGCCGCATTCGGCTGGAGCGCGGCCCTGTTCGTGGTCGGCGGCCTGATCAGCGTGCTGGTCATCAAGCCTGGCGTCCCAGCGGAGCTGGACACGTCAGCGCCCGCGATGCACATGTGATCGAACACGACTGAAAAAGGCCGGATGGCGCGCGTTGGCACCATCCGGCCTTTTCAGTCTCACCGAAGTGACGCATCCAGTAGCCGGATCAGTTCGCCGACACGACCACCGCCACCTGGGGCGTTCGGGTAGCGCGTCAGAACATCCACCACGACCGACCCCACCATGGTCCGCGACAGCGCCAGATGTTCGGCTCCCACACCGGGATCGTCGCCCGCGTCCAGTTCGAACGCCCGCGCGGCATGGGCCGCTGATCCGAGAATGTGCTTGACCTGAGTGGCTTTCGCCAGTGGATGCAGAAACGCCGCGCCGACCGCGTGGCCCGCGGCACGCGCGGCGTCGCTCGCCGCGGCCTGGCCACCGTCGCGGGCCTCCTGGGCCGCCCGGTGCGCCGCCCACGCGCTGTCCCGCAGATTCTTGGTGCGCTCGCCTCCCGCTGCGAACGCCTGCGCGGCCTCGATCGCGGTCCGGGCGCGCCGGTCTTCCGGGCGGTCGCGTTCGAAGATCGCCAAAGCGGGTCGCGCGCACGCCACGGCGTAGCCGACGACCTCGCGGAGATCGGCGTGGCTGAGTTCGATCGTGACGTCGTCCAGTGTCTTCGGCCTAGCCGACCGGATTGTGCGTGGCCAGGAAGTCATCGATGTATTTCCACGTCGTCGCCCGTGCGCCGCGGCCCGCCAGCACCCCGAGGTGACCACCCGGCGCGGTGTGGAAGACGACCTCGGCGGCGTTGTCCAGCACATCGACCAGGTGCCGCACGGCGCGTTGTGGCGCGATGCTGTCGCCCGCACCGGCCACCACGAGCACCGGCACCTTGACCTCGGCCAGCGAGATCCGCCGTCCGCCCAAGTCGAAAGCGCCCTCGGCGAGGTCGTTGGCGCGGAAGAACCGGTGGTAGATCTGCCCGAACGTCCGCCCGGGATACGCGATCATGTTGTCGGTGAACCGGTCGACCGCCTCGATCTGCGCCAGGAAGTCGGCGTCGTCGAGATGGGACAGGATCGCGTACGGCTTGGTGATGACCTTGTCGATCGCGGAGAGCTGGAACGCCCGCTTCACCAACGCCCGCGGCGCCCCGCCGACCAGCCGATAGGCCGCCGTCAGGAACCAGCCGTCGGCGATGTCGACCAGGGGTTTGAACGGCGCGATCAGCGGGATGGCCGTCATGTCGAACGGCGCGGCGACGCTGGTGATCGACGCGATCGGCAGGTCGTGCTGGTCGGCGGCGGTCAGCAGCGACATGATCCCGCCGAGGCACCACGCGACCAGGTGGACCGGCTTGCCGCCCGCGTCGCGGCTGGCCGCGCGGATCGAGTGCGGCAGGACGTCATCGATCCAGTGCTCAAGTCCCAGGCCGCGGTCGCTGAAGCTGACCGTGCCGTAGTCCACCAGGTAGACCGACCGGCCCTGGTCCACCAGGTGCTCGGCCAGGCTGCACCCGCGCCGCAGGTCGAAGCACAGTGCGGGCGCGGCGAGCGGCGGCACCAGCAGCACCGGGTCACCGTCACCGGACCCGGTGAAGCGGTAGACCGACCGCATCCGGCCCTTGTCGATCAGCACCCTGGGCATCGGCCGCAGGTCGGCGATCCCACCCCTGGTCACCTTGGCGGTCACGTTCTCCGCCGCGGCGGTGATCCACTCGGTCACGCCCACGCCGCCACCTCCGCCCCTGAGTCTGCCGCACCGACACTGCCCACGCCCGAGACAACGATCCCTACTTCGCTTCGTTGCGAAATGTGACCGACGTCCCGGGCGGGGCAGGGGTCAGCGCAGGCCGAGCTCGCGGGCAATCAGCATCCGCTGCACCTCGCTGGTGCCCTCGCCGATCTCCAGGATCTTCGCGTCGCGGTAGAAGCGGCCGACGGGGAACTCGTTCATGAAGCCGTAGCCGCCGAAGATCTGCGTCGCGTCGCGGGCGTTGTCCATCGCCGCGTTCGACGCGTACAGCTTCGCGATCGCGGCCTCCTTCTTGAACGGCTCGCCCTTGAGCATCTTCGACGCCGCCGCGTAGTAGCCGAGGCGGGCGGTGTGCGCGCGCAGCTCCATGTCGGCGATCTTGAACTGGATCGCCTGGTACTCGCCGATCTTGCGGCCGAAGGCCTCGCGCTCGCCGACGTACTTCAGCGACTCGTCCACACAGCCCTGCGCCAGACCGACCGACAGCGCCGCGATGGCGACCCGCCCCTCGTCCAAAGTGGACAGGAACTGGGCGTAGCCGCGACCCTGCTCGCCGAGCAGGTTTTCCCTCGGGACGCGAACGTCGACGAACGACAGCTCACGGGTGTCCGAGGCGTTCCAGCCGACCTTCGAGTACTTCTTGGACACCGTGAAGCCCGGCGTGCCCGACGGCACGATGATCGCCGAGATCTCCTTGCGGCCGTCCGGCTTGGTGCCGGTGACGGCGGTGACCGTGACCAGACCGGTGATGTCGGTGCCGGAGTTGGTGATGAACGCCTTGGAGCCGTTGATGACCCACTCGTCGCCGTCGAGGCGCGCGGTGGTCCGCGTCGCGCCCGCGTCGGAGCCGCCGCCGGGCTCGGTCAGGCCGAACGCGCCGAGCTGTTCGGCGTTGGTGAGCTTGGGCAGCCACTCCTGCTTCTGCGCCTCGGTGCCGTACCGGTAGAGCGGCATCGCGCCGAGCGAGACACCGGCCTCCAGCGTGATCGCGACCGACGAGTCGACCCTGGCCAGCTCCTCCAGCGCGACACACAGGGCGAAGTAGTCCCCGCCCATGCCGCCGTACTCCTCGGAGATGGGCAGGCCGAACAGACCCATGTGGCCCATCTTGGCCACGATCTCGTACGGGAACTCCTCGCGCTCGTAGAAGTCACCGATGACCGGGGCGACCTCCTCCCGCGCGAACTCTTGGACGGTCTTGCGGAGCGCCTCGTGCTCCTCGTCCAGCGTGAAGTCGATCATGACGGGTCCTCCGATGGGGTCACCACAGCGAGAATTTCGTTCAACGCGACCTGTTGGCCCGCGCGCACAGTCAGTTCGGAGACCACACCGTCGACCTTGGCCGTGATGGTGTGCTCCATTTTCATCGCCTCGACGACAAGCAGCGGCTGCCCGGCGGTCACCTGGTCGCCCGCGGCGACCTTGACCACCAGCACCGTGCCCGGCATCGGGCTCGTCACCGGACCGCCCGCCGCGGCGGCGGACCCGGCGCCTTCGAGCATCGAGTGCTCGGCGACGGCCCACGCGCGTCCGCCCGCGGCCAGCCAGAGGGTCTCTCCGGCCAATTCCCGGGTGTAGCGCAGGTTCCGGCCGCCGTACACGACCCGCAGCTCACCGTCCACACGCGACGCGGAAGCGCGCACAGGCTCGCCATCGCCGACAGTCACCGTGGCCGCCGCGGGACTTCCCGAGAGCAGCACATTGACGTCGCGGTCACCGCAGGTCAGCCGAAGCGGGACCACGGCGGCCCGGCCGAGGCGCCAGCCGTTGGGCACCGACCACGGGTCGATCACGGCGCCGGTCGGCTGCATGGTGATCAGCTCGTCCAGCGCGGCGGCGGCGAACACGGCGTCGGGCACCGGGGCCGCCGCGGTCAGCTCGTCCAGCTTGCGCTCGACCAGCTGCGTGTCGAGCCTGCCCGCGCGCACGTCCTCGTCGGCCAGGAGCGCCCGCAGGAACTCGATGTTCGTGCCGAGCCCGAGGACAGCGGTGTCGGCCAGCGCGTCGGACAGGCGCGCAAGCGCTTGCGCACGGTCGTCGCCGTGCACGATCACCTTGGCGAGCATCGGGTCGTAGTCCGAGCCGACGACCGAGCCTGCAAGCAGCCCCGAGTCCACCCGCGACCAATCCGCGGTCGGCCAGCGCAGGCCGAGGACGCGCCCGCCGGTCGGCAGGAAGCCGGTCGACGGGTCCTCGGCGTAGACACGCGCCTCGACGGCGTGGCCGCGCAGCTCGACGTCCTCCTGCTTGAACCCGAGCGGCTCCCCCGCGGCCACCCGGACCTGCAGCTCGACCAGGTCGAGGCCGGTGACCAGCTCGGTGACCGGGTGCTCGACCTGCAGGCGCGTGTTCATCTCCATGAAGAAGAACTCGTCGGGCCGGTCGGCGGAGACGATGAACTCGACGGTGCCCGCGCCGGTGTAGCCGACGGACTTGGCCGCGTCGACCGCCGCGGCGCCCATCCGGGCCCGGGTCGCGGCGTCGAGCAGCGCCGACGGCGCCTCCTCGATGATCTTCTGGTGCCGCCGCTGCAGGCTGCACTCACGCTCACCGAGGTGGACGGTGTTGCCGTGCGCGTCGGCCATGACCTGGATCTCGATGTGCCGGGGCCGCTGCACGAACCGCTCGATCAGCAGCGTCTCATCGCCGAAGGACCCCCGCGCCTCGCGCCTGGCCGAGACAATTGCGTCGCGCAGGGCTGTGTTGTCCTGGCCAGGCTCGGTGACCAGCCGCATCCCCTTGCCGCCGCCGCCCGCGGACGGCTTGAGCAGCACCGGGTAGCCGATCTCCTCGGCCGCGGACACCAGGTCGTCGTCGGACATCCCTGGCTCCGTGCGCCCCGGCACCACCGGGACACCCGCGGCGATGACCGTCAGCTTGGCGCGGATCTTGTCGCCCATCGCGTCGATCGCGGCGGCGGGCGGTCCGATGAACACCAGCCCGGCGGCCTCACAGGCCCGCGCGAACTCGGCGTTCTCGGCCAGGAAGCCGTAGCCGGGATGGATCGCCTGCGCGCCGGTCTGGACCGCCGCGGCGATGATCTTCTCGATGGACAGATAGCTCTCACGGGCCGCGGCCGGTCCGATGTGGACGGCCACGTCCGCCTCGCGCACGTGCCGGGCGCCCGCGTCGGCGTCGCTGTACACCGCGACGGACTCGATGCCCATGCGGCGCAGCGTGGTGATGACGCGGACGGCGATCTCGCCGCGGTTGGCGATCAGAACGCTGGTGAACATCGCACTCACATCCGGAAGACGCCGTAGCTGACAGGGTTCAGCGGCGCGTTGGCCGCCGCGGACAGCGCGAGCCCGAGCACCTGGCGGGTGTCCGCCGGGTCGATCACGCCGTCGTCCCACAGCCGCGCCGTGGAGTAGTAGGGATTGCCCTGGTCCTCGTACTGCTGGCGAATAGGCGCCTTGAACGCCTCTTCGTCCTCAGCGGACCACTCACCGCCACCGCCCTCGATCTGGTCGCGGCGCACCGTCGACAGCACCGACGCGGCCTGCTCGCCGCCCATGACCGAGATGCGCGCGTTCGGCCACATCCAGAGGAACCGGGGCGAGTACGCGCGGCCACACATCGAGTAGTTGCCCGCGCCGAACGATCCGCCGACAACCACGGTGAACTTCGGGACGCGCGCACACGCCGTCGCGGTCACCATCTTGGCGCCGTGCTTGGCGATGCCGCCCGCCTCGTAGTCGCGGCCGACCATGAAGCCGGTGATGTTCTGCAGGTACAGCAGCGGGATCGAGCGCTGGTCGCACAGTTCGATGAAGTGCGCGCCCTTCATCGCCGACTCGCTGAACAGCACGCCGTTGTTGGCCACGATGCCGACCGGGTGGCCGTGGATCCGGGCGAACCCGGTGACCAGGGTCGAGCCGTATTCCTTCTTGAACTCGCGGAACCGGCTGCCGTCCACGATGCGGGCGATCACCTCACGCACGTCGTACGGCGTACGGGAATCTGTGGGCACGACGCCGTAGAGCGTCGATGGGTCGACCGCTGGCTCCTCGACCGGTGCGACCTCCCACGGGCGCGGGGCGCGCGGGCCGAGCGTGCTGACGATCGAACGGACGATGCGCAGCGCGTGCGCGTCGTCGTCGGCGAGGTGGTCGGTGACCCCGGAGACGCCGGAGTGCACGGCGCCGCCGCCGAGTTCCTCCGCCGTGACGACCTCACCGGTCGCGGCCTTCACCAGCGGCGGGCCGCCGAGGAAGATCGTGCCCTGGTTGCGCACGATGACGGCTTCGTCGCTCATCGCGGGAACGTTGGCGCCACCGGCGGTGCACGAGCCGAGCACCGCGGCGATCTGCGGAATGCCCTGGGCGGACATGGTGGCCTGGTTGAAGAAGATCCGGCCGAAGTGGTCGCGGTCGGGGAAGACGTCGTCCTGCTTGGGCAGGAACGCGCCGCCGGAGTCGACGAGGTAGACGCACGGCAGGTTGTTCTGCAGCGCCACCTCCTGCGCGCGGAGGTGCTTCTTGACCGTCATCGGGTAGTACGTGCCGCCCTTGACGGTGGCGTCGTTGGCGACGATGACGCACTCGCGGCCGGACACCCGGCCGACCCCGGTGATGACACCCGCGGCCGGGGCGTCGTCGCCGTACATTCCGGTGGCGGCCAGCGGCGAGAGTTCCAGGAACGGCGACCCTGGGTCGACCAGGGAGTCGACCCGGTCGCGGGGCAGCAGCTTGCCGCGTTCGACGTGGCGGGTGCGGGCCTTCTCGGGACCGCCGAGTGCCGCCGTGCCGAGCCGGTCGCGCAGGTCGCCGACGAGTTCGCCGTGTTCCTTGACGTTGCGCAGATAGGCGTCGGCGGCGGGGTCGGCGGCGGTGCGCAGGACGGGCGCGTCCATCTCGCTCCTCGCGATCGCGTGTTAGTCACCGTTAACTACACCTCGAATGTTAGCGCTCGCTAACGTCGGCGTCCACTCATGGAAAGGGCCACCCCCGCGAACAGGGGTGGCCCTCGGCGAACAGCGGGTTATCAGCCGGTGACGGCCCGCACCGCGGCGAAGTAGCCGCCGTTCTGACCTGCGACGTTCGGGTGGTAGGACTCCTCGATCGGCCACGTCACGCTGTTGATCCAGCGGGCGCCGGACGCGCAGATCTCATGCCCGGTGAACGCGGGACGGGCGTCGACGAAGGTGAAGCCCGCCGCGGCGACGCGACCGGCGGTGACCTGGGCGAGGACGTCGGAGGACTGGTTGATCGCGGCCCGCTTGGTCTCGCTCAGCCCGATCCAGCACGAGCCGTTGAGCTGGTAGATGTGCGGGTAGCCGACCACGAGCACGCGCGCGCTGGGCGCCCGGGAGCGGATCTGCGCGTAGACCTGGTCGAGCTTGGCGGGCAACGTGTTGCGCGCGTAGTTCTGCGCTTCCTGGTTGCGCTGCACGCAGTAGGAGTCCGACCCGGTGTTGCAGTCGGTCATGACACTGGCGAAGCCCGCGTCGTTGCCGCCGATGGAGATGGTCACCAGGGCGGTGTCGGAGGTGATCGCGCCGACCTGGTTGGCCAGCACGTCCCCGGTTTTCGCACCGGAGCACGCGACGAACGAGAACGCGGACGGGGCGTGGGAGTTGGCCCAGAGCTGGGGATAGGCGTTGGCGCTGCGCTTGCAGGAGCCGCTGCTCCCGTAGCTGCCCGCACCGAGGCCGGAGGAGTAGGAGTCACCGAGCGCGACGTACTTGCCGGTCGCCGCCGAGGCTGGGATCGCCAGCCCGAGCAGGGATAAGACCGATAAGAGGGAGATGACGAGGAACCGTGAGACACGCATGCCTTGCCTCCGTCGTTGGAGGGGAACCCGACAGATCATGACTACCAGCGACCCACCGAATACGGAACTGTTCGGTAACTTATTTTTGCTACGTGAGTGCGGACCAGGCGGGTGAACAACTTGCGCAGCCCGTCACGCCGGGCGTTGGCCACGGCGGTGTGCAGGCGGGCGATCCGGGCCTGGGTCTTGCGCCACCGCCCCGAGGACACCTGCCGCGTGCGCCGGTCCGGGCCGACCCCGGCGTGCTGCCTGCCGCTGCAACCTGCGCACGTCCCGCAACGCCACGTCGAGAAGCCGAGGGTTGGGGTCGCGGGCGGCATGTCCTCCCCGAGTTGCGGGGCGACACAAAACGAGCCCGATGGAAACCCACGTCAGACCCGCACCACGCGGGCAACGGGTACCGCCACGGGAAGACCCACGAGGTCAACGCCGCACCGCGAGGTGACGGCTCACGACACCATTTCGCATGTTTTCGTGAACGGTTAGCGCCTGCTAACTCGGCTGCCATACGATGAACCGCGTGTCCCCAGCAGCCGAACCAGCGAAAACCGGCCCGAGCAGGCGCGAGCAGATTCTCGCCGCCGCGGCGGAACTGTTCGCCCGCCACGGTTTCCACGGCGTCGGCATCGACGACATCGGCTCGGCCGTCGGCATCTCCGGCCCGGCGCTGTACCGCCATTTCCGCTCCAAGGACGCCATGCTCGGCGAGATGCTCACGTCCATCTCGGAGGTCCTTCTCGACGGCGGACTCGCCCGTGTCGACACCGCGTCCGGCCCCCAGGACACCCTTGGCGAGCTCGTGCGGTTCCACGTCGACTTCGCGCTCGACAACCCCGCGCTGATCACCGTGCAGGAGCGCAACCTCGGCAACCTCACCGACCCGGATCGCCGCAAGGTCCGCGCCCTGCAGCGCCGCTACGTCGAGACCTGGGTCGAGGTCATCCGCGACGCGGTCCCCGCGACCGCCGAACCCACCGCCCGCGCGGCGGCGCACGCGGTGTTCGGGCTGATCAACTCGACCCCACACAGCAGGCACCTCGACCGCGACCAGATGGCCGACCTGCTCACCGCGATGGCACTGGCCGCGCTGGTCAACACCCCGACGGTCTGAGCCCGTTCACGAAATCGCCCCGCATTCCTCGGAATGCGGGGCGATGACACGTGCCTAGTGGGCGATGAACTTGTGCGAGGCGTTGTTGTCCCACATGGAGCTGTTCAGGTTGGCCGTCTGGCCCGCGCCGAACGCCTGCGAAGCTCCGGTGTAACCGCTGTAGTAGTAGACGATCACGGTGTGGCTGGTGGTCCGGTTCCAGGCCGACCCGGCGTTGTTCTTGACACACTCACCCTGACCAGTGCCCGGTCCCTTGAACACGTAGCAGGTCGGCAGGGTGGCTCCGTAGTTCGAAATCGAGCCATTGAAATCGGACACGGATCCGCCCCTGCTGGAGCCGTAGTACAGGCAGAACTCGCCTACCTCGCACACTCCGTTGCGAGGCGTGGCCGCGTTGGCCACGCTCGCCATCGAGAGCACCAGCGCGACGCTTCCGCCGATCGCCAGCGCGATCCGACCAAGTCGGTTTCCCATTTGATTCTCCCCAATTCGCCGATGGCCCCAGTGCCATCGCCTTGGCGAGCCTTCACGCCGGGGAGCGTTATTCAGCCAAGAACCGGTCGCCGTCACCTGATGTGATCAGTCGCTTACCCTCGGATGGCTGCCCCGCCCGCACCATCCGGCCGCGCCCGCGGGACTGAACGGCTTACTCGGTGAGTTCGGCCAGTTGCTCGGCGGCGGTGGTGTTGCCCGCGTCGGCGAGGCGCTTCAGTTCGCCCAGGTCTTCGTTCTCCGTGGCGAGCTCGATCAGCTGATCGGTCGCCGTCGCGCTACCCGCGTTCGACAGCCGACGCAGCTCATTCATGTCCCCAAGCTCACCCGCGAGCTCGATCAGCTGATCGGTCGCCGTCGCACTGCCCGCGTTCGACAGCCGACGCAGCTCATTCATGTCCCCACGCTCACCGGCCAGTTCGACCAACTCGTCGATCGCGTCACTGTCGCCGTTGTCCGCGCGTTTCCTCAGGTCGTTCAGATCCGAGTCACTCATGACGGACACGATCCCACCAATCCGGAGTCCGCGGGATTTGACTGTTGCCCCGGCGCGCGAACGTTACTGTCTTGAGCATGGGGGTTACGCGGCGGACGGCGTTGTTCGGCGGGGTCGGAATCGGGGTGCTCGGCCTGGCAGGCGCGGGCGTGCTCACCGACGTCCTTCCTGGCGGGAAACGGGCACGGCAGCTTCTCGGCATGACCGGGCCGGTCGGCACGGTGCCGGATGTCCCGGCCGGTCCGATGATCACCACCCGGTACGCCTCAAAAGCACGCAACACGTCGGTCACCGTCATCACCATGGCGCCGGACGGCCTCACCGCGGAGAACCTGCCGAAGTGCGTGGCGTTGCACGGCTATGGCGGCGATGCCAACTGGATGGTGAACCTCGGCGTGCCCCAGTTCCTCACCGCCGCCGTGCGTGCGGGCGCGCACCCGTTCGCGGTCATCTCAGTGGACGGCGGCCAGGACGGCTACTGGGTCGAGAATGACGGCGACGACCCACAACGCATGCTGACCGATGAGCTCGGACCATTGGACGCGGCCATGGGCATCTCCATGGGTGCCTTCGGGGCGTTGTGCTTCGCCCGCCACCGCCCGTCCCTGAAGGCCGTCACGGTCGCGAGCCCGTCGTTGTTCCCGACCTGGGAGGACACGATCAGGCGGGGGAACCGCTTCTCCTCCGAGCGGTTCTGGGAGGACAACGAGCCGCTGCGACACACCGACTCGATCACCGGCTCGTCATTGGGGGTGTGGTGCGGCACCGAGGACCCCACGGTCGACGCCGCTCGCACCCTCATCGCCCGCACCAAGCCCGCCCGCGCGGTCATAACCTCGGGCGCCCACGAGGACGCCTACTGGCGGCGGATCATGCCCGAGATGCTGGCGTTCATCGGGGAACGCATCGCCTGAGGAGCACGGCGACACAGCACTGGTCAGACCACTTGACCTCTGACCACTTACCATTTACCGTCGAAGCCGTGACCTTCCAGCCAGTTGCCCGAACCTCCGTCCCCGACGAGGTGTTCGCCCAGCTCATCCGCGCGGTGCTCGACGGCGGCGTCGCGGTGGGCGAGTCCCTGCCAAGCGAACGCAAGCTGGCCGAGGTCCTGGGCGTCTCACGTCCCGCCGTTCGCGAAGCCCTCCAGCGCCTGTCGCAAGCCGGGCTGGTCGACGTCCGCCAGGGCGATGGCACGGTGGTCCGCGACTTCCGCCGCAGCGCGGGGCTGGATCTGCTTCCCCGGCTCCTTCTTCGCGGCGGCACGGTCGTGCCATCGGTCATCGGCGACATCCTCGACGCCCGCCTCGCCATCGGGCCCCAAGTCGCCGCGCTCGCCACGATGCGGTCCGGCGAACGGCTTCAGGACCGACTGGAGGCGGCGATCACCGACCTGGCGGGCGAGCCGGACCCCGTCACGTCCCAGCGGCACGCCCTCGCGTTCTGGGACCACATCGTCGACGGGGCCGAGTCGGTCGTCTTCCGCCTGATGTTCAACAGCCTGCGCGCCGCGTACGAACCCGCGCTCGACATCCTGGCGCCGATCATGGTCGCCGAGGTCTCGCGAGTCGACGCCTACCGCGCGCTCACCGCCGCGATCACCGCCGGGGATCCCGCTCCCGCACGGCGGGCCGCCGACGCTCTGCTGCGACCGGCCACCGACCTGTTCCACGTCGCGATCAAGCACCTGGAGGAGCCATGACCGACGACATCGACCAACGGGCCCGCGCCCGGCTGCGCGCCGACGAGTCCGGCCCCCGCCGACGACTGTCGCTTGTGGACGCGGCGGCCGAGTTCGCGCGGCACCCGTCGCCGTGGCTGATCGGCACGACCCTCGTCGGAGCCGTCACCGCCCGGATCGTCGTCGGCGACTGGCGCCTGTGGGACACGCTGCTCCCCTTCGTCATGCTCGCCGTGTTCCCGTTCTTCGAGTGGGTCGTGCACGTGGTGATCCTGCACTGGCGGCCCCGCCGGATCGGCGCGCTCACCATCGACCCGCTGCTGTCACGCAAACACCGCGAACACCACACCGACCCGCGCGACGTGCCGCTGGTGTTCATCCCATGGCCGGTCCTGCTGTGGCTGCTGCCGCTGGTGACCGCCATCGCGCTGTTCGCGTTCAGCCGGACCGGCCTAGGCCTGACCTATCTCTGTGTGGTTGCCGCGCTGGGACTGGTCTACGAGTGGACGCACTACCTCATCCACAGCGACTACGTGCCCCGCACCCGCGCCTACCGCGCGGTCTGGCGCAACCACCGGCTCCACCACTACAAGAACGAGCACTACTGGTTCACCGTCACCACGACGGGCACCGCCGACCGAGTCCTGGGCACCTATCCGGACCCGGCGGCGGTCGCCAAGTCCCCATCGGTCAAGGACCTGCACCGTCGAGATCCACTGTCGGATCCCCTGGCCGGGTGAGTAGTCTCAACGGTCACGAAACGATCGCGGAGAGTGGGGTTGTCGTGGTGGCCGAGTCGACGACATGGATCCCGGACGGGATCGACCTAGACAGACCAAGCGCCGCCCGGCTCTATGACTACCTGCTCGGCGGCGGGCACAACTTCGCCCACGACCGTGACCTGGCCGAACGCTTCCTGACGGCTCAGCCGCACGCACGGCAGATCGCCCGGCACAACCGGTCGTTCCTGCGCCGGTCCGTGCTGTTCATGATCGAGCAGGGTGTGCGGCAGTTCCTCGATCTCGGCTCCGGAATCCCGACGGTCGGCAACGTCCACGAGATCGCCCAGGCCGCCGATCCGCGCACGCGCGTCGTGTACGTCGACTACGAGGAAGTCGCGTTCGCGCACAGCCACCTCATGCTCGCCGACAACGCCGCCGCGACCATCGTGCAGGCTGACCTCACCGACCCCGACGCGGTGCTCGACAACCCGTCGACCCGGGCACTGCTCGACTTCGACCAGCCGATCGGGCTGATCATGGCCGGGGTGTTCCACTTCGTCGCGCCCGCGAAGGATCCGGCGCGGATCGTGGCGCGGTACCGGGACGCGACGGCGCCGGGCAGCTGGCTGGCGTTCTCCCAGTTCACCCGCGACCTGATGCCCGAGGAGATGGACCGGATCGTCGAGGTGATGAAGTCCAGCCGCGACCCGATGTTCCCGCGTTCGCGCGCCGAGATCACCGCTCTGTTCGACGGCTACGAACTGGTCGAGCCGGGCATCGTGCCGACCGCCCTGTGGCACCCCGATGAGGGGCTCGACGACGGCGACGACCCGAACCGGGCCGGGATCCTCTCGGGTGTCGGCCGTAAGAACTGACCTGACCACGCCTGTGTCGGACCCCACCGTCCGCGCCCGCACTGACCGGGACTCCCTGGTCCGTGCGTGGACGCGCGTCATCGCAGCCACCGTGTACGTGCCGCGGTCATCCGCCGCCGTCCGCGACGTGTTGACCGAGCTGGTCGACAGCCTCTTCGACGCACTCGCCGCGACCCCTTTCGACAGCGCACCCGGCCTCGCCGTCGGCGCCAGGATGGTCACCGAGGAGTTCGCGGGCGAGGACACGCTGCGACAGTCGGTCGCCATGCTGGCCACCCGGCTGATCGCGAGCGGCACCCACGCGGAAAAGGTCATCGAGCTGCTCGCCGCGGTCTCGTCCGGCTACGCGACGGCATGGCGCGAGCGGACCTTGTCGCAGCAGGAGAACATGCGGCTCGCCCTGCACACCGCGATGCTGCGGGCCGAGCGCGACCGCAAGACCACCGAATCGATCTTCCGCGAGGTGTTCGCGACCGCGTCGGTCGGCATCGCGATCACCGACGAGAACGGCCGGTTCGTCGAGTCCAACCCGGCGATGGCGACGATCCTGGCCTGCACGCAGGCCGATCTGGCCGGGCGCGCGCTCGCCGACTTCGTCTCCGACGAGCCGGACCTGCCCGGCAGCCCGCTGGCGCACCTGCCCGAGCGGCAGCGGCTGCTGCTGGCCAACGGCGAGACGGCCTGGGTCTACGCGACGAGTTCGGTCCTGACCGACGACGCCGGACGGCCCACCTATCGGGTGACCATGGTCCAGGACCTGAGCGAGCTGCACCTGCTCGGCGACCGGCTCACCCACCAGTTGCTGCACGACGCGCTCACCGGGGTGGTCAACCGGGTGGGCTTCGAGTCACGCCTGGAGACGATCCACGGTCGGGTCGGCGCGGGCACGCTCACGCTGTGCTGCCTGGATCTGGACGCGTTCGGCATGGTGAACACGACTCATGGACACCCGATCGGGGACTGGGTACTGCGGACCGTGGCCGAACGCCTCAAGTCCGTGGTGGCCGACGAGGACGCGGTCGTCGCCCGACTCGGCGGCGACGAGTTCGCCGTACTGATCCACGACGGCCCGGAGACGCCATCGGTGCCGGACCTGGTCGAGTCGATCCAGGCCGAGCTGGCCGAGCCGGAGTACCGCGACGGGATCGGCCTGGCCGTCAGCGCCACGATCGGGGTGATCCGGACGACCGCCACCGACATGTCGGCCGCCGAGGTGTTCCGCGCGGCCGACGCGGCACTGCGGCAGGCACGCGGCGCGGGCAGACGCCAGTGGGCGGAGTTCGACCGCGACGCCGACAAGCGGGACCGGGTGACCGGCAAGGCGGCGACCGCGCTGCCCGCTGCCTGGGAGAACGGCGAGCTGGACGTGGCATACGACCGGGTCGTGCGGCTGTCGGACCGGGTGCCGGTGCGGGTGTCCGCCCTCGCCCACCAGCCTCGCCCCCGGCCGGTGCCGGGGCTGCCGCCGACGATCGATCTGGCCGAGTCGACCGGGCTGTCGGTGGCGCTGGGGCCGTGGCTGATCGGCCGGTCGACCGCGCAGGTGCCGGTGTGGCAGGCGCTGTTCGCCCCGGTCGCCGGGGAGGGGCCGGTGCAGCGGGTGCTGCTGTCCGCGCTGCAGTCTGCCGACGCGGAGCTGTCGGCTGTGATCAACCGGGCGATCGTCGACACCGGGATCCGCCCCGGCCTGCTTGAGGTCGGTCTAGCCGCCGCGACCGTGCTGACCAGCGCCGACGCCCAGGACAACCTGCGCACGCTCAGCGACATCGGCGTGGTCACCGCGGTGCACGGGTTCGCGGGCGGCCCACGTGAACTGGCCATGGTCGAGCGGTTCAAGATCGACACAGTGCTGCTCGCCGACCCGTTCGACGGCTGGCGCCCGGACTGGCTGCCGCGCGACTGCGCCCAGGTCAGGGCCGTGCGCGAGGTCATCGCCGCGGTGCGCGCGGCAGGCGCGGCGGTGGGCGTGCGCGGTGTGCGGGACGCGGCGGAGGCCCGGTGGTGGGCCGAGTTCGAGGTGGCGACCGGGGAGGGCCCGGCGTTCGGCACCGCGCTGGACATCGGGGACGTGGTGAGTGCGGCCAAGTGAACGAATCCGACAGCGTTGATCTCCCCGCGCGACACCTGGCTGTTGCAGGATGAGGGACGTGGACCCCGACAGCGAGCCGGAACCGACCCGCCGCCGACGCCTGACCGACACCGCGGGCGCGGCCCTGGCCGCCATGCGCGCCGGCCAGGACGACGGCGCGCTCGACCGCGTCGCCGCCGCCGTGCGCGCCGCGCCGGACAGCCACTCCGATGCCCGCGAACTGATGCTGATGCTGTTCCACGAGTGCAGCGGCATGGTCGCCGAACTCGGCTCGGGCGGCTCGGCGCCGGTGAAGATGCAGGTCTACGACGACGACGGCCAAGAGGTGCCGATCGACGAGGCGGACCCGCCGGTCCGCACGGCGGTGCGCACGCTGCTGGCGGAGGTGCAGGGCGACACCGACGGGGCGAAGGCGCAGATCGAGATCGCCTTGGCCAACGCGGCGCCGGACGAGATGGCCGCGCTGATGGTGCAGGCGCTGCGGTGGACGCTGCGGCTGTCGGAGGAGTGCCTGAGCCGAGATCTGCCGGTGCCGGACTGGATCCGCGACACCGTCTGACCACAATGGACGGAGTTGTCCACAGGCGGCGCCGACGCCGTTGACGCGGCCGTGCGGTGGGCGGACGATCGAGACATGCGCTCCGTGGTCCTCACCCTGTTGCTCCTGCTGGCGACGGCGATCCCCGCCTCCGCGGCCAAGCCGACGCTGGACTACGTCGCCCTCGGCGACTCGTACGCGGCGGGCCCTGGCATCCCCGCGCAGAACGGCGTCCCGCCGGGCTGCGGCCGGTCGGACCACAACTACCCGGCCGTGTTGGCCCAGTGGCTGCGCACGACCGCGTTCCGCGACATGACGTGCAGCGGGGCGACCACGGTGCACATGACCTCGCCGCAGCAGATCCCGGGCGGCCAACACCAACCACAGCTGAACGGCCTCAGTCGCGACACGGATCTGGTGACGCTCACCATCGGCGGCAACGACATCGGCTTCGGCGAGATCCTCGCCCGCTGCGGGCAGGAAGGCGCCACCGATCCGACCGGCGACCCGTGCAGGCGGTACTACACCCGGGACGGCCGCGACGTCCTCGCCGAGCGGGTGGCCGCCGTGGCCCCCAAGATCACACGGGTCGTCGCCGACATCCGGGCCCGCTCCCCACACGCCAAGATCCTGGTGGTCGGCTACCTGCGCATCCTGCCGCCCGACACGGGCTGCTGGCCCGCCGTCCCCTTCGCCGCGGGCGACACCGCGTACTTCGACGCCACCGAGCGGCTGCTGAACAGCACCATCGAGCAAGCCGCCGTCGCCGCCCGTGCCCGCTTCGTCGACCCGTACGCCTTCTCCCTCAACCACGACGCCTGCCAACCCCCGGACCGACGTTGGGTCGAGCCACTGCGTCCGGCCGCCCCGGCGGCACCGATCCACCCCAACGCCGACGGGATGCGATTAACCGCCGCGCTGGCCTGGCTCACCACGCTCTTGGCTCGCTGAGCGGGGGGATGCCGGGCCGCGCACCGTCTCGTGTGGACGAAGCGGCTACCTTTGTCCGGACGACACTCGATGACGAGGAGCCGCGGTGATCACCGTGCAGGGGGTAGTGGACCGGGTCGGTCCCACCCTGCTTCGGATCATCGCCGACCACACCGAGCACCCGCAGGTCACCGACGTGATCATCGCCGAGGGCGGCAAGCGGACGCCGGTCGCCACCGGTGACCTGGTCCTCGGCATCGCGGTGACGGGGGCGACCGACGCGGTCGAGCTGGTCCGACACTGTGGCGCCCAGGGTGCCGCGGCGGTCCTGCTCAAACCGCCGCACGCGACCCGCAACGCGGTGAAGACGGCCGGGCAGCGATCCGACATCGCGATCATCGAGGTGCACACCGGGGCGGCGTGGGCACAGCTGGTCTGGCTGTTGCGGTCGGTGCTCGACGCCGCCGCCGACGAGTCCGACTCGTCGCGGGCGGAAGGGCCGTTCGGCGACCTGTTCCGCCTCGCCGACGCCGCCGCGGCGGTGATCGACGCGCCGGTGACGATCGAGGACGCGAACTCCCGGGTCCTGGCGTACTCGGCCAGGCAGGACCGCACCGACCCGGCCCGGGTGTCGACGATCATGGGGCGGCGGGTCCCCGACGACGTGCTGGCTCGGTTCCGTTCGCGCGGCGTGTTCCGGGAGCTCAGCCGGGGCCGCACGACGATCTTCGTGCCCGCCCAGCGCGACGGCACGCTGCCCCGGCTGATCGTGCCCATCCGGATGGGCGGCGAGCTGCTCGGCTCGATGTGGGCGGTCGTCCCCGGTCCGGTGCCGGACGACCGCGCCGCCGCGTTCGCCGACACCGCGCCGGTCGTGGCGCTGCACCTGCTGCGCAGACGGGCCAGGGAGGACAGCGAGCGCAGGCGGTCGGCCGAACTGGTGCGGTCCGTCCTGGAGGGCACGGGCAGCGCCCGGCTGGTGGCCGCCGAACTCGACCTCGCGGCGGGCGAGCACCGGGTGGTCGCGGTCGACGTGCAGGCCCAGGACGCACTGGGCGGCGAGGGTGTGCGGCTGACATTGGTCCAGCGGCTGACCGAGGGCATCGGGCGTCGGCCCGCGGTCACCGACATGCACGGCGTGCTCTACGCCGTCGTCCCGGTCGACGGCGGCTGGGAGCAGGTGCGCTCGACGCTGGCCACCGGCGGCGCGCTGGTGGCCGCCGGGTCGCCGGTCGAGCTGGCCGACCTCGCCCGCTCCCGCGCCGAGGCCGACGAGGCGCTCAGCCTGCTGCGGGCGGGTCTGGTCGAGGGGCCGGTCGCGCGGTACGAGGACGTGTGGGCGGTGCTGGTGCTGCACCGGGCCGCCGTCGCGGCGGCCGGGGTGACGGCGATCGGGCCGCTGGTCGCGCTGCGGGCGCTCGACGAGGACTCCGACGGCTGGTACGCCGACACGCTCTACGAATGGCTGCGCCACCCCGGTGACCCCCGCTCGGCGGCCGCGGCGCTGAACATCCACCCCAACACGCTGCGGTACCGCATGTCGCGGGTCACGAACGCCATCGACGCCGATCTCACCGAGCCCGACGTGCGGCTCGCCTTACTCACCCAGCTGGTCGCGCTCCGCTGGCAGTGATGTCCTCGTAGCACAAATGATCGCCATTGGTCTCGTGCTGACGGCACGATGACAGCCCTTCATAAGTACCCGACCGTGGTACAGCACACCTTGTCGCACCCGAAAGGACGAACTCCGTTGAAGATCGCCGTCCCCCGCGAGATCAAGAACCACGAGTACCGGGTGGCCCTCACGCCCGCGGGTGCGCACGAGCTCACCGCTCGCGGTCACGACGTGTTCGTCGAGACGGGCGCGGGCCTCGGCTCCTCGATCACCGACGAGGAGTACCTGGGCGCCGGCGCCAAGGTCCTGGCCACCGCCGAGGACGTCTGGGCCGAGGGCGACCTCGTGCTCAAGGTCAAGGAGCCCATCGCGGTCGAGTACCCCCGCCTGCGCGCCGGCCAGACCCTGTTCACCTACCTGCACCTGGCCGCCGACGAGGCGCTGACCAAGGCGCTGCTGGCCGCGGGCACCACCGCGATCGCCTACGAGACCGTGCAGACCGCCAACGGCGCCTTGCCGCTGCTGGCCCCGATGTCCGAGGTCGCGGGTCGGCTCGCGCCCCAGGTCGGCGCGTTCGCGCTGATGAAGCCCTCCGGCGGCCGCGGTGTGCTGCCCGGCGGCGTGCCCGGTGTGCACCCTGCGAAGGTCGTCGTGATCGGCGGCGGTGTCGCGGGCATCAACGCCGCGACGATCGCGCTGGGCATGGGCGCGGAGGTCCAGGTCCTCGACACCAACGTCGACCGCCTGCGCCAGATCGACAGCCAGTTCAACGGCCGCATCCGCACCGTGGCGTCCAGCCGCTACGCCGTGGAGCAGGCCGCGCGCGAGGCCGACCTGGTCATCGGCGCCGTCCTCGTCCCGGGTGCCAAGGCGCCCAAGCTGATCAGCAACGAACTGGTCGCGCAGATGCAGCCGGGCTCGGTGCTCGTCGACATCGCCATCGACCAGGGCGGCTGCTTCGAGGACTCCCGGGCCACCACACACGCGGACCCGACCTACCCAGTCCACAACTCGATCTTCTACTGCGTGGCGAACATGCCGGGCGCCGTCCCGCGCACGTCGACCTACGCGCTGACCAATGTGACGCTGCCCTACGCGATCGCGTTGGCGGACAAGGGCTGGCAGGCCGCGCTGCGCGCGGATGCCGCGCTCGCCCTCGGCCTGAACACCCACGCGGGTCTGCTCACCAACGAGCCGGTCGCCACCGCGCACGCTCTGCCGTCGACGCCACTGGCCGACGCGCTCGCCTGAACCTGATTGGTTGCGGCCCCGCCCCCATCGTCACCGACGGTGGGGGCGGGCTGCGTCCGGGCATAAAAAAGGGCGGCCCGCTCAACCAGCCTGGGGGTCACTGGGAGCGGGCCGCCAGGTATAGCTTAGGCATATTCCCGCCGGAGCGCTGCACCGGGGGTTGGGCGAGTCGAAAATACTTGTCAACGCGACCCCTACCGAATCGTGTGAACTCTTGACGAGTGGCCACCATCGGGTGAATACGCCCGGTTGGGGCTATCGCCCGCGACCGGCCGCGCCGATGTTGCAACGGTGACAGAGCCCCGATGGTGCGTCGGTTGCCACGACCCGTTCGGCAGAGATCGGGCGTTGACAGTCTTGGTTGAGAATGACTTGGTCGTGCTGGTCCCCCCACCCGGCGCGTCGGCGGTTCTCTCCGCCCAGCAGACCCGCTCACTGGGCCTGGTCCTCGACCAGGCCGCGGTCCGAGCGGACGAAGTAAGGGCCGGATGAGCCGCGACCCCCTGCGCGAAGCGGTCATGCGCAGGCTGGCCCTGCTCGACGAGGCGGCCGACCACGCCGACGCCGAGACGCTGCTTCCCTTGGCGCGCAGTGAGATCAGCAGGCTGGCCGACGGCTGGCGCCTGCTGCTCACCGTCCACCAGCAAGGACCAGACGGCCGCTGCCAGGCGTGTCCGGCCGGGCTGCGCGGCCGCCGCTGGCCGTGTCAGGTCTGGAAGATGGCCCACGAGCACCTCATCGGCGACGGCGTGCCGCACCGCGAGCGCAAGCGCCCGCTGCGAAACCCGTTCAGCCAGCCGCGGGGCCGCCCGAGCCACCACGCCGAGAACCACTCGGAGATCACCACCGAGATCCCGCTGGTCCACCGCGACCGGCCGCCCCACGCGAACTGATCGACACGTTCCGGGTGAGGTAGCCACCAACTTCGCCATGCCGCCACGCCGCGTAGTCACGATGAGGCAAGATGGCCGGCACAAGAGCCTGGCGAGTTGGAGGGGCCTGTGCACGACGGTAGCGGCCGCATTGTGGTGTCGAACCTGACCAAGAGTTTCGGTCAGGTCGCCGCGGTGCAGAACCTGAGTTTCCATGTGGAGCCGGGGTCGGTCACCGGCTTCCTCGGGCCGAACGGCGCGGGCAAGACGACGACCCTGCGGATGTTGCTCGGCCTGGTCCGGCCGACAGCGGGATATTCCACGATCAACGGCCAGCCTTTCGAGAAGCTCGGCAACCCGGGCCGGGTCGTCGGCGCGGTGCTGGAGGCCCAGGGCTTCCACCCGTCCCGGTCGGCCCTCAACCACCTGCGGGTCTACGCCGCGGCGATGGGCCTGCCCGACCAGCGCGCCCACGAGGTCGTTCAACTCGTGGGCCTCGGTGGAGCGGCCAACCGCGCCGCGGGCGGGTTCTCCCTTGGCATGAAGCAGCGCCTCGCGCTGGCCACGGCCCTGCTGGGCGACCCGCAGGTGCTCGTGCTCGACGAGCCAGCCAACGGTCTCGACCCCGAGGGCATCGCGTGGCTGCGCACGTTCCTGCGCGCGTTCGCCTCCTCCGGCCGCACGGTGCTGATCTCCAGCCACCTGCTGGCCGAGGTCGAGCAGACCATCGACCAGGTCGTGATCATCAGCCGCGGCCAGACGATGTTCTACGGAATGCTCGACGACCTGCGCAAGCAGCAGCAGTCGCGGGTCATCGTGCAGCCCGCCGACCCGTCCGCGCTGGTCGCGGCCTTGCAGGCGGAGGGAATCACCGGCATCCAGCCGACCCCGGACGGCAAGGTCGCCGTGGTCGACGCGACGATCCAGCAGATCGGCGACATCGCGGCCAAGGCCGGGTTGGCGATCTACGGGGTGCAGGAGGAGAAGGCCGACCTCGAGCAGCTGTTCTTCCGCCTGACCAGCGGCCAGTACGCCGCGCCCGGCGCGCAGATGTACGGGCAGCCGCAGGGCGGCTACGCGATGCCGTACCAGCAGCACCAGCAGCAGTCCGGTGGCTTCCAGTACCAGCAGCCGATCGCCCAGCAGCCCTACCAGCAGCAGCCTCATCAGCCGCCGGTTGCGCAGCAGCCCTACCAGCAGACCTCGCCCTACCAGGCGCCGTCGCCGTATCAGCAGCCCGCGCCCCCGTCGCCGTATCAGCCGGACCCGACGGCGAACCCGACGCACAACGACACGACCGGACAGGGAGGTAACGCCTGATGGGCAACATGATCACCGCGGAGTTCCGCAAGATCCTCACGACCCGGCTGTGGTGGGCGCTACTCATCCCCGCATTCATAATGGCGCTCGGTGTGGCATGGATCTGGTCCGCGATCACTACAGGCATCAGCAACGACTTGGTCGACGAAGAACTCATCCAGCAGTTCGACGTCCCAGTCGACGAGATCTCCTGGTCGGTCATTGCGTTGGTGCGCGGTATGAATCTCGCGTCGATCTTCCCGATGGTGTTCGGCGCACTCGGCCTGGCCAGCGAGTTGCACCGTAAGACGATCACCACGTCCTTCCTCACCGCGTCGAGTCGTCCTGGCCTGTTGGCGGCAAAGAGCATCACCTACGCGTTGTGGGGGCTGATCTACGGCCTGATAATCGCCGCGGGCGTCTCACTAGGCACACTCATCGGCTCGGATCGGAACTATCTTCCCGACGCCAAGCAGTGGTTCCTCATACTCCTCGCAGGCCTGTTCATGTGTGTCCTGTGGACCATCTTCGCGTTGGGTGTCGGCGCGTTGATCGGCTCGCCGGTCGGCACGTTGGTGATCCTGCTGATCTATACCCTGATCGTCGGACCGCTCGGCGAAATCGCGTTGTTCACCACCACCGGAGGATCACACGCCCCGGGATTCATGCCCAACGGCTCAGCTAACGGCATGACCGGTTCGACGGCGAGTGTTCTGCTGTTCGACCAAATCCAGGCCTTGATCCTCGACCGCGGTGGCCAGGTCGTCGACGACGACGTCCGCGAAGGCTTCCAGCAATTCATCAGCGTGGTCGCAGGCGCTCACGGCGCGTTCTCGCTGTGGCTCAGTGGCCTCATCTTCCTAGCGTGGACCGGGATCTTCTACGTCACCGGCATGCTGCGCAACCAGGCCCGCGACATCACGTGATGTCCACATCCCACTAAGTTATCCACAGGCGCGGGCCGCTCCCCCCACGAGGGAGCGGCCCGCGCCTAATGTTGGTCATGTGTCTGAGAACCCTGGCTGGATCCGCCGCCTGACCGCCGCCTGCTGGCGGCACCGCCGACTGGTGGTGCTGTCCGTTGTGGCCTCTGTGGTCGGTGTCGGCTTCCAGGCCGCCGGTCCGCTGCTGATCAAGTTCGTGGTGGACGACGCGGTCGCCGGGGTCACCACCAAGCTCGGCTGGCTGGTCGCGGGCCTGGTGACGATCGAGCTGCTGACCTTCTGCAGTGCGTTCCTGCGCCGATACCTCGGCGGCAGGCTCGCCCTCGACGTCCAACACGACCTGCGCCAAGCCGTGTTCGGCGCGGTGCAGCGGCTCGACGGCGGCAAGCAGGACGCGCTGCGCACGGGCCAGGTGGTGTCCCGCTCGATCACCGACCTGCAGCTGGTGCAAGGCCTGCTGATGATGGTCCCGCTGTCCATCGGCACGGTCGTCTTCGCTTTAGTCGCCGTAGTCGCGATGCTGTGGCTGTCCCCGCTGCTGACAGTCGTCGCGCTGGTGGTCACCCCAGTCGTCGCCTATGTGGCCATGCGCAGCCGGAAGACCCTGTTCCCGGCAACGTGGTCGGCCCAGCAGCGGGCCGCCGATCTCGCCCAGCACGTCGAGGAGACGGTGACTGGCGTGCGCGTGGTCAAGGGCTTCGGGCAGGAGGCCCGGGAGGTCGGCCGTCTGGAGAAGGCGGCGCGCAAGCTGTTCGCCGAGCGGATGCGCAGCGCGGCCCTGACGTCGCGGATGTCGGCGACGCTCGTGGCCATGCCGTCGGTCGGACATGTCGCGGTGCTCGGGCTCGGCGGGTGGATGGCGCTCAACGGCGAGGTCACGTTGGGCACGTTCCTCGCGTTCGCCAGCTATGTGGCGAACCTGGTCGGCCCGACGCGGCTGGTCGCGGGCTTGCTGGTCAACGCCCAGCTCGCCAGGGCCGGGGTGGAGCGGGTCTACGAGCTGATCGACTCGCAGCCCGACGTGGTCGACAAACCGGACGCCGTCGACGTGCCGGACGGCCCGGTGGAGGTGCGGCTGGACGGCGTCACCTTCGGGTACACGCGCAGCGAACCGGTGCTGGACGGCGTATCCCTTCAGGTCTCCCCCGGCGAGACGCTGGCGCTGGTCGGGACGGCGGGCTCGGGCAAGTCGACGGTATCCCTGCTGCTGCCCCGGTTCTACGACGTGCACGCGGGCTCGATCACCATCGGCGGCGTGGACGTGCGCGACCTGCGGCTGGCCTCGCTGCGCGGCACGGTGGGCGTGGTGTTCGAGGAGGCGTTCCTCTTCTCCGACAGCGTTCGCGCGAACATCGCCTACGGCAGGCCGGAAGCCACCGAGGACGACATCCTCGCCGCGGCCAAGGCCGCGCAGGCACACGAGTTCATCGAGGCCCTGCCCGGCGGCTACGACACGGTGGTCGGCGAGCGCGGGCTCACCTTGTCCGGCGGGCAACGGCAGCGGGTGGCGTTGGCCAGGGCGCTGCTGTCCGACCCGCGGGTGCTGGTCCTCGACGACGCGACGTCCGCGGTCGACACGGCCACCGAGTCCGCCATCCACGACACGCTGCGCGAGGTCACCGCCGAGCGCACCACTCTGCTGATCGCCCACCGCAGGTCCAGTCTCGGGCTCGCCGACCGGATCGCCGTGCTCGACCGGGGCCGGGTGGTCGACGTCGGCACGCACACGGAGCTGTCCGACCGCTGCGAGCTGTACCGGTCGCTGCTGGCCGGGCCCGGCGATGTGATCGAGGACCCGACCCGCCGGGCCACCGAGGACCTGGAGCCCGGCCCGGACGGGATCACCGAGTCGCTGTGGCCCGCTCCGACCGAGCCCGACCGGCCGACATCGCAGGCGTCGGCCTCCATCGGCGGCCGGATGGGCGGCCCCGGTGAGGGCCTCGGCGCGCTGCCGCCGACCCCGGAGCTGATGGCCCAGGTGCAGGCCCTGCCGCCCGCGGTAGAGCGGCCGGACGCGTACGGCCAGGACCCGACGGCGCCCGACCCCGGGTTCCGACTGCGCGGCCTGCTCGGACCGGCCAGGTGGTCCATCGCGCTGGTGGCCGCCCTGGTGATCGCCGACGCGCTGATCGCCATGGCCATGCCCGCGCTGACCAGGTACGGAATCGACTCCGGGATCCTGGCCGGGGCGACAAGCCCGTTGTGGCTGGCGACGGCACTGTCAGCCGTGCTGGTGGGCCTGATCTGGATCATGACGGCGATCGGCGTGGTCCGCACCGCCCGCCTCGGCGAACGGATGCTCTACCTGCTGCGCGTGCGCAGCTATGCCCACCTGCAGCGGCTCGGGCTCGACTACTACGAGCGCGAACTCGCGGGCCGGATCATGACCAGGATGACCACCGACGTCGACGCGCTGTCGACGTTCCTGCAGACCGGGCTGACCACGGCGGCGGCGAGTGTGCTGACCGTCGTCGCGGTCACCGTGGCCCTCCTGGTCACCGATTTCTCCCTCGCCTTGGTCGCGCTGGCCGTCCTGCCGGTCCTGCTCGCCGCGACGATCGTGTTCCAGCGGCTGTCGTCCCGGGCATACGCGGAGGCACGCGAACGGGTCAGCGCGGTCAACGCCGACATGCAGGAGAACGTGACCGGGCTGCGCGTCGCGCAGGCGTACACCCGCGAGGGGAAGGCCGCCGAGCGTTTCGCCGAGCGCAGCGACGCCTACCGCGTCACCAGGCTGCGCGCCCAGCGGTACATCGCGACGTACTTCCCGTTCGTCTCGATGCTGTCGGGGCTGGCCCAGGCCGCCGTCCTCGTGGCGGGTGCCAACCGGGTCGCCACGGGTGACCTGAGTCCGGGTGTGCTGCTCGCCTTCCTGCTGTACCTGGGCCTGTTCTTCGCCCCGGTCCAGCAGCTGTCGGGGATCTTCGACGGCTACCAGCAGGCCAGGGTCGGGCTGCACCGCATCGCCGACCTGCTGCGCACCCCGACCACGGTGCCCGCGGCCGAGCGGCCGGTGTCCGTGCCCGCCCACCTGGCGGGCGAGGTCGAGCTGCGCGACGTCACCTTCGCCTACCCAGGAACCGAGACACCTGCGGTCCGAAATGTGTCCCTGCGGGCACTTCCCGGGCAAACAGTGGCCCTGGTCGGGGCGACCGGGGCGGGCAAGTCCACCGTGGTGAAGCTGATCGCCCGCTTCTACGACCCCACCGAGGGCCAAGTGCTGGTCGACGGCACGGACCTGCGCGATTACGACCTCGACGGCTACCGCCAGCGCCTCGGCGTCGTCCCGCAGGAGGCCCATCTCTTCACCGGCGACATCGCCCACAACATCGGCTACGGCTCACCGGACGCCGTGCCCAGCCGCGTCGAGGCCGCCGCCCGGTCTGTCGGCGCCCTGTCGATGATCGCCACGCTCCCGGACGGCTTCCGCCAGCAGGTTGGCGAGCGCGGCCAGTCCCTTTCCGCAGGCCAGCGCCAACTCGTCGGACTCGCCCGAGCCGAAATGGTCGACCCGGACATCCTCCTGCTCGACGAGGCCACCGCCGCGCTGGACCCGGCGACGGAGGCCGCCGTGGTCGCGGCGGGTGCCAAAGTCGCCGGGACCAGGACCACGTTCGTCGTCGCGCACCGATTAGCCACCGCCGCCCGGGCCGACTCGATCATCGTCATGGCCGATGGCCGGGTGATCGAGCAGGGCACCCACGCGGAGCTGCTGGCCGCCGACGGGCACTACGCCCGGCTGTGGCGGCTGGGGTCCCTGGAACCGGTCGAAACACCGGTGTGATGGGCGGTTCGGCCCAGTCCGATGCCGCGTTCGACCAGCCGGAACCTCACACAAACCCAGGCGCCCCCGTGAGCTGGACCGATACAGTGAAGAAGGTGACCCATGACCTGACTCACGCGGGTCCGGTTGATTAACGCAGCCCCTGACCGGGGGACTAACCTGACGGGGAAGTGCCTTCACCACGAGATCGAGATGGATAGAGGCGAGAGCCAGCCGTGTCCAGCAGCAGTCCCGCGTCACAGTTCGGTGCGAACGAGTGGCTCGTCGAAGAAATGTATGAGCAGTTCCTCGCGGACCCGTCCTCGGTCGATCCCGCGTGGCACGACTTCTTCGCCGACTACAAGCCGACACCCCGCGCCGCCAGCCAAGGTGCCGCCCAGGCCAAGAGCGCGGGGAGTGACAGCGGGAAGGCCACGCCGCCCGCCGCCCCCGCCGCGACGGCCACGGTG
>DATLIA010000302.1:0-33105 GCA_035540215.1 Actinokineospora sp. | reverse complement strand
CTTCTCAGCTGAGCTGAGAAGCGCCGCCACGGACTATCCGATCACTTCAGTTCGGCGCTCGACTTGTTCAGGAGTCGGCGGGCGACGATGAGTTGCTGGATCTGCTGGGTGCCTTCGAAGATGTCGAGGATCTTTCGGCGTGGTTACGCCCATCTGGGCACATTGGGGGAAACGGCCTGTGACCAGTGAGGACGCATCTCGACACTTCTCGCGGGTTCTCGGCACTGCCTGACGCCCGACGGCCTGTGGACGGCCTGGGATTCGCGGCCTTGATCGGCTTCGCGGCGGCTTTCTGTGGGCTGGCCGGACGGGGCTTAGCCTGAGTCTTGGCTGGTTTCGCGGGCGCTGTGGTTGCCCGGCGACTGGTCTTGGCGGCGGCCTCCGCGTCCTTCCCCCAGGGGGTGCGGGGGTCGCGCCATATCCGCCAGGTGAGGCTATGGCGGGTCCACAGGACCATCTGGTCAGGGTGGTTGATCCTCTTCATCGGCGCTCCCAGGGCGAGACGGCAACGGCGGTGGAGGTCGTGGTGCCTTGGCGGCCCCGTTCCCTCGCACAGGCCGCTCCTAGCGCTGGGTCGGCGGCGTCAGGGGTGGGCTTGCCCATCGCGCAGCGACGGCCCGAAGGGTCGCCCTTGATGCCGGTGAGCCTGCGTTAGACGATCGCGGCGCGTGGGAGTTGGTTGCTTGTGCCCGCCTGTGGCGGGTTCTCGGTGCTCGCGGCCGGTGTGGGTCTTCCGGTGAGTCGGCGGGAGCGATGCAGGGTGACCCCGCTGGTAGCGCGCAATGAGGCTCGTCGATTGCCTCACCTGTCGTGACCTGGGCAGACGTGTGTAACTCACCGCGGCTTGGGGTGCGTTCGTGGCGGCCTGGTCCTGGTGCTCGTTGAACTTTGGCTGGTGGGTTGGCGCGTCGCCGTCGGCGGCTCGTGCGCCTTTGGGCGGACTCAGTCCGCGCCGTGCGCCGTCGGCGCCCGTAGCGGAGCGGAAGGGCGCCTGGCGGCGCGATGGATGTGGTTGTGGTGCCAGCGCAACGGGCCAGCTCGCGCGTGCCGCCGACGGCGGCGCGCCTTGATCCCATAGAGCCAAATTCAGCAGGACTCATGTGACAAGTCGAGCTGGCCAGCTTTGAGGGCCGCCACGAATCCAGCAACATCCGGAAACAGGTACCGATAGTGTCGATTGTATGTGCTTTCAAGGTGTCGCAGCATCCGCTGCTTGATCGCCGCTGGAACAATGAGGACGACAAAGGGCAACCGGCTTGGTCTGCCCTTTCCGCGGGGCAACGGGTCAAACAATGTGGACAACGCATCCTCGCCAGGCGCTGCCGCACCCAGGCCAAGAGGCAGGCCGTCCACCGCAAGGACACGGACCTTGTCTGGCACCGCACCGGTCAGGAATAGACCTTCCTGAGCAACCATACGTGGGTCCGGATATGACGGCTGCACAAGAAATGGTTGTCCACTCGTGACCGATTGCTTCAAGGCATCTTCTAGATGCCACCCCAGAGGGTCTGCAACAGCTCCGAAGGTCTGCCCAAGTTCATGACTCGCCGTGACAAGAACCGGCAGGTTGGTGACATCGAACGCCATCAGCGCCCCAGCCCGATTTGAAGTGCTTTGGTCCGGCTTCTGACAAGCGAACCACAAGGCCGTCATCGGATTCGAAGTGACGTCCAGAAGTCGAGTCGGGCCACCATGATGCTGAAGAACCGCCAAGAGTTGCTGATCTGTGGCGGCGCCGCCCAGTTCCCTATTTATTCCCCACCGTCGCGCTTCGCGTAACAGTGCCCTTTCTCGCGCGCGAACGTCCGATTCTGTAATGCTAGTTAGACCTTCTTTGATGACCATTCTTCGGAGCAGTGAGGACTGGACGCGCCACTTGTAACTGGCCACTCCCCGCCACACGTATCGCCGTCCGACTTGCAGGGTTCCAATCCTGCCAATGCAACGCATCAGTTCATCCTGAGAACTGACCGTGAACCCCCAGCCGTCTTGAATCCACTTGGCGTTCGCCCCGTAACGGTCAGGCCCATCGGACTTCGGTGGCGAGTCAAGCGAGAAAACTTCGATTCCAAGATCGGACAGGATCTTCGCATCGCCGCTCAGGGTCGCGACTTGGACGTTCCCACCGGTGCCACTCATACAACCTCCAACCAGAGACTCCCAAATTTCGGAAGTGCATCCCAGGATTGACCTGCCGCTACGGGCTCCACATCGCCCGTCTGGGTGCCGTTCCGTGCACGGGCCGTGCAAGTCGCCGCCCCGTCGAGGTTGCATCGTCATGGCCAACGCCTGAGGGAGCCTCCCTCGTTTGGAGCGATGCGATCCGCAGTAGACGTCTGCAAGGATCGAGCGCATGGTTGAGCTGGTCTTGACGGAGGAACGACGCAGCGTTCTTGCTGCCTTGCTCAATGACGACGAACGTCTTCGGGCCGAGTACCCAAGGGTTGACGACTACTTGGACGTGGCCCTGAGGCTGCCGGGCACGGGCAACGCCCAAGTAGATGCCGCGTTTGATCTGCGTTTCGTCCACTACGTCACGGGCGGCAAAACCGAGAGCCTGAACCCGTACTGGGACATCGTCTCCGCGTTCGTCCACGAGCATGAGGGCCGGCGCGTGGTGAACGGCGGTCGGTCGACCGGGAGTGCTCGGTTGGCGTACGGGCAGACACACTTGCAGGCCATCTATGCGTACGCGATTCCTTCACCGGAAACCTTGGAGTGGGTGTCCGACTTCTGTGCGGGGCGACCAGTGGCGGAACTGGGTGCGGGGCGGGGATACTGGGCCGCGCAATTGTCGCAGGCTGGAATTGAGGTTGCTGCTTACGATTCTATGCCGCCGGACAAAACTGAAAACGTTTCCTTTCCTGCGGCGACTGGCCAAATCGACGTATGGCATCCGGTTGGCGATGTCTGCGAATTTGAGGCGAATACTGCAAGCTACGCGGGTCATGTGCTTTTGCTGTGCTGGCCGCCAGGGTGGGGTACTCCCATGGCGTCAGAAGCTCTCGCTGCGTTTGAGAAGGCGGGCGGTGACCGCCTGATCTTCATAGGGCAGCGCCAGGGCGGGATGACCGGCGATGACGCCTTCTTTGAGGCCCTGTCGGCCGGATGGAAACTTGAGTCCGAGGATCCGCGGTTCGTGTCGTGGTGGAACCTTGCCGACGTAGCACAGAGTTGGGTCCGGCGATAGAAAATGGGCTCAACGTCCGCAGAGGATGTTGAGCCCACGCCACGCGATTTGGACCTTCTAGCTTCCCGCGCTAGACGTGAGGTCCATCCGGAATACGAACGCGTCGTATCGATCCTGCGGGTACGAGATGTCGGAGACCATCACTACCTGACCATCGGCCGCGAAGAACTGCTGGTGAACGTTCTTGACGAGACTGCCGGGCGTTGTGCCCAACCACTCCGCGTGTGCGTCCGACGGAAGTTTGTCGGTAAGCGTCTCCTCCAGGACTGTGGCGTTGGCCGTTCCTGTCGTTCCCGCACGCCGATAGGTGTTTGAGATCGAGACGCGGTTTCCGCCGTCGGAGACGCGCGTGATGACGTGGGTGAGTTGGTCCCCCGGTGCGATCCCAAACGTTTCCGCTAGTTCGTCGGTTGCCGAGACTGTCTCCGTCTCCCGGTCGACGACGATTGACTCTTCCGTTTCGGCCCCGAACGAGACCTCGGCACTCTGCATCTGGCGCTCCGGGGAGATCCGAACCAGGTTCGGGCGATCAGCGACGAAGATTCCGCGTCGGCGAGCGGACCGGACGAGGCCCTGACTCAGCAGCAACGAGATGGCCTTGCGCACGACGATGTCAGACACGCCGTGTTGCTTGGCGATCTCGGCGTAGCTAGGCAGTTGCGTCCCGGGCGCCAGGTCTCCGCTGCGGATTCGTCGTGCGTACGCGCCTGAGATGGAGACGTATGCGGGCTCCGCCATGTTCCCGATCCCTTCCGAGTCAAGGTCTGTCCGCCGTGGTGCTGGGGACGTTGCACGGGCAGCGTAGCAGCCTGCGTATACGCAAGACTTGTGCGTATACGAAGCTACGTATACGATGGCCTGACGAGGGGTGATGCCTCCTCGCAACCAGAGGCCCAGACAGGGCGACAGGCCCAGCAAGGGCACCAGATGAGAGGTCAAGATCATGGCGATTTCCAAGGGGCACCGTTTCCCGATCGAGTTTGCAGACGCCTTCCCGCAGGGGTTGGTGTTGGTCGGTGAGGTGGCACCGGACAACGACTTTCAGTCGCGGGAAGAGAAGGTGTCGGGGCGTCCGGTCCGGCAGAAGCGGGACGAGCTGACGGGCGAACTCCAGTGGCGGGCGGCGGTGACGGACCCGAACGAGCAGAACGCGAAGCGGGCTTCGTTCGTGATCACGTTCCTGGCTCCGGTTCAGCCGGTGCCGACCACGGCGGAAGCGCTGCCGGGGATGCGTCCGATCGAGCTGGACGGCCTGACCGCAGAACCTCGTATCGCCGGTAACGGGGAGTTCAAGTACCAGTCGTACGTGTTCCGGGCGTCTGGGTTCCGGGCGGCCGGCGCAGCGGGTGGTCGTGGTCAGCAGAAGACCTCGGCCGCGCAGGAGCAGGGAAAGTCCGAGTCCGCCAACAAGGCCGCGTGAGGAACGAGTGAGCGCGGCGTTTGAGGTTCCGGCCGGTGCGGCCCTGGATGCGCCTGCTGGTGTGTCCGGGGCGGCCGGTTGGGCCTTCTTCGCTCCGCAGGGAGAGGTGGTGCGGGTGAACGTGTCCGATGAGTTGGACAGGCGTTGGCAGGCCGCGTATCGGGCCTACGAGCACGCTTCGGCGGAGGTCGCTCGGTCGGGCGCTGACGATCGCGGTGCGGCGCATGCCATGGCGGTGACGTCGTGGGATGTGGCGGTGTTGTGGCGGGAGATCGCCGACTCGCCGTATCTGCCGTGGTGGGTGCTTGCGGCTGTGCATTCAGCGGCGGAGACGTTCGAGCATCAGTCGCGGGAGTGGAATGCCAGGTCGAACGCGGGAGCTGGCGTGCATCCGATGGCGCCTCGACGGAGGGGCGGTGGTGGGTGATGTCGCTGCGACGAATTCTGACGCTGCGGGAAGCGAATGAGCTGTTGGGGCGGGAGATGCCGGGACCAGGGGCGGCGCACTCGGCGTTGGTGACGTTCCATCGCCGGGCGGCTCGGGTGTATCAGGACGTGGCGTTGGTCGATCGGCACCACTACCACGAAGCGATGTCGTGGGCGGGGATCGAGGCGCAGAAGGCCGATGAGGCGGAGGAGCAGCTTCGGCGGGCCAAGTTGGGGGAGAGCGAACGGCTCGCCAAACGTGAGGCGGCGCCTGCTGCGGCAGAGGGCTCCGCGGTTGAGGTTTCGGAATGAGCGGGATGGAGTGGTTCGCCGCGATCTTCCTTGCATTGATGCTGGTGGGTGGCGTGCTGACGGATCGAGCGATCCAACGGGCGTGCGCTCGGGACGCGCGGCAGGCGGCACAGGTGGACGCGATCCGGCGAGAGGCCAGTTAGTCCATACAGGACAGCCGATAAGTCCAGATTAGACAGAGAGAACGCACCAAGGGCTGTGCGGCGATGTCGCGCGGCCTTTAGTGCGCTGCAACAAAAGAAGAGACACAGAAGCGGACTTTGCTTGGCGGCTACCGCTTCTGTGCCTGGAGTCCAATCCAAGGGGATCAGACGTGGAAAGCATATGGCAGAAGGGGAATGCCCGCGCAAGTGGGGTCACCCGAACGCGGTGCAAGACGTGTAAGAGGTTCGCTCGGCTGCTGCCGGGGGACAGCGAGTGCGCCAACTGCTCTGGCGCGTTGGCGTTGGAGTTCCCGGTCATCCGGGCGGCGGGCGACGCTGGTTCGCGGGGTGGCTGGTGAACGGCGTCAAGGGTTCCCGGTGGGTCGACCCGGCACCCCTGGAAGTGGCGCGGCCTCGGCTGCCGTGGTGGACGATGCTGCCGGGCAAGGTCAAGCTGGTCCTGGCTCCGGTGGTCCTGGTGGTGCTGCTGGTGTGGGGCCTGGTGAAGCTGGGCCGCCTGTGTTGGTACTACCCGTCCACGGTCACGCTGGGGCTGTTCGCGGCCGTGGTGTATGCGGTGGGCGGACCGTGGTGGCTCGGCGGCCTGGCCCTGGCGGCCGGTATCGCGGGGTTCGTGTGGTGGTGGCGGGGTCGGGACAGCTTTTACCGGCGGGTCCGGTGGGTGCGCACGGAGTTCCGTCGCGTGGCCGTGTACACGCAACAGTGGCGCTCGGTCATGCGGCTGTCGAACCTGACCGGCACCGCCCGGGGCAAGGAACACCTGCCCCGGTTGCGACGGACCCGGTCTGAGGGTTGGCGGGACAAGGTCCGCGTTCGCATGATCAAAGGCCAGTCCCCGGAACAGTGGGAGGCACACGCCTCCGGTTTGGCGCACTCGTTCGGCGCCTCCTCGTGTCGGGTCCGCGTGGTGAAGCCCGGTGTGATCGAGCTGGACATGATCCACTCCGACCCGTTGGCCACGGTGCTGCGCGCCCCGGCGTTGCCTGAGGGTGAGGGTAGGCCGGTGGACCTGCGCAAGGTTGTCATCGGCCGTACCGAGACCGGCAAGCCGTGGGCGCTGCGGCTCCAAGGTGGACAGACCCTCGCCGTGGGTGTGCAGGGTGCTGGCAAGGGCTCGGTGTTGTGGGCGGTGTTGTGGGCGCTGGCCTCGATGCTGCGCACGGGGGCGGTCAGGGTCTACGGGATCGACCCCAAGGGCGGCATGGAGTTGGGGCAGGCCCCGGAGCTGTTCACCAAGGTCGCCTATGACAACGGCGTCGCGGCGGTCGAACTACTCGAAGAGATCGCCGAAGAGGTGCGGGCACGGGCGGCCCGGTTCCGGGGTGTGCTGCGCTCGTGGTCGCTGTCCTCCGGTGAGCCCTTCTTGCTCCTGGTGGTCGATGAGCTGGCGGACGTGATCGCCTACCAGACCGACAAGCGGCTGCGGGAGCGTGCACAGTCCGCGTTGCAGACCATCACCTCACAGGGCCGCGCCCCCGGTGTGGCGGTGCTCGCACTCGTGCAGGACCCGCGTAAAGAGATCGTGCCGTTCCGCAACCTGTTCGGCACCAAGATCGCGCTGCGCTTGGACGAGGCGGTCCAGGTCGACATGGTCCTGGGCGACGGTGTCCGGGCACGCGGCGCCAACGCACACGAGATCCCGGAGTCAACTCCCGGTGTCGCGTGGATCAAAGAGGACGGCAAGCGGGCACTGGTCCGGGCTCGCGCGTTCTACCCGACCGACACGAACCTGACCGAGCTTGTCCACTACGTGACCGACTCGACGGCGACGGTCATTCCCTTCCCTGACAACAACTCTGGCGACACCACCAACGATGGAGGTACGGCGGCATGAGCACCATGACCTGCGACACAGACACCACTGCGACCGATCACCGGATCGACATGGCGGCCATGGCGGCGGTGTTCGCGGCGGTCGGTGAGCACCTGGCCGTGTTCACCGATCTCCCGGCCCCGGTGATCGTCACTGCCTACCACCCGGCCGTGACCGGTACGGCCCCGGTGACCTTCCAGCTCGACTGTGAACAGTGGCTCCCCGGCCTGGCGTCCGCGCTGCTGGCGTGGTTGGACACGCTGGACTGGGTCACGTGTGAGGCGTGGCGCCACGACGGCGACGACTCCCACACCATGCACCTCTACATCCGGGGCGGTCTGACCGACGGGACCCCGGTGCAGGTGTTCGGCGCCACCGACTACGCGCCCGTCCTTCGCCTGGCCCCTGGACAGCGTGACCGGATCGGCCTGGCCCATCTCTGCGAATGGGCAGCAAACCACCCTGAGGTGACCCCATGACCGCACTCGTCACGGCGCACACCGTTGACCAGCAAGAACAGACGGAAGTCACCGCGGCTCACGGCCCGGACGCCCTGGTGGTGCCGGGTCCGGTCGGGAAGACGATGGCGCCATTGTCGGCTGAGGTGCTGCGGGCGGCGGCAGAGAAGCACGGGGCGTGTGTACGGCCGTTCGTGATGGAACGCGGCGACACCGTGATCGGTGAGTTGACCTACGTCGCCAAGGATTGCGGCTCGACGGTGGAGTCGGTGTGTCCCACCTGCGCGGCGAAAGCACGGCGGCTGCGGATGGCCCAGTGTCGGGAGGGCTGGCACCGCGACACCGAACCCGACATCACGCGCCTGGCCCCGACCGTGGACCAGGTCGGGTTGATGGAGTATCGCGCCACCCTGGTCTCCGCCTATCAGACGGCGGTGGGTGAGGACAGCGTTGGTGAGGCGGACGAGCTGCGCGATGAGATCGCCTCGGTTGACACCGAACTACGCGATCTCGGGGTGCGCGGCCGTCTGCCCTCACCCGATGTCGTGGCCACGCGGGCTCCGGTGCGGTCGACGAAGCGGCGGCAGGACGCACCGAACCTTCCGCGCAAGCGGGTGGAGAAGCGCACTGTGGGCCGTGAGTTCGCGGGTCGCTATCGGCCCTCGATGTTCGTCACGTTGACCTGTGATACCTACGGCCCGGTGCGTGACGGCGTCCCGGTCGATCCGACTACCTATGACTATCGGCGGGCGGCTCGGGACGGGGTGCACTTCGCCTCCCTGGTGGATCGGTGGTGGCAGAACCTGCGCCGCGTCGTCGGTTGGGATGTCCAGTACTTCGCCACGGTCGAGCCGCAGAAACGCGCGGCACCGCACCTGCACACCGCGTTGCGCGGGTCGATCCCGCACGACGTGATCCGACAGGTCACTGCCGCTACCTACCTGCAAGTGTGGTGGCCCAACCATGACGAGCCTGTGTACGGCGGCAAGCACCTGCCGGTGTGGCAGGCAGACACGGAGGCGTTCACCGACCCGGAGACCGGGCACGCGCTCACCTCATGGGCTGATGCGCTGGACCTGGTGGACGAGCCCGCACACGTCGCACGGTTCGGCGAACAGGTCCACTCCAAGGGCATCCTCGGCGGCACCGAAGAGTCCGGGCGGCACATCGGCTACCTGACCAAGTACCTCACCAAGTCCACTGGTGAGGTCATCGCCGCGAACAGCCCTGCCCACGCTGAGCACCACGACCGGCTACACGCTGAACTGGCGGTCACCCCGTGTTCGCCTCGGTGTGCGGTGTGGCTGCTCTACGGCATCCAACCCCTTGGCGTCTCGTCTCGGACCGTCCCCGGCCACTGCAAGGGCCGCGCACACCGACGCTCCACCCTCGGCCTTCCCGGTCGGCGGGTACTGGTCTCGCGCAAGTGGTCCGGGAAGACCGTCGCCGAACACAAGACCGACCGCGTCGGCTTCGTCCGTAGCGCCCTGGCGGCCGTCGGCATCGTCAAAGACACCCCGGACCCCGAGCGGTATGTGTGGCGCACCGTCGACCCCGGCGACCGCTCCGCGCCACCACGGGCGCACCTGCTCATGCGCTCCATCGCCGAACGGATCACCTGGAGGGCCGAATACGACCGCGCACGACTCGCTATGACCGACCCACCACCAACACCAGACGGTGGCGGGCGCAGCGGTACCAGGGGCGGCGGGGGCCTGCCCGATGTTTCAGCAACTCAACCGATGGCGGCCTGACCAACCGAGGGGGGAACTGATGACGACACACCATGAGGCCAAGCTCCGTCCGCTCTGGTCCGTTGAGGACGTATCCGCGTTCCTTGGCGTACCGGTGAAGACGCTCTACCAGTGGAAGTGGCGCGGGGAGGGACCACCAGTCCGGAAGGTTGGTCGGCATCTCCGTTACGACCCAGACGCCGTGACCGCGTGGTTCAACGAAGGTACCGACCGGGCCGCCTAGACCTTTCAGCAATCAAAGGAGTGAACGATGGGACACGTCCAAGACCGCTGGTACCGACCGAAGAAGGACCCTGTCACTGGTGAGGTGGCGACGGACAAGCGCGGCAAGCCGCTGCGCGAGAAGTCGGAGCTTTACGGGATCGGGGACAGATATAAGGCCCGGTACGTCGACCCTTCGGGTAGTGAGCGGTCTAAGAGCTTCCCTGACCGGTGCAAGAAACAGGCTGACGACTTCCTGCTTGCGGTCGAGAACGACAAGCGGGAGGACCGCTATATCGACCCGACGGCGGCACGTCGCCTGTTCCGCACGCAGGCCGAGAGCTGGATCAAGGGACAGTCGGATGATCCAGCTACGCGGCAGATCCTCGCTTCGCGGTTGAACAAGCGCATCCTTCCGGTACTGGGAGACAAACCGGTCGGCAAGATCGCGGCATCGACCATCCGCGACTGGATGGACACCATCGCTGGATACTCAGAGAACTATAAGGCCGTGTTGTTCACCCTTGTGTCCAGTGTGCTCGACTCCGCGATTGACGACAGGTTGATCCGCGACAACCCGTGCAGGGCGAAGTCGATTCAACGGCCGACAGCGGCCGCGATCACCGCTAAGGACATCTGGTCTGAGGATCGGGTGCGCTCTGTCGAGTCGGGATTGCCGGACCGATGGAAGATCGTCGTTCCGATCGGGGCGGGCTGCGGCCTGCGGCAGGGGGAAATCCTGGGGCTCTCTCCGGACGACATTGACCGTGACGCGATGGTCCTCAACGTTCGTCGTCAACTCCGCCTGGTGAATGGCACTCTCGTGTTCTCGGCCCCCAAGAGGAACAAAACGCGGGTGGTGCCGTTGGCGCGCGGCGTGCTGGCTAGGTTGGACAAGCACATGGAAGACGCCGAACCGGTCTCGGTAACTCTGCCGTGGCGTAAGCCGTCCGGTGATGAGATCAAGGTCAAGCTGCTGTGCACCCGCGATGACGACAAGCTGCTCTACTCCGGGGACCTGTTCACCAAGACTCTGTGGGCAGGCGCGTTCCGCGTAAGCAACCTGACGCGTATTAAGCAGGTCGACGGCATCCACGCCCTGAGGCACTTCTACGCGTCGACGCTCCTGGCGCAGGGCGTCTCAATCAAGGAACTGGCGGCCTACCTCGGCCACTCCGATCCCGGCTTCACGCTCCGGGTGTACACGCACCTGGTCTCGACCAGTTACGAGCGAGCACGGCTGGCGATGGACACCGTGTTCACCCGGCCTGACCCGGCTGACGGCCTGGAGGCGGCCTGATCATGGTTCAAGTCAGGTCCGGGCGAACCCCGGCAAGTGCGGCAGTGCCCCTGATCGTGATGACGGTCAGGGGCTCTGACCTGCTACTTCAGTTCGGCGCTCGACTTGTTCAGGAGTCGGCGGGCGACGATGAGTTGCTGGATCTGCTGGGTGCCTTCGAAGATGTCGAGGATCTTGGAGTCCCGCGCCCACTTCTCCAGCAAGGAGTTCTCGCTGTAGCCGATCGACCCGGCCAGCTCCACGCACCGCAGCGTGATGTCCGAACCGGACCGTCCGGCCTTCGCCTTGGCCATGCTGGCCTGCAACGAGTTCGGCTTGCGGTTGTCGGCCATCCAAGCCGCTTCGAGGGACAGCAGGTACGCCGCCTCCCAGTCCGATTCCAGTTGGAGGAACAGCGCGACGGCCGCGTGCTGGACGTTCGCGGGGCGGTCGTAGTCGATCTCGACGCCTGCTTCGGCGAGGATTCGGCGGGTCTCCTCCAGGGCGGCGCGGGCTACGCCGACGGCCATGGCGGCGACCAGTGGGCGGGTGTTGTCGAAGGTCTGCATGACCCCGGCGAAGCCCTGCTCGGTGTTGATGTCCGGGCTGCCGAGCAGGTTGTCCTTGTGGACGCGGACGTTCTCCAGCCGGAAGTGCGCGGTGTCCGACGCGCGGATGCCGAGTTTGTGTTCCAGGCGGACGAGTTCGAAACCCGGGGTGCCGCGATCGACCACAAAGGACTTGATGGCGGCCTTGCCGAGCGACCGGTCCAGCGTCGCCCACACGACGACACAGTCGGCGCGCTCGCCCGACGTCACGAAGATCTTCTCGCCATTCAGGACATAGTGGTCGCCATCAAGCACCGCGGTGGTGCGGATGGCACCCGAGTCGGAGCCGGTGTCGGGTTCGGTGATGGCCATGGCGGCCCACTTGCCCTTGTAGCGCTCCATCTGCTCGTCGTTGGCGACCGAGGCGATGGCGGCGTTGCCGAGTCCCTGCCGGGGCATGGTCAGCAGCAGACCGACATCGCCCCAGCACATCTCGATGGTGCCGAGCAGCAGCTGCAGGTTGGAGCCGTTGCGGTTGCCCTTGTCCTTGCCCTCGTCCCTGCGGACACCGCCCGCGCCCGCGCCGCCGCCGGAGGCCGACAGGCCGTCGAGCAGGGCGGCGAGCATGTCGAGCTCTTTGGGGTAGGTGTGCTCGGCGTGGTCGTACTTGCGGGAGTTGGGGCGGAAGAACTCGGCGGCGGCCTGGTGTGCCTGGTCGACGAGCTGCTGGAACTTCTTGGGGACTTCAAGGTTGATCATCAGAAATTCTCCAGCTCAGACGAGGACGATGCCTTCGACAAGACCGACCGCACGCAGGTCGCGGTACCACCGCTCCACCGGGTGCTCCTTCACGAACCCATGGCCGCCGAGCAGCTGCACGCCGTCGTTGCCGATCTGCATTCCCTTGTCCGAGCACAGCTTGCGGGCCAGTGCCGCCTCGCGCGCGTAGGTCTTTCCCTGCTCGGCGCGGCTCGCGGCGCGGTAGGTGAGCAGGCGCATGCTTTCCAGTTCGATGCCGATGTCGGCGACCTTGAAGGCCACGCCCTGCCGGTGGCTGACCGGCTCACCGAAGGCGACGCGGTCGTTGACGTAGGGGATGACGTAGTCGAGCACGGCCTGCCCGGTGCCAACGGCGAGCGCGCACCAGCCGATTCGGGCCAGCCGGACGCACTCGGCGTACACCTCGGCCTTGCCGTCCGCGAGCAGTGCCGTGGCGGGCAGCGACACCTTGTCCAGGTGCAGCTGACCGAGCGCGGCGGCGCGCAGGCCCATGGCGGGCTCGGACTCGACGCTGACGCCCTGGCTGCCGGACTCGACCAGGAAGAGCGCGGGGCCGCGCCCGTCAAGATCGGCGGAGACGACGAACAGCTCGGCCTGGGCGGCGCGCGGCACGAGGGACTTGACGCCCTCGATGGTGAAGCCGCCGGGGGTGCGGTAGGCCTTGGTCTTGAGCGCGAACGGGTCGAACAGCGCGCGCGGCTCCTGGATGGCCAGGGCGGCGGCGGGGACGCTCTCGCCGACGAAGGACGGCAGGTAGGTCGACTGCTGCTAGGCGTCGCCCCACAGGACGAGCGCGGTGCTGACGGCCGACGGCGCGAGGCACGCGACCGCGAGGCCCATGTCGCCGTGCGCCATGGCTTCGGCGATGAGCACGTTGGTGACCGCGGAGCGCTCCGCGCCGACGCCGCCGAGGTCCTCCGGGACACCCACAAGGGTGACGCCGAGTTCCGCGGTCAACGAAAGCAGCTCCTGTGGCGTTTCACATTTGGCGTCGGCGTCGGCGGCGACCGGGCGCAGCTTCTCCGCGGCGAACTCCACCACGGTGTCGCGGATCATCTGCTGCTCGTCGGTCGGCGTCAGGTCGAACAGGCCCTTGTCCGGGGCCGACGGCAGCCTGCCGGGCTTGCCTAGCTTGGTCGTCGCGGCGAAGGTCCGGCTGGCCGCGCCGACGGCGGTGAACCCGGTCTTGGTCGCCTCGTAGACGGTGCGCTCCACCGGCTTGCGCAGGCCGAACCGATCGAGCACGGCGGTGCTCGCCAACCGGTTCAGCACCGCGAGCGCCGCGCCCATGGCGTCGCGCCGTGGTGGCTTGGTGCCCACCTTCTCGTTCCCGGCCATGTTGCTCCTTGTCGGTCGAACCTCTTACCTACTCTAGAGTAGCAAGTGGGTTCGGTCGACCCCTGTGGGCGGGGTCACCGGGGAGTTCGGCGCGTCTCCACCACGTTGAGCAGCGGTTCTCCGCTCACATATCGGGCCAGGTTGGTCTCGAAGAGACGGACGAGCTCGTCGCGCCAGCCCTTCACGTCCCCCGACATGTGCGGCGACAGTAGGACGTTGGGCTGGTCCCACAGCGGTGAGGACGGCGGCAGCGGCTCGTCGGCGAACACCTCCAGCGCCGCGCCCGCGATGAGCCCGTGGTCTAGCGCGTCTAACAGGTCGGCGGTGACTACTAGGCCGCGGCGGCCGATCGTGATCAGCCGCGCGGTGGGTCGCATGGCTCGCAGGGCGTTCGCGTCGATCAGGCCCGCGGTGGCCGGGGTCAACGGGAGGGCGACGACCACGTGGTCGTGCTCGGGCAGCGCGCGCCGCAGTTCGGCCATCGGCACGACCTCGCCGAAGTCCGGGTCGTTCGACCTGGCCTGCTGGCCGACGCCGGAGACGGCCACGCCCGCCGCTCGCAGCTTGCGGGCGATGGCGCGACCGATCGGGCCCGCGCCGACGATCAGGGCCCGGGAGCCCGCCAGCCGCTCGGTCTCGCGGTGCTGCCAGATCCGGCGCTGCTGCAGCCGCAGGGTTGTCGGCAGGTCCTTGGCGAAGGCCAGCATGACCGTCAGCACGTACTCGGCGACGGGCTCGTCGAAGATCCCGCGGGCGTTGGTCAGCACGACTTCGCTCTCGGCGAGTCCGGGGACCATCAGGTGGCTCACCCCGGCCGCGGCGGCGTGGATCCAGCGCAGCGCGTCCGCGGACGGCCAGGCCTGCCGCAGCGCGGTGGAGCGCAGGTCCCAGGCGAACAGCACGTCGGCCCCGGGCATGGCCTCAGCCAGTCGGGGACCCGTGGTGTAGCGGACGGCCGCGATCTGTTCTATCGAGGTCATCCGGGGTGGTCGCTCGGCGCCGCACAGCACGACGATGGTCGGCCGCCGGTTGGGGTCCATGGTGGAGCATTCCCCATTTCGGGTGGTCGGTGCCGACACCACGCTATGAAGCCCTGGGTGCGGGTGTCAACGCGGGGGTCCAATCGTCGGCACCCGGAGGGCGGGCCTCGTCACGATGCGTGTCGACGTAGTGACGGATGTCAATGCGTCCATCCGGGCTGGGCCGTCCGGGGGATGCGTCCCCCGAACGAACCAATGCGCTCGGGTAGACCCACCGCGCAGTTGGGCGGTGCATTTGATCTTGACCCGGTCGTGTGAGTCCTCGGCGGGAACATCCGTGCTGGCACGCACTCTGAGTAGAAAATCAGCCGCACTGTGTCGATGGGGGGCCACCAATAGTGACCGAAACCCGCGTTTCGCGCACGGTAAGTGTCGCATAGGGCCGTTGGACCCTTCCGGCTGTGAGGTTGAATACGAAAACATCGCTCAGAAGTACTAGGGGAAACCCTGGTGCGGACGTCGCACCCCGGCTAGCATCACTCTCCGTCAAGGCCAACCATCGAATCCGACGATTACGGCGGAACGGTGAGGCGGGCCGGGGCAGCCCACGCCATACCGGATCTCAACGGGGCACCGCCGAGATGGTGTTCCGCATACTCTGGGGGCTCATGTGAGTTCTGCTGTCAGGCCGCCCACGACCGACCTCGCGCCCGAGGTCGTCCCGGCCGACCCGAAAACCACCGGGACGGACGCGATTTTCGCGCGCCTCAAGAGCTCCGCGTTCCATGAACTCGTCGCCGCCTCACTCAAGGGCGACCGCCAGGCGATCGGCACGCTGTTCACTTGGATCAACCCGGCCATCGTGCGCTACTGCCGGGCCCGCATCGGCCGCACCGGCTCGGCCTACTCCTCGGCTGACGACGTCGCCCAGGAGATCCTTCTCGCCGTCCTCGGCGCGCTGCCCCGCTACAACGACGACTGCGAGTCGTTCCTGCCGTTCGTCTACGGCATCGCCTCGCACAAGGTCGCCGACTACTACCGCCGCTCCGGCCGTGACCGCTCCGAGCCGGTCGCCGACCTGCCCGAGACGATCGACGTCGGCCTCGGCCCCGAGCAGCTCACCTTGCGCACGGAGATGCGCGGCAGGCTGATCAAGCTGCTGGAGACCCTGGCGCCGCGCCAGCGCGAGATCCTGGTCCTGCGTCTGGTCGTCGGCCTCTCCGCACAGGAGACGGCCGTCGCGATCGGACTGACCGCGACGGCCGTGCGAGTGGCTCAGCACCGTGCCCTGACCCGCCTGCGTGGCGCCCTGAGCGCCGCCGACTGGCTGTAAGGGTTATTCGCTGACTTTGGCGCGAAGGTAGAGCTGGACCTCGATGCGGCCTGGTTCGGCCATCGCCTCGACCTCGAGCAGCTGGGTGACCTCGAAGCCCGCGTCGGTGACGACCTGGCGCAGCTGGTCGGGCGGGTAGGCCGACACGGTCGTGGGTGAGCCGAGGAAGTTCACCGGGAACGCGTCGAAGTCGCCCTGCACCATGCTGATCAGCAGGAGCTTCTCGCCGCGCAGCTGCTCGCGGATGGCCGAGAGGGTGGCCGCGATGTCGGACTTGGACAGCATCAGCAGCGCGAAGAAGGCGACCACGGCGTCGAACTCGCCGAACTTCGCGGTGTCGCGCAGGTCGTCACGCCGGTAGCTCGCGCCGGGCGCCTGCTCGGCGGCGAGGTCGAGCATGACCTGCGACTCATCGACGCCGACCACCTCGAACCCGGCTTCGAGCAGCTGTTTGGCGGAGGGCAGGCCGCTGCCGCAGCCCAGGTCCAGCACGCGGGCGCCCGCGGGCAGCTGCTCGATGAGCCAGGCGGTCTCGGCGATCTGGACGTCGCGCTCCACGAAGGACTCGTCGTAGCGCTTGCCGATCAGGTCGAACGCGGGAACTGTGTTCTCGGTAGGCACGCGCACAGCATGCCGTCAGGGCACCGGCTGGTCCAGCACCGAATGGGTTAGGTGCTGTCCTGTGGACCCACAGGACGACACGCTACTAGCTCTGGTCCTTACCGAGCAGCAGGCGCACGGTGAGTTCCAGCCGGGCGGCCACGTCGTTGGCCGTGGCGCGCCGTGTCACCCACGCGACCAGGTTCGACAGCCACACGTCGGCGATCACCCTGGCGACGGCCATGTCCTCGTCGGTCGGCTTGTCGTGCATGGCGTGGCCGAACATCCGGTCCATCAGCCTGCCGACGGTGTCGACCTCGGCGGCGGCGGACGCGTCGGCGAACATGAACGCCCGCGTCATCGCCTCGGTCAGGTGCGGGTCCCGCTGCATGGCCCGGGTGACCCGGCCGAGCACGAACAGGACCCGCTCGTACGGGGTGTCGCCGGGGATGGACGCCCGGTCCATCCGCTCGGTGCCGCGTTCCAGCTCGCGGGCCAGGCCGGTGACCAGCAGGTGGATCTTCGAGGGGAAGTAGCGGTAGAGGGTGCCGAGCGCGACGTCGGCCTTCTCGGCGACCGCGCGCATCTGGACCGCCTCGAACCCGCCCTTCGACGCCAGGGCGATGGTGGCGTCGAGGATCCGCTTGCGCCGGTCGCGCTGGGCAGCCGAGCCGGGCTCCTCCTCGGTGAGCAGGCCGTTCGCCCTGGGTCGGTTGCTGGCGGTCATCGGGCTGGTCCTTCGTTCGGGTCGCAAAACTGGAACACGTTCTATAGTAGTCGAGCGTCCCACCCTTGGAGGTCAGCTGTGCCGATCGCGGTCACCGGAGAGCAGCGCGCGATTCAGGACGCCGTCCACGCGGTGGCCGTGCGGGTCGAACCACGTCGACTTGTTCGTGAACACGTTACAACCTTGCCGCCCGAACTGATCGGTATCGGCGTGCTCGGCCTGGCCGTGCCGGACGATCTCGGCGGCGCGGGCGGCACTCTCGTCGATCTTGCCTGCGCGCTGGAGCAGGCCGCCTACGACCTGTTCCCCGGCCCGCTGCTGGGTGTCGCGCTGGCCGGGGTGCTGCTGGCCGAGGCCGGGACGCCGGAGGCCAAGGAACTGCTGCCCGGCCTGGTCGACGGCACGGCCATGATCGGGGTGGCGCTGCCGCTGTGCGACGCGGGTCCGCCGAACCTGCTGGTGGACGGCCGGGTGGTGCGCGCGACGGAACTCGGCGTGACGCCGGTCGACGCGGTCGACCTGTCGCGCCCGCTGGTGCGGCCGCTCGGGCCGGTCGCGGTCCCGGAGCGCACCGCCGACCTCCTGGTCACCCTGGCCGCCGCGGAGGCCGCCGGAATCGCCCGCTGGTGCCTGGACACCGCGGTTCAGTACGCGAAGACCCGCACCCAGTTCGGCAAGCCGATCGGCGCGTTTCAGGCGGTGAAACACCTGTGCGCGCGGATGCTGTGCCGCGCCGAGCGTGCCGCGGCCGTCGCCTGGGACGCCGCCCGCGCCGACGACCCGTCCGCCGCCGCCGTGGCGGGCGCGCTGGCCCTCGACGCCGCGGTCGACAACGCGAAGGACTGCGTCCAAGTGCTCGGGGGTATCGGATTCACCTGGGAGCACGACGCGCACCTTGCCCTGCGGCGGGCGCTGTCGCTGCGGACGTTGGCGGGCGGGTCCGGTCACTGGCGCCGCCGCGCCGCGGAGCTGGCGATGACCGGCGAAGCGCGGCGGCTGGGCATCGATGTCGGCGTCGACCACGGGATCCGGGAGACCGCCGAACGCATCGCCGCGTTGCCCGACGACGAGCAGCGGGCCGCGCTGGTCGAGTCCGGCTACCTGACACCGCACTGGCCAGAGCCGTTCGGCCTGGCCGCCGACCCCCGCACGCAACTGCTGATCGACGCCGAACTGGCCAGGGCCGGGGTCCGGCGACCGGACCTGGTGATCGGCGTCTGGGCGATACCGACGATCCTGCGCCACGGCACGGACGAGCAGCGGGCCACGTTCGTTGAGCCGACCCTGCTCGGCGAGCTCGCCTGGTGCCAGTTGTTCAGCGAACCTGAAGCGGGCTCGGATCTCGCGTCCCTGCGCACCCGCGCGGTCCGTGTCGACGGGGGCTGGCGGCTGACCGGGCAGAAAGTGTGGACGTCGCGCGCGCGGGAGGCCGACTGGGGGATCTGCCTGGCGCGGACCAACCCGGATGTGGCCAAACACAAGGGGATCACGTACTTCCTGGTCGACATGGGCAGTCCCGGGATCACGCTGCGGCCGCTGCGGGAGATCACCGGGGACGCGATGTTCAACGAGGTGTTCCTGGAGGACGTGTTCGTCCCGGACGACCGCGTGGTCGGCGCGGTCGACGGCGGCTGGGCCCTGGCCAGGGCGACGCTGGCCGACGAACGGGTCGCCATGGGGTCCAGCACGGCGGTCGGGGAGTCGGTGGAGACGCTGCTCGCGGCCTTGGGGGCGGTGACGGACCCGGTGGTGCTCGACCGCGTCGGCGGGCATGTGGCTGACGGGACGGCGGTGTCCCTTGTGGACCTGCGGGCGACGCTGCGGGCCTTGGACGGGTCAGCCGGGGCGGAGTCCGGGGTGCGCAAGCTGATCGGTGTGTGGCACCGGCAGGCCGTCGCGGAGACCGCGGTGGAGCTGCTCGGAGCGGGCGCCGCCGTCGGTGCTGCCAACCGCGGCGTCCTGCACGAGTTCCTGCTGACCCGCTGCCTCTCCATCGCGGGCGGGACCGAACAGATCTTGTTGACGGTGGCCGGTGAGCGCGTCCTCGGTCTACCCAGGGACTAGTGGTCACGGCAGGCGCTATCCGCGCCCGCGCGGCCCCTGGCCGCACCGCGGGAACGGCCACGGACAACCAGTACGCGACCGCCCCTGTGGCACGCCCAGGAACCACGCGGATCACGGATCCCGCCTACCGTGATCCACAGAACCCGCCCTAGTTCACCGGGTTGTTCATGTCCATGCCGATATCCGCCGCGGTGAGGACCCGGTTGTAGACGCGGACGTCGTCGATCAGGCCGCCGAAGTACTCGCTCCACACCGAGTTCCCGCCGATCCGCAGCGCGCCCGTGGACGCGACTATCGAGCCGGGGGCCGCCGCTGTCGCGACCTGTGTGCCGTTGACGTAGATCCGAATGGTGGCCCCGTCGAAGGTCATCGCCAGGTGCGTCCACGCGTTCTGCGGCAGCGCGGTCGGCCCTGTCGCCGAGTCGTCAGCGGTGAGGAGTCGCACGAAGGCGGAGGGGCGGCCCGCGCCGTTGTCGGAGTACAGCGCGTAGGTGAGCCCGCTCGGGCGTTCCTTCATCAGCACCGTCCGCCAGTCCGCGCCCGCGCTCGGCCGGACCCACGCCTCCAGGGTCAGCGCGTTCGTCAGATCCAGGTCGTTGGCGTCGGCGATGGTGACCAGGTCGTCGACCCCGTCGAAGGACAGCGCGCCACCGGTCTTCCCGGCCGCCCACGTGGCGCCGCTGACGGTGCCGGTGTGGGCCTTGCCGGTGCGGTCGGTCAGCGTCGGGCCGCCGCCCTCGTTGAAGTTGTACGACGCGACAGGGGCGCCAGGCGGCGGCTCGGTGTTCGACACCGTCACGCTGATCGGCGCCGAAGTCGCGGTGTTGCCCGCGGCGTCGCGGGCCACGGCAGTGAGCGTGTGGGAACCGTTCGCGGAGATGCGGGTGTCCCACGTGGTGCCGAACGGCGCCACCGTGTCCTCCGCGCCGAGCGGCTGGCCGTCGATCCGCAGCTGCACGCCCACCACGCCGCCGCTGTCCGCGGCCGACGCCATGACCTGCACGAGGCCGGACAGCTGGCTGCCCGCGCCCGGGGTGCTGATCGACACCGACGGCGGTGTCGTGTCCGCGGTGACGACCGCGCTCGCCTGCGCCGACGCGGGCGACGAGTTGCCGCCACCGTCCCGGGTGATGACCCGGTAGTAGTAGGTGCCCGCGGCGATGCCCTGATCGAAGTGGTTCGTCGTGGTCACCGTCGCGATCTTGTTGGCCGCCGACGGGGTGAAGCCGGATGTCGTGGCACGGTGGACGTCGTAGCCGGTGACCGCGATGTTGTCGGTCGCCGCGGTCCAGGACAGCGACGCCGTGCCCACCGAGCCGGACGCGGTCAGGCCGGTCGGCGCGGTCGGCGGCGTGGTGTCGCCCGACACCGGCCGGTCGCGGTCGACCGTGATCTCGGCGGCCGACAGCGCGCGGTTGTAGATCCGGACGTCGTCGAGCAGGCCGGAGAAGTACTCGCTCCACACCGTGTTGCCGCCGAGCCGCAGCGGCAGGTTCGACGTCATCGCCACCGCCGTCTGCGGCGCGCTCGCCACCTGCGAGCCGTTGACGTAGAGACGCATGGTGGTGCCGTCGTAGGTCATCGCCAGGTGCGACCAGGCGTTGGTCGGCAGCGCGGTCGGGCCGGTGACCGAGTGGTCCGGACCGCTGGAGATGTAGCCGGACGGCTGGGCCGAGCCTGCCGAATAGAGCGCGTAGGACAGGCCCGCCGAGCGTTCCTTGAACAGTGCGGTGCGCCAGCTCGTGCTCACGGTCGGCCGCACCCAGGCCTCCAGCGTCATCGCCGAGGTCAGGTCGAGCAGATTCGAGTCGGCGACATTCACCAGGTCGTTGGCGCCGTCGAAGGACAGCGCCCCGCCGAAGCGGCCCGCGGCGGTCCACGTCGGACCGGCGAGGGTGCCGGTGTGGCCGTAGCCGGACCGGTCGAGCAGGGACGGGCCGGTGCCCTCATCGAAGCTGTAGGCCGCGATCATGCTCGGGTCGCCACCGCTGGTCGCGGTGAACCTGGCCCGGTATGTCGTGTTGCCCGCGGGGACCACGATGTCGTGCACCCGCGCGCCACTGTCGGACCAGTTCTGGAAGCCGAATGTCGTGACGCCGAGGGACTGCGGGTCGGCCGTCGAGAGGCTCATCCGCGAGCCGACAATGGCCTGCTTGGTGAACGGAGTAGTCGCCGACTTCCCGCTGAGCGTCGCCGTTAGCCCTGACGGTGTGCTGTCAACGTTGACAGTCGCGACCTTCGGGTCGAGGCGTCTGCTGACCGTGGTCTCGACCCCGGCCGAGTCCCGCGCGGTGAGCCGGACTTCCAGGTACGCGGGGTACTCGTGGTCCGGGGCGTCGAACGTGCCGGACGCCTGGCCGTCGAAGCCGACGAGCGGGTGCTCGTGGCAGGCGTCGATGGTGACGCAGTGGTTGAGGATCACCCGCCAGCTGAGCGCGGAGGCGGGCAGGGCACCGTCCTCGGCGTCGGTCGCCGAGCCACTGAACGCGATCTGGTCGCCGACCGCCCAGGTCAGACCCGTAGTGGGGGTCGCCATGGTCACCGCGGGCGGGGTCGACCCGGCGACGACCACCGTGCGGGCGATATCGGACCCCCCGCCGGGGTCGCTCACCCGGACGCCGACGGTGTAGCTGCCCGCGACGGTGAACGTGCGGCTCGCCGTGGGGCCGGTGGCGTCATCGAACGCGCCGTCGTTGTCGAGGTCCCACGCGACGCTCAGCGCGAGGCCCTCCGGGTCGACCGAGCCCGCGGCGCTGAACGACACGGCCAGCGGCAGCGGGCCCTTGTTCGGGGTCGCGGTGATCGAGGCGACCGGCGGCTGGTCGCCGGTGTTGTAGCGGAACCGCTTGACCTGGCCCATGGCGATGTCGACGTAGTACAGGTCGTTGTTGGGCCCGACGGTCAGGTCCGTCGGGAAGACGTTGGTCTGGAACACCGCGCGGGTCGCCGGGTTCGGCACGCCGTCCGCGCCCGCGAACATCGTCCAGACGCAGTGGCGACTGTAATCGGCGAAGAAGTAGGCGCCGTCGTAGTTGTCCGGGTAGACGCCGCCGGGGTAGAAGGCGGCGCCGGAGATCGATTGTCCGGTGCCGTTGGAGCAGCCGTCGCCCGCGACCACAGCCTGTCCGCGCTGGTAGGCGTGGTGCGGGTCCACCGTGGGCACGGTGTTGTTGACGATCCGGTTGCACATCGTCAGGCCGATGTTGTAGCCGTCGTTCGGGGCGGCGCCCTCCTTGCACGGCCAGCCGAAGTTGTCGACGGTGCCGTCGGTCGGGTTGGTGATCCGGTTGATCTCCTCCCAGGCGCCCCAGCCGACGTCGCCGAGCCACAGCTCGCTGGTGCCGGGGCGCATGGTGAACCGGAACGGGTTGCGCAGCCCGGCGGCGATGATCCGCCGCGCGTTGGGGTCGGCGCTGCCCGCCATCGGGTTGCCCGGCGCGCCCTGGCCGGTGCTGGGGTCGATCCGGATGACCGTGCCCGAGAGGCCGAGCGGGTCGGTCATCGTCTGCAGGTCTTGTGACCGCAGCGCGCCGCCCTCGGCGGTGGGCACCGTCTGGGTGCCGCCCGCACCGACGGGCGGGTCGCCGCAGGGGTTGAGCGGGTTGCCGTCCTGGCCGTAGTCGGCGAAGACGTAGCTGGCGCCGTCGCCGCCGCTGGCGTAGAGGAAGCCGTCCGGTCCGAACGCGAGGTCGCCGACGGAGTGGCTCGGGTACTGCTGGCACCAGTCCTCGATCAGCACCTGCTCGACGCCGCCCGCGTCCAGTTTGGACAGCCTGCCGGAGATGACGCAGCCGTCGGCGGTCGACCCCGGCGGGTTGGGGCAGTTGTCGCTCGTGCCGTTGACCGTGCCCCAGCGCGGTGCCGTCCCGCCGATCGCGGCGTCGTGGGCGTAGAGGACGTAGACCGACGGGTCGGTCGGGAAGGTCGGCGCGAGGGCGATGCTCATCAGGCCGCGGTCACCGAAGTTGTGCACCTTGGTGCGCAGATCGGCGTAGATGGTGGGGGTGGCGTCGGCGAGCCCGTCGAACACCTTCACCAGCCCGGACTTCTCGGCGACGAACACCCGGCCGTCCTGGCTGAACTCGACGGCCATCGGCTGTTCGAGTCCGGTGATGACGACCTGCTCGCTGAACCCGACCGGCAGCGCCACGGCGGGTGTCGCCGCGGTCGTCACCACCGCGACGGGGATGAGCGCGCACGTGAGCAACTGCGCGGCGACTGCCGCGAAGGAACGTCTGGTTCGCCGCATGTACTACTGCCCCTCGCTTGGCGCGTCCACCAGCGGATCGCGCTATGAGACTCGCCACGAGAGGGGAATTTGTTACTTACGGTGTGATTTCGCCCGGGAATTAGGATGTGGTTAGGGCTTTTGGCGCAGTAGGTTCTCAATTGGGTGATGAAACGCTGACTGGGTGTGTAGTCGCACCGTCCGACGGCTTGTTCGCCCGCGCGGGTTAACCTCGGGTCATGGAGGTGAGGGCGCGCCGCACACTGCTGCTGTGGTTGTTGCTGTGCGCTGTCGCCGTCGGGCTCGTCGGCATGCACCACCTGGGCGGCCCGGTGCCCGCCGTCGCGGCCGTGGTCCACGCCGAGCATGAGCCGGAACCGACCCAGGACCACGACCAGGCCCACCTCTGTATGGCCGCGGTGTCCGGCGTCGCGGCGGCGCACGCCCCGGCGCAGCCCGGCGTGCTCGTGGCCACCCCCGACGCGCCCGCGCCGACCGTTCGCCTGACTCCCGCGAGCGAGCCGCGGCCCGCCGGACGATCACTCCTCACCTCGGTGTGTGTGCTCCGCCTATAGGAGCGGCGTGCTCTCGACGCCTTCACGCACACATCGACATGGAGTTTCCCAATGAACAGAGTGTCTATTTCGGCTGCCCTGCTCACCGTCGCCGCGGTCGTCGGCGGGTGCGGCACAGCCGATGACCACAACGACCAGGACGTCGCCTTCGCCAGAGCCATGATCGTCCACCACGCCCAAGCGGTCGACATGGCCGAACTCGTCCCCAGCCGATCGACCGCCAAGGCGGTGATCGACTTGGCCGGGCGGGTGCGGAGCGCGCAGGACCCGGAGATCTCGCTGATGCGGGATTGGCTCGCCGAGTGGGACGTGCCGGAGGCCGCGCCGAGCCACGACTCGCACGCCGAGACGCCGGGGATGATGTCGGCCGACGAGATGAGCGGTCTGACCTCGCTCAAGGGGCCGGAGTTCGACCGGCGGTGGCTGGAGATGATGATCCGCCACCATCAAGGCGCGGTGGACATGGCTGAAGCGGAGGTCGAGAAGGGCCTCGACGCCGAGGTCAAGGCGTTGGCCCAGAAGGTCGTCGACGCCCAGCGCGCCGAGATCAGCGACATGCAGGACCTGCTCCAGCTGTGAGACAGGGCGGGCGGGGCACGTGGGTGCCCCGCCCGCGCTCAGACCACCGTCAGCGTGACACCGGTCAGTGCGACCGCGTCCTGCCTGGCCGGGACGGTGGTGACCGCGTGCAGGGTGTCGCCGATCCGCCAGGCCTTGGTGCGCAGCGTCTCGCCTGGGTAGACGACGCCCGCGAACCTGGCCTCGAACGCGCGGACCCGGGTCGGGTCGGCGTCCAGAGCGACGTCGGTCAGGGCCTTGCAGACCATCCCGTAGGTGCACAGGCCGTGCAGGATCGGCGCCGGGAACCCGGCCGCGGCGGCGAACGCCGGGTCGGCGTGCAGCGGGTTGCGGTCGCCGCAGAGCCGGTAGAGCAGGGCCTGTTGGGGCAGGACCGGGGTGTCGACCACCAGGTCGGGCCCGCCGGTCGGCTCGAACACCTGGGCCGCCGGGCCGCGGGAGCCGCCGAAGCCGCCCTCGCCCCGGGCGAAGATGCTGGACCGGGTGGTCCACAGGGCGGTGCCGTCGGCGCCGGTCGCGGTGGCCTCCTGGACGATCACCGCGGCCGTGCCCTTGTCCCAGACCTCGGCGACACGCGCGTCGATGCGGGCTTTGCCCTCGGTCGGGATCGGTGAGTGCAAGGTGATGGCCTGGCTGCCGTGCAGGACCTTCGCGAGGTCGACCGAGACACCGGGGAAGCGGACCGCGGGCGGCTCGAACACCCGCAGGCTGGGCGCGACGACGCCGAACGTCGGCAGGGTGCGCAGGTCGTCCTCAAGGGTGTAGCGCAGTTCGTGCGGGTCGGTCGGGTCGGCGCCCGCGCCCAAGGCGAGGTGGTAGAGCAGGACGTCGGTGGCGGTCCAGGTGAATGTCGTCCCCGGCAGCTCGGCGCCGATCGCGACGGACGGGTCGATGGGCATGCGGCGTCCTCACTCGTAGCTGATCTCGACCTTCTCGCTGACCGGCAGCGACTGGCAGGCCAGCCGGATGCCCTCGTCGAGATCGTCCTTGTCCAGCACCTCGTTGTTCAGCAGCTTCACCTCACCGGACACCAGCCGGTAGGCGCACGCGCTGCACGCGCCCTCACGACAGGAATACGGCGCGGCCAAGCCCTTGTCCAACAGTAGGTCCAGCAGCTTGGTGGTGACCGGCCAGTCGAGGGTGTGCCGCACCCCGTCGAGCTCCAGTTCGACCACGGCCGACGCCGCGTCGGGGTCGGCCTCCGGTGTCACCAGGTCGAACGGGTTGGCGCCGAGGGAGGCGAAGCGCTCCAGGTGGCGGCGTTCGCGCGGGAGGCCCAGCGACTTGAGCGCCTCGGTCACCGCCTTCATGAAGGGCGCCGGCCCGCAGGTGAACGCGTCGAATTCGGCGAACGGGCGGGCGATCTCGATCAGCTGCGCGACCGTCGGCAGGCCCTGCACGCTCTCCAGCCAGTGGACCACCGAAAGGCGCGTCGGGTGCGCGGCGCCCAGCGCGCGCAGGGCGTCGGCGAAGATCACCGAGGACTCGTCGCGGTTGGCGTAGAACAGGAACACCCGGCCCGACCCGGTGCGCAGCGCGGACCGCAGGATCGACAGCACCGGCGTGATCCCGCTGCCGCCCGCGAACAGCAGCAGGTCGGCGTCGAGCGACTTCGGCGTGAAGATCCCCGACGGTGGCAGGACCTCGACCGCCGAGCCCGCGCGGACGTTGTCGCACAGCCAGTTCGAGGCGTACCCGTCGACGGTCCGCTTGACCGTGACGCTGGGGCGGCCGCCCTCGAACGGCGAACTCGAGAGCGAATAGCACCGGGCGACCGACCCGCACTGGTCGCTCGGGATCCGCAGGGTCAGGAACTGGCCCGGGGCGTAGGGGAAGTCGGCGTCGAAGACGATCGTGCGGGCGTCGGCGGTCTCCTCGACCACCTCGGCGACCCGCAGCACGCGCGGCTCAGTCACCCGGCACCTCCAGCACCCCGTCGCGCACGGCCTGTTCGATCGACGCGCGCAGCGACCAGCAGGTGTCGACCAGCGCGCTCAGCGTCCCGCCGTCGACGGCGGCGGCGAACTCGGGACAGGTGTCGGCGGGGGCGGAGGTCCACTGCACGCTGGTGTGCCGGGCGCTGGTCTTCTTGACCAGCACCTTCGTCGCGCACCGCGCGCACTTCAGCGGCACTAGGCCGCCGTCGAGGAACTCCCGCCGCTCGGACACCGCTATCCCTCCCGCGCCGCCAGGTTCTCGGCGACCTCCTTCTCCCAGACCTCGTTGGCCCGGGTGGTGTCGACCTCGAACTCGAAGCGGCGCGTCATGTCCGCGGTGACGTCGGCGGCGTCGACGTAGAACTGCTCGTACCAGCGGCGCAGCTGGTAGACCGGGCCGTCCTCCTCGCACAGCAGCGGGTTGTCGACGCGGATCTTGTTCTTCCAGATCTCCACGTCCTGCAGGAAGCCGACGCTGAAGCTGCGGGCGAACTTGCCCGCGATCTTGTCCGCGTCCTCCCGCGACAGCCCGGGCAGGCGTTTGACGATCACACCCCACTGCAGGACGAAGGCGTTCTCGCTCACCGGGTAGTGGCAGTTGATCAGCACGGTCTCGATGACCGTGCCCTTGTAGTCATTCCACAGATAATTGATCATGTACGACGGCCCGTAGTACGACGCCTCCGAGCGCAGCGCCAAGTCCTCCGAGGCGTAGCTCGACTTCGAGTAGACGTCCGGCCTGCCGCGCGAGTTCAGGTACTGGGTGGCGATGTGGCCCTCGAAGATGTTCTTGAAGAACGTCGGGAAGGCGAAGTGGATGTAGAAGAAGTGGGCCATGTCGACGAGGTTGTCGATGATCTCGCGGCAGTTGGCGCCGTCGATGCGCACACTGTCCCAGGTCCAGGAGCTCCACTCGTCGGAGAACGCGCCGTCGACGCGGGGGATCACGACGTCCTGCGGCGGCGGGTTGCCCTCGGGGTCGTTCCAGACGAACAGCTGGCCGTTCTGCTCCGTGGTCAGCCAGGAACGGGTGCGGGCGCGCAGCGGGATGCGCTTGGCGTAGGGGATCGCGGCGCACTTGCCGCTGCCCGCCCAGCGCCAGTCGTGGAACGGGCACGCGATGTTGTCGCCTTTGACCGTGCCCTGGGTGAGGTCGCCACCCATGTGCCTGCAGTAGCCGTCGAGCACGTTGAGGGTGCCGTCGGTCGCGGCGAAGACCACGAGCTTGGTGCCGAACGCCTCGACCGCGTGCGGCGCGCCGTCGCGGAACGACTCGGCCAGGCCCAGGCAGTGCCAGCCACGGGCGAACCGGGCGGGCGGGGTGCCCACGTCGATCGTGCGGACCTCGTCGGTCATGCGTTCCTCCAGGGTCATTGTCCGACAGTCCTAATGTTCACTTGTAGGATTGTTGAACACTTGCTGCGCGGCGATGTCCTGCGCCGCGAGATAGCCGAAGACCATCGCCGGGCCGAGGGTCGCCCCCGGGCCCGCGTACGTGTGACCCATGACGGCGGCGCTGGCGTTGCCCGCCGCGTACAGGCCGGGAATGGCGGTGCCGTCGGCGCGGAGCACCCGCGCACGGGTGTCGGTGCGCAGGCCGCCCTTGGTACCCAGGTCGCCGGGGACGATGCGCACCGCGTAGAACGGCGGCTTGCCGAGTTCGCCCAGGCAGGGGTTGGGTTTGACACGCGGGTCGCCGTAGTACCGGTCGTACGCGCTCTCGCCCCGATGGAAGTCCTCGTCGCGGCCCGCCCTGGCGAACCCGTTGAGTCGCTCCACTGTGGACACCAGCGCGTCCGCAGGCACGTCGATCCGCGCGGCGAGGTCGGCGAGCGTGCCCGCCTTGTGCACCGCGCCCGACTTGTACCACCGCCCCGGCAGCGGCTGGCGCGGGCCGAGCCCGGCGAAGACGTACCGGTTGCGGTAGCGCTGGTCGAGGATCAGCCAAGCCGGGATGTGCGGTTTGTCGTCGGTGTGCCGGTCGTACATCGCGTGCACCGCGTCGACGTACGGCGAGGCCTCGTTGACGAACCGCTCGCCCGCCTGGTTGACCAGGACGCAGCCGGGGAGCGTGCGCTCGGCGAGACAGAAGTACGGGCCGCGCGGCAGTTCGATGGACGGGCCCCACCAAGCGTCGTCCATCAGGTCCACCGCGGCGCCGAGCCGCAGCCCCGCCTCGATGCCGTCCCCGGTGTTCTCGGGAGCGCCGACAGTCCAGTCGGCCGTGATCGGTTCCTGTTGGTACTCCTTTCGCATCCGCGCGTTGCGTTCGAACCCGCCGCTTGTCACCACCACACCCAGCCGTGCCTCCAGTGTCTCGTTCTCGACGACGACGCCGGTGACTTTCCCGTCGGCTGTGGACAACTCGAGCATGGGTGTGGACAACCGGACCTCGACCCCGGCGCGGGTGAGGCCGACCCGCAGTCCGGCGGTGAGCGCCTGGCCCATGGTCAGCATCTCCCGGCGGCGCAGCAGCGACAGCGCGCGCCTGCCCGCGACCCGTGCCGCGCGCAGCAGGCCGCGCGGGTGGCGGGCCATCAGGTTCATCCAGCGGTAGTCGGCCTGGGTGATCGCCATCCCGGTCGGCGCCTTGAGGTACGGCGGGGTCAGGTCGGCCCGGTCGGCGCCGAGCAGCCGCGCGTCCAGTGGCCGCGGCTCGACCGACCGGCCGCCGGGCAGCCCGCCGGGCGCCTCCGGGTAGTAGTCGGCGTAGTCGGGGACCCAGGCCAGGTCGAGCGGGGTGTTCGCGAGCACGAAGTCGACCACGGCGGGGCCGTTGTCCAGGAAGGCCTTCCTGCGGTCGGCCGGGACGACGTCGCCGACGATGTGGTCGAGGTAGGCGGCGGCGAGTTCGGGGCTGTCGGGCACACCCGCGGCGCGCAGTGCCGAGTTGTTGGGGATCCAGACGCCGCCGCCGGAGCGGGCCGTCGAGCCGCCGAAGGTCGCCGCCTTCTCGATCAGCACCGTGCGCAGGCCGCGGTGCGCGGCGGCCAGCGCGGCGGTCATGCCCGCGGCGCCACTGCCGACCACCACCACGTCGTACTCGGGCACGTCCACCTCCGGTCGTCGTCTTCCCGTTCCGGACAATACTAGAACAGGTTATAGTTCTGTCACGCTCACCGCTATGGGATCTGCGGATTCACGGGAGGGAACGAGTTGCAGGAGTCGGTCGATATCGTGGTCGTCGGGTTCGGCGCGGCCGGGGCGTGTGCGGCCATCGAGGCGGCCGGGAGCGGCGCCGAGGTGCTCGTAGTCGACCGCTATGGCGGCGGTGGCGCGACCGCGGCCAGCGGCGGCGTCGTCTACGCGGGCGGCGGGACGTCGGTGCAGCGCGACGCGGGTGTCATGGACACGCCGGAGGCGATGGCGGCGTATCTGAGGCTGGAGGTCGGCGACGCGGTCGAGCCCGCGACGCTCCAGGCTTTCGTGGACGACTCTGTCGGGACTGTCGACTGGCTGATGAGTCAGGGCGTCCCGTTCGAGGGCAGCCTGTGCCCGACCAAGACCTCCTACCCGACCAACGACTACTACCTCTATTACTCAGGCAGCGAGCGCTCGTTCCGCGATCAGGCCGAGCCCGCACCGCGTGGCCATCGGGCCAAGGGGCCGGGCACGTCCGGCAAGCTCCTGTACGCGCGCCTGGCCGCCGCCGCTGTCCGCGCGGGGGCGCGGGTCCGTCCGCAGACCGAGGTTGTCGGCCTGCTCACCGAAGACGGCCGCGTCACCGGGGTCGAGTGCCGGACCCTGGCGGGCGCGTCACGCTGGGTTCGCCTGCGGCACCGGCTGCTCAGCAAATACGCGGCCAAGCCCGGCCTCTACGTGCCCGCGCTGCGCAAGGCGCTGACCCGCCGGGCGAAACGCCTCGAACTGCGGCACGGCAAGCCACTGACGATCACCGCGCGCCGTGGTGTCGTCATCGCGGCGGGCGGCTTCGTGACCAACCGGGAGATGCTGCGCGAGCACGCGCCCGCGTACCGCGGCGGCCTTCCGCTGGGCACCTCCGGCGACGACGGGTCCGGAATCCGGCTCGGCCAGTCGGTCGGCGGCGCGGTCGGCGCGATGGACAAGGTGTCGGCGTGGCGGTTCATCACCCCGCCGTCAGCGCTCCTTGAAGGCGTCCTTGTGGCCGCCGACGGGTCTCGGGTCTGCGACGAGTCGCGCTATGGCGCCGCGATAGGCCACGAGTTGATCACCCACCACGGCGGCAAGGGCTGGCTGCTCATCGATGAGCGAGGCGTGCGCGAGGCGCGGCGGCAGGCACGATCACAGTCGCTGTGGTTCCAGTACCTCCAGGTCCGCTATCTGCTGCGCGTCGCGCGCGTCAGCGGCCGGACAGTCGCCGAGGTCGCGGGCAAGGCGGGCGTCGACGCCGAAGGACTGGCGCGGACCATCGATGCGTACAACGCCGCTGGTCAAGACCCGTTGGGCAAGCCCGATGAACTGGTGCGTCCGCTGGTCGAGGGGCCGTTCTCGCTCATCGACGTGTCGATCAAGCCGTCGGTCGGCTACCCGTGTCCGATGCTCACCCTCGGCGGTCTGCGCGTCGACGAACGCACTGGCCAGGTGCTGCGCGAGGGCGGCGGGCTCGTCGCCGGGCTCTATGCGGCGGGCCGGTCGGCGGTCGGGATCTGCTCTTCCTCCTACGTCAGCGGGCTCTCGCTCGCCGACTGTGTCTTCTCCGGCCGCCGGGCCGGGCGCTCACTCGTCAAGGAGTCCGACAGTGCTCACGGTTGATGAACGCACGGTGATCGCCGACCGCCTGTGGTCGGCCGAACGCGACCGGGCGCCGATCCCGCCGCTGATCGAGAGCCACCCCGGCCTCGACCAGTCCGACGCCTACGAGATCCAGCTGATCAACATCCGGCGGCGCTCCGCGGACACCGTCGGCCACAAAGTCGGGCTCTCGTCGTTGGCCATGCAGCAGATGATGGGCGTGGACGAACCCGACTACGGCCACCTGCTCGCCGACATGTGCCTGTCGCAGACCGAACCCGCCGACGCCGCCCGCTACTGCTATCCGCGAGTCGAGATCGAGGTGGCGTTCCTGCTCGGCGACGACCTGCCGGGTGAGGGCTGCACCGAGGCCGACGTGCTCGCGCGCACCGAGGCCGTCGTGCCCAGTATCGAGCTGGTCGACAGCCGGATCGTGGACTGGCGGATCAGCATCGCCGACACCATCGCCGACAACGCCTCCGCCGCTGGGTACGTACTCGGCGACGCCAGGGTCGCACCATCCGATGTGGACTTGAAGATGATCGACGCGACGCTTGCCCGCAACGGCACGGTGGTCGCGGAAGGGCGCTCGGACGCGGTACTCGGCGATCCGGTGCGCGCGGTGGCGTGGCTGGCCCGCAAGGTCGCCGCGTTCGGCGTGCGGTTGAGGGCCGGGCATGTCGTGCTGCCCGGCGCCTGCACGCGCGCGATCGACGTGCGGCCGGGGGACGTGTTCGTCGGGGACTTCAGCGGGCTCGGCCAGGTGTCGCTCGGCTTCGCCGGTGGTGACCGGTGAAGGCGGCGATCGTCGGGTCCGGCAACATCGGCACGGACCTGCTCCACAAGCTCCTGCGTTCCCCGGTGGTCTCGCCGGTGTGGATGGTCGGCGTCGACCCGTCGAGCGAGGGCCTGGCCCGCGCCCACGCGCTCGGCCTGGAGACCAGCGCGTCCGGCGTCGACTGGCTGCTGGCCCAGGACACCCTGCCGGACTTGGTGTTCGAGGCGACGTCGGCGCAGGTCCACCGAGCCAACGCGCCCCGATACGCCGAGGCCGGGATCACCGCGATCGACCTGACGCCCGCCGCGCTCGGCCCGTATGTCGTGCCGCCGGTCAACTTGGGCGACCACGCCGACGCGGCCAACCTCAACCTGATCACCTGCGGCGGCCAGGCCACCATCCCGATCGTCCACGCGGTGTCCCGTGTCGTGCCGGTGGCCTACGCGGAGATCGTCGCCACCGTCTCATCGGCGTCGGCGGGCCCGGGCACCCGCGCCAACATCGACGAGTTCACCCGAACCACCGCCCACGGCATCGAATCCGTCGGCGGCGCCGCCCGCGGCAAGGCGATCATCGTGCTCAACCCCGCCGACCCACCGATGGTCATGCGCGACACCATCTTCTGCGCGATCCCGGAGGACGCGGACACCGACAAGATCGCCGAGTCGGTCCACGACATGGTCGCCGACGTCGCGGCCTACGTGCCCGGCTACCGGTTGCTGTCCGACCCGCAGTTCGACCCGACCGACGATGGCGGCCCCGCGCGGGTGACGGTGTTCGTCGAGGTCAAGGGCGCGGGCGACTTCCTGCCGCCGTACGCGGGCAACCTCGACATCATGACCGCCGCCGCCACCCGCGTCGGCGAACTGCTCGCCACCAGGGGAACGAGCCGATGACCAGTCCACATG
>DATLIA010000301.1:0-31648 GCA_035540215.1 Actinokineospora sp. | reverse complement strand
GGCCAGGGGGTGTGGTCGGTGCGGGCGCGGAACTCGTGACACCGACCGCGCCGGGCGGTGTCGCCCTGGTCGTCGTGGTCTTGGTCGCCGCGGACTCGGCGGCCTCGTCCTTGGGTCTGCCCGGACTCGGCTTGCGCTGCTCGGCCTTCGCGGTCTTGGCCGGCAGCGCATCGACCCGCCCCTCCAGCTTGGGCTTCTCCTGCTCCCACCGCTGTTCCCGGCGGGTCACCTCCGCGCTCCAGGCGCGCTCGACCTCGCCCAGCCGCTGCTGGTAGCGATCCTCCTCCACCTGGAACTTGCCGTTCAGCTTGCTCGACTGCGCACGGTGTTGCTTGTCCTGCCGGTCCAGATCCGCCGTGTGCTGCAGGCGGGGCGTTTCCGGCGGGGGTGCCTGTTTGGGTGGTGCCCCGTGCTTTTTGGTTGAACTTGCGGTGATCGAATGAGAATCGGGGGCTTGTCGCTCAGCGACCGCGCTCAGCCCCGCCATTCACCTGGATGATCTGACCGGTCACCTGCCCAGCAGAAGCCGAAGCCAGCCAGAACGCGGTATCCGCGATGTCGGCCGGGACTCCCGCCCGCCCAGTGTGGGTCTGCGACACCAGCAGCTTCTCCCGCTCCACCGCGAGCTTTCCCTGAAAGAACTCCGTCTCCGCGATATACCCGGGCGCCACGACGTTCACCGTGATTCCCCGTCCGCCCAACGCCGATGCCAAGTCATACGCGTACGGATGCAGAGCGGCCTTGGAGGCGGCGTACGACCCAGAGCCGGACCCGCGATAAGCAGCGATGGAGCTGATCAGCAGCACCCGAGCCCCATCGGCCAGATGCGGCCGCAACGCCTCAGTAAGCAGCACCGCGGTCAGCGTGTTCAGCCGAAAGTTCTCAGTCCAGTTCCAAGCGACAGCCTCAACACCCGACAACCCCGTGGGCGCACTGAAAGTCGCGTTCCCGCCTGCCGATGCCACCAGAACGTCGACATGCCCGAACCGGTCGACCACCTCAGCGGCGATCTTCGAGACGTCCACCGGATCAGCGAGATCACCCGAGATCGCGATGCCACCGATCTCAGCGGCGGCCTCCTCAAGTACATCCACCCGCCGCCCGATCAGGACTACCCGATCACCATCAGCCGCGAATCGCGAAGCGACCGCCCGGCCGATTCCAGTTCCCCCGCCAGTCACGATCACGTTGCGCGCCATAGGTTGGATCTTACCTGCTCAACAGAACCCGTCGACGACGCTCAACGCCTGGTCAGGGTTGAGGCGCGGGTCGCACAGGCTGGTGTACTTGTCCGCGACCCGATCGTCCTCCCCCGCGTGCGCGACGCACTCCGTGACGTCCTCCGGCGTCGTCTCCAGGTGCAGGCCGCCCGCCACACCGCCCACCGAACGGACCGCGTACAGGAAGCCCGAGATCTCGTCCTCGATCTGGTGCAGGTAGCGCGTCTTCAGCCCGTCCGACGTCCGGACCGTGTTCCCGTGCATCGGGTCGCACAGCCAGATCACCGGATGCCCGGCCGCCCGAACAGCCGTGACCAACGCCGGAAGCACCGTCCCCACAGCCGAATAGCCCATCCGCGCGATCAGCGTCAGCCTGCCCGGCACCCGGTCCGGGTCCAGGCGCGCGCAGATGGCCAAGAGGTCCGCCGCCGTCATCGTCGGGCCGACCTTGCAGGCCACCGGGTTGGCGACCTCGGCCAGCAGCGCGAGGTGCGCCCCGTCGAGCTGCCGGGTCCGCTCCCCCACCCACGGCCAGTGCGTCGAACCAAGAATCGCCCCGCGCACCATCGGCAGCTCGTAGTCCAGCAGCAGTGCCTCATGACTGGTCCACACCGTCCCGCCGTCCGGCCAGCCGAGATGGGTCATCGCCGACGCCGCGGCATGGTGGCAGGCCAGCATTCGCCGGGGGTCTTCGTGGCGGTCTGTCGGGGACGGCTCCGGGCCGTTGACCATGTGTCCCCGGTAGACCGGCAGCTCGACCCCGCCGACCGTCTCAGTCGGGTGCGACCGCGGCTTGGCGAACTGACCCGCGATCCGGCCGACCCTGAGCACCGGGGTGCCGGTCGCCGACTCCATCCGCGTGGCCAGTGTGTCCAGCAGCCGGACCTTGCGGGTGACGTTGCCCTTGTCGCATTCAGCCGGGTCCTCCGCGCAGTCCCCCGCCTGCAGGATGTGCGCCTCCCCGATGGCGACCCTCGCCAACGACTCCCGCAGTGCGGCGACATCGACCGCCCGCACCAGAGTGGGCAGCGAAGCCAGCTCGGCGCGGACCTGACGCACCTCGGCGTCGTCCCACGCGGGTTGTTGGGCGGCGGGTCTTGTGCTGACGTGGCGAGCGATCTCGTCCATCGGCTAGTCGTCCCATTCGGCTTCGGCGGGCAACGCCTTGAGTTTGGCCACGGGTGAGAAGAGCACCAGCAGCAGTGACGCGGTGAACCCGGCCGCGGTGACGAACAGCGTCGCGCGCAGGCCGATCAGGTCGCCCAGCCAGCCGCCGAGCAGCGCGCCGATGGGCATGGTTCCCCAGGTGAGGAACCGGATCGCGGCGTTGGTCTTGCCGAGCAGGCGCTGCGGGGTGACGGTCTGGGTGAGGGTGGCGAGGTGGATGTTGCCGATGGTGGTGCCGATCCCGCCGAGCAGGAAGGAGCCGAACAGGATCGCCACCGCCAGGATGGGCGGGCCACCCGCCAGCGGGGTGAGCGCCTGGGCGAAGGACCCGATGCCGAACCCGATGACGATCGCGGGCCCTGGGCCGTAACGCTTTCCCGTACGGACAGCCAGGAACGCGCCGATCAGGCCGCCGACCGCGCCGGTGGCCAGGACCAAGCCCAGCGTGGCGCTGGTGGCGCCGATCTCGCGGATGACGAACAGCGGGAACACCGTCTGCATCGCCATGAAGAACATGTTGTTGAAGCCCGCGCGGAACGCCGTGACCTTCAGATACGGGTTCGCGATGACGAAGCGGAACGAGCCTGCGATCTCCGCGATCACGTTCTTCTTGGCCGTCGGCCGGGGCCGGACATCGACCGGTTGCTTGATCATCATCAGGACGATCGCGGAGAACAGGTGGATCGCGGCGTTGGCGATCAGCGTCGCGGGCACGGACATGATCTGCATCAGCAGCCCGCCCAGGCCGGGGCCGCCGATCCGGGCGACCTGGCCGCTGCCCTGGATGTGGCTGTTGCCCGCGGCGAGCCGGTCCTTGGCGATCAGCGACGGCAGGTAAGTCGACGACGACAGGTCGTAGAGCACCGCCAGCGCGCCGATGACGAAACCCGCGACGTAAAGCTTGGGCAAGGTCAGCAGGTCCAGGAAGAACAGCAGCGGGAGCACACCCAGCAGCGCCGCCCTGGCGAAGTTGGTCAGGATCAGGAACGGGCCAGGCCGCACCCGGTCCACCCACACCCCGGCGAACAGGGTGATCAGCAGATAGGGCGCGAACTGGACCGCGTTGAGCAGGCCCGCCTGACCTGGCGTCGCGTTGAGTTCGACCACCGCGAGCAGCGGCAGCGCGAGCGCGGTGACCTGCACGCCGAATCGGGAGACGCTCTCGCCGAGCCAGTACTTGGTGAACGCGGAGTCGCGCCAGAGGCTGGTCGGCTGGTCGGTGGCGGTTTGAGACTGAGTCATTGGTCAGTCGCCGACCCGGTACACGTCATCCTTGATCTCCTGCAGTCTCGCGTAGTCGGCCAAGATCTCGGCCTCGGTGCCGCCGGTCATGAACACCCGCAGCGGGCTCGTCAGCAGATCCTTGGTCGGCCGAATCCTGTTCCCTGGCTGAAGTTTCACCGCCAGCGAGTACACACTGGACAGTTCCTCGATCCGGGCCACCACAGCCGGGTCGACCGACTCGACGACGCCGTCGAAGTCCGTCGTCGTGTTGCACACCATGGCGGGCGCGGTCCTCGTGTAGACGCGGTCGGCGTACTCGGCGAGGAACCGTTCCGGCCGCAGGTAGGCCAGCGCGGTGAGGTCGGCCTGGTTGTGGCCGAGGCAGCGGTCGTGGAAGCCGGGGTTCATGTTGCCGTTCATCCGGGCGCCGATCTCGACCAGCGCGGGGCCGTCGGCGGTCATGATCACCTCGGCGTGCCCCGAACCGTACCGGATGCCCAGCGCGTCGAGCACGGTGTCGACGTAGGCGATCAGCTCGGGCACCGGGTCCTCGTCGGCGGCGAGCAGCACGTCGCGGTCATACACTGGGCGGCCATCCGCCAGGATCCGCTTGTGGTAGCGCCACACCCCGCACACGAAACGGCGGCCGTCGCGGCTCACCGTGTCCACAATGTACTCAGCGCCCTCCAGGAAGGATTGGATGAGCACTTCGTTGTTGGGTTTGCCGTAGATGTCCGGCCCGGACAGGACCGCCCGCGCGGCGGCCTCGATCTCGGCATCACCCTCGCAGATGTAGACGCGGTCGGTGCCCGCCGAGCTCAGCGGCTTGACCACGACCCGGTCGAGCTGGTTCTCCTTGGCCCACCGCACGAGTTCGGCGGGGTCGGCCGACTTGAACTGCTGGGCGCAGCGCACAGCATGCTCACGCAGCCGCTCGATCATCCGGTACTTGTCGCCGCGCGCGATCGACAGCGCGGATCCGTTGCCGGGCAATGCGAGCCGCTCGTTGAGCAGGTCGGCCAGCGGCACCCCGGAGTCCTGCCCCGCGATGACGCACAGCGGCCGCAGCGCCCCGATGCGCGACACCGCGAGTTCGCCGTCGAAGACGATGTTGTCGAGGAACCGCGCGATGTCCGGCCCGGGCAGGGCGCTGGAGATCTCCCGCGCCGCCTGGACGTGGACGAGTCGCACGCCGTGCCGGTCGAACGCGGCGGGCAGCAGGTTCCCGGTGGTGTAGGCGTCGACCACGACTCCGACCGGCGCCACCATCACTGGCTCCCGCTGGTGGCGTGGAACACGCAGCCGACGTGGGACCCGTCGCCGAGGAACCGGATGTCCTGTGTCCCGCGCGGGATGCCCTTGATGAACGCGCCGGTGTACCCGCGCTCGCCGAAGAACGCGCCCCAGCTCAGCAGGCATGGCGCGAGCACGTTCGGTTCGGAGTCGTCGGCGAACCGCTCCACGACCGGCGTCACCCGCTCCTGCACGACATACGCGTCGCGCAGCGCGTCGTCGACCCGGCGTTCCCACTCGGCCTGGTCGACCATCCAGCCCGCGGTGATGCCCTGGCCCGCGAACCCGACGCTGGGCTTGATCACCAGGTCCTCGCGGTTCTCCCGAACGTGTTCCAGCAGGTCGACCGGCTGGCCCGCACGCGTCGTCTTGTCCGCGCGGAGGTATCGGGTCCACGGCAGCACGCGGTCGATGACGTCGAGTTCATCGGCGGTGAACAGGTCGCGGTGGCGGTCCTCGCTGATCAGGGCCAGGCATTCTTTGATGCCATACAGATCCGCCGCGAGCGGGGTGAACAGGGCCGCGGCGCCGTCGCCGACCGCGGCGAGCAGCGGCGCGGCCAGTTCGCGTGACTCGGCGGTGTCGGTGAGCCTGCCCAACTGGAAGGTGCGGAACACCTGCTGGACGTGGCGCCCCGCGGCGAACAGCTTGCCGTCGCGGTACTCCAGCTGCCCGATGTGGCAGGGCGCGGCGTCGAACCCGCCCGCGGCCAGCCGCTCAAGGAACAGCGTCATGTGGCTGAAGTCGTTGGCGGTCTCGGGGCTGTTAGGCCACTTCACCACCGCCATCGGCAGCGCGGGCGACAGCGACTCGGTCATCGCGACGATCGGGTCGTGGAAGCCCAGCCCGTACTGGTCGGCGAACACGTCGAGCCGCTGGTCGGCGCGCATCGCCCGGCTCATCTCGGCGACCTCGCAGCCGCCGAGTGAGCTGGTGGTGTTGAACTCGACCAGCCGGAACGTGTTCCCGTCGGTCATCAGGTCCGCCCGGCCGATGCGCGCGGGCCGCGTGGCCGACGGCGAGCGCAGGACCGCCTCGGCCTGCACCAACGGCAGGCCCAGCGCCGTGGCCATCGCGGCCGGGTCGCCGCCGAAGAACCGGTCGGGCACCGACGTCAGCAGGTCGAACACGGCGCCGAGGTCGTGGTCGAGCCGGGCGACGTCGGCCGCGTCGAGGAAGGCGGGCCGGTTGAAGATCGGCCGTTTGAGCCAGGCGTGGGTCGACCCGAACGCCTCGTGGGTGGTGTCCACCGAGCGCACGTCGGCGAGGAACGCCCTGGTGGTCGGGTTCTCGGACAGGGTTCCCAGCACTAGTGGGTCGCCACCTTCCGTTGTTCGCGCCACGTGTAGGGCGTCACTTTCCCGGTGCGGTCATTGCGGTCCAATGTGGACGAGCGGGTCGCGGACACCGACTCCGGCCGGTTGGCGGTGATCGTGGTCAGGGCGTAGACCTTGTGCAGCAGGTGCGCGCGCACCGCCGCCGACTCGGCCGCGCCGACGTAACGCACCTCGACCGCCGACGCGCCCGGCCCGTCCGGGGTGAGGACGAGCTGCGCGTCGGTCACGCCGTCGACCCCGCGCACGATGTCGAGTACGTCGCCCAGGCACAGCATCGTGTTGAAGAACTTGACCCGGTCGTCGATCCGCCCGAGCACCCGGAACGCGTCGGCGTCGCCGCACGGGCAGTCCGCCTCGGTCACACGGTCGCCGAGCCGGTAGCGCACGACCGGCACCGGCCAGCCGTCACCGGTCCGGGTGAGCAGCGTGCGGTCGGCGTCGGACTCCAGCAGCTGGTCTGGCAGCAGGTGCACGGTCCCCGGGTCGCAGTCGGGCCGGTTGACGCCGATCACGTAGGTCTCGATGGAGCCGTAGTTGCCCCAGAACCGGCAGCCGGGGAACGCCTCGGCGATCACGTCGCGGCGCGCGGGCGTCATCGGCTCGCCCGCCCAGATCACCGTGCGCACGGGCAGCCGGACGTCGAGCTCGATCGCGGCGGCGGCGAAGTCGGCCAGTCCGCTCGGCGCTCCGGCCAGCGCGGTGACTCCTGTGTCGGCGAAGACCCCGGCCCAGTCCTGGAGTTCGTCGGCCGACACCGATCCCATCGGCAGCACGGCGGACTCGCAGTACGCGGCGAGCGCGTTGTAGAAGTAGTGCGCGCCCCACAGCCTGCCGGGGCGGAACAGGTTGAGCAGCACGTCACCGGGGTGCAGCGGGTGCCAGGTGCGCAGCAGCCGGGGGATGCCCTGGTGGTGGGCGATCGTGGTGATCTTGATCTTGCCGGTGGTGCCGCCGCTGGCGACGACCTGGCCGCCGTCGGTGGCCGCGAGCGCCCGCGTGACGGCGGTGACCTCGGCGGGACCGGTCTCGGCTGGCTCGGCCGACACGGGTGGACCGCCCAGCGTCGCCAGCCGTTCGACCGCCAGCGTCAGGGCGGTGGGATCGACATGACCGAGGCGCTTCACGACTGCCCGACCAATGTCCGTGCGACGAGATCGGCGACCTCGCGGTGCACGCCGAGCGCGCTTTCCAGTCGAGCACCGACGTGCAGCAACACCGATTCGGCGGCGGGTCGGCCGACGAGCTGCACGCCCAGCGGCCCGTGGTCGGCCGAGATCCGCACCGGCTGCACGAGCGCGGGCAGGCCTGCGAAGCTCGCGACCGGGGTGTACCCGACTCGGTCGGTGTAGTCGCTGTCGCCCGGTTTCGGCAGGGTCGGTTTGCCCGCGCGCTCGACGACCCGCTTCGGCGGCGTCGGGCTGACCGGCAGCAGCAGGACGTCGACCCCGGCCTGGTCGAGCAGCACGGGAAGCTCGGCGGCGAACGCGGTCCGCGCGGCCATCAGCTCGGCGCGGCGCGCGGGATCGACCGGTGGGCGCAACGAGGCGCGGGCGGGCGCGGAGATCGACAGGCCCATCCGGGACTCGACCTCGGCCACCACCTCGGCCACATCCGCCGCGCACAGCTCCCACGCCAGCTCACGGACTGCCCAGGACCGCTCGGGCAGCTCGATCTCCGTCACGGTGAAACCCAAGTCCCGCACCGTGTCCGCCGCGCGGCGCAGGGCGTCGGCGATCATCGGGAGACAGGTCGACGCGTTGGCCACGGTGGCGATGACCAGCGGCCGGTCGATCGGCGGCGACGGCTGGAAACGCTGCCACAGCCAGCCAAGGTCGGCCACGGTCCGCGCCATGAAGCCCAGCGCGTCCTGGCTCGGCGAGACCGGGAGCACGCCGGTCAGCCGGGTCGGGTCCCACGTGGTGCGCAGGCCCGCGACGCCGCAGTTCGTGGCGGGCCAGCGGGTCGAGCCGAGCACGTCGGTCGACAGCGCGAAGTCGCTGATCCCGGCGGCAACCGACACGGCCGATCCGGTGCTGGACCCGCCTGGCGACAAGTCGGGGAAGGCGGGGTTGACCGCGACCTCGGGCGGGCCGATGTTCAGCTCGGTGGCGTAGGCCTTGCCCACCACGGCCAGTCCGAGCGCCTGGACCTGGCGCACGACGTCGGCGCTGGTCGGCGGGTAGTGCCGGTGGGTCAGGTGGCCGAGCCCGGTCGGCATGCCCGCGACGTCGACGGTGTCCTTGATCGAGATGGTGACCTCGGCGTGGTCGACGTACGGGTCGACCCAGGTCATCGCCCGGGTGAGCCGGTCGGCGTCGGCGGCCCAGCGGCGACGCGCGGCACGCCACTCGTCACGGCTCAGGCCCGCGTCGGCGATGGCCTCGTCCCGCCCGACGACACCGCCGAGCAGCAGCGGCACCGACGTGTGGCCAACACCGCCAAGGGTCTGATCGAGATAGCTAGTGGCGGCGGCGGTGCTCATGCGGCCGCCTCCCAAGGTCGGCGACTCCACTCGCGAAGGCACTGTGTTGATGACTCGCTCGCAAGCTCGCTCATCGGGCCGCGTCCAAGTGCCGCTCGTAGGCGCTGAACCGGGTGCCGATCACGTGGTAGAGCAGGTCCTCCGGGCACAGCAGCCGGGAAACAGCGCCGTCAGCCTCCAACTCGGACAGCCACAGGTCGCCGTTCGCCGTCTCCAACAGGTCGATGCAGACGTAGGACAGGTCGAGGCGGTCGGTGACGAGCTTGATCAGGTCGTTCACCCGCGAATCGATGGTGTCGCGCACGGAGAACGAGCCACCGCGGGTCACATTCGCCACGTGCGAGCCCTTGCGCGGCCTGCGGTCGAGGATCGCGACGATCTCCGTGTCCACCGCGACGACCCGGATGTCGCTGACCACCTCGGGTAGCTGCGGCTGGACGACCACCCCGGTCGCGCTGCCCGACGCCAGCCCCAACAGCGAGTCCAAAGTAGACCGGTCGGCGCACGGCACGCAGCCCTGTCCCCCGCTCCACGAAGTGGGTTTGAGGAAGACCGGGAACCACTCGTCCGGCACCAGCGGCGTGGTGTCGAAGCGGTGCACGTCGCGGTCGGCGGTGATCCGCGCGGTCGGGATCGGCGGGATCGGCGAGTCGGCGAACGCGGCCACCGTGGCGTACTTGTCGTTGAGCAGCATCGCCGCGTCCAGCGGGATCGGCAGCCAGAAGCCGAGCGAGCGCAGCGACAGCAGCAGCGACAGGCCGGTCCACAGGTCGACCTTGTGCGTCGGCCCGGTCCGCACGCCATAGACGATAATGTCGCGGTCGGGCGACAATGCCTCGCCCCGCCAATAGGCGACACCGTCGTGGCCAATAGCGATATGGTCGGGCGCGGCCACGCCGAAATCAAGGCCGACCCGATCGGCCGCGGCCTTGTAGTCGACCCAGAACTCGCCTTCCTCATACCGACGCAGCAACTCCGAGCTGCGGTCGGGGAAGACATAGAGAATTCGCCGACGAGCCATGTGGCCACCCATTCTTCCCGCTGGTCCAGCGTCACATCGCGGCATGACGCACCCAGACTCGGCCATCGCACTTAACGAACGCTTAAATTCGCCACAAATCGGACAATAAGTCGGTCAAAAGTTCTTAATCGCAATAGACCGCCCGTTCCGGGCGCTGTTAGCGTCGCCGTGGACACGACCGCCGAATCGATCTGTCGGGGGATTGCATGATCTGGCACCACGAAGACCGCGCGGCCATTCTGCGCGCCGCGCGCGAGGAGATCGGGAACCATTCCGGCACGACCCCGGACCCGGGTTTCTACCACCGGAAGCTGGCCGAGGTGTGGGCCAGGGCGGCGCGCACGACGGCCTACGCCGGTCTCGGCGAGTACTCCCCCGCCGCGTTCGACGCCCAGCCCGTGACCCCGCGCGAGGCGCTCAAGGCGGACCCGCTCGACTTCGCCACGGTCGGCCCCGGCGGCGGCCTGCGGTACTACGAGACGACCGGCAGCACCGGCGTGCCGACGCCGACCCCGCGTCTGGCCGAGGACATCATCTGGAACACGGTGTCCGTCGCGCACGCGTGGGAGTCGGTGATCGGCCGCGGGGACCGGGTGATCAGCCTGCTGCCCTCCGACGTCGTCCCGGTCGGCGACCTGGTCTCGCAGGTGTGCGACTACCTCGGCATCGCCCACGTCCGCGCCTACCCGTTCGCCACGGGCATCTGCGACTGGGACCGGCTCATCCAGCTCTGGCGGGCGTTCCGGCCGACCGCGGTGTTCCTCGCCCCCGGCGTCGCATTGCAGTGGACCCGGCTGGTCAAGCAGCGCGGAATCCTCGCCGAGCTCAGCACGGACGTGCGCGCCATGATGCTGCTCGGCGAGGTCAACACCGCGCCGTTCCGCGGCAGGCTCGGCCGCTGGTGGGGTGCGTCGGCGTTCGACGCGAGCTACGGCAGCACCGAGACCGGGACGCTGGCGAGCACCTGCGCGGCGGGCGGTCAGCACCTGCTCCCGGCCGCGACGTACTTCGAGTTGGCCACCCCGACCGGGCTCGTGCCGATCGACCAGGCCACCGAGGGCCAACTGGTGGTCACCCCGCTCAACGCGTACGCACGTCCGCTCCTGCGCCTCAACACCGGCGACACCGTTTCCATCGGCGCGGACTGCCCGTGCGGCCGCGCGACGCCGCTGGTCACCGTGCACGGCCGGGTCAGCGACGGGCTCAGCGTGCGCGGCGTGCCGCTGGCACCGCGCGGCGTCGAGGAGGTCGTCTACGGCTCGACCGACGCCACCGGCTACCTGATCGAGATCGACGCGGCTGGCGGATTCGCCCGGCTGCTACTCGAACGCGATGTCGACGCCGCCCGCGCGGCCGAACCGGCGCAGGCCGAGGCACTGCAGCAGGCGTCAGTCGACCAGCTCGACGTGCGGTGGGACCAGGTCGCGTTCGTCAACACGCTGCCCGGCAACACCAAGAGCGGCGCGTCGCAGAAGAGCTGGAAGCGCTCCAACATCCGGATTCTGGAGAACGCGTGATGGAGTTCCCGACCGAAACCAGCGCCGGGGTCGGCACCGGAGAGGCCGACCTGTGGTGCACCTACGCCGCGACCCGCACCATGGCCTGGCTGGGCCGGGTCGGCGACCTGGTCAACCTCGACGGCACGGTCGACTACCTGCGGTCGAGGCAGAACTCCGACGGCGGCTACGCGTGGACCAAGGGCATGGTGTCCGACGCGTGGGCGACCTTCTACTGCACCCAGGCACTCAAGGACATCGGCGCCGAACCGGCCCGCACGGCGAAGACTGCGGCGTGGCTGCGCGGGACGTGGTCGGGGCAGGCCTACGGGATGCTGCCCGGCCAGCACCCGGACGTCTGGGCGACGCACTTCTCCACCCGCACGGTCACCGCCGTCTGCGCCGAGGCCGTGCCGGACCCGGCCGCGCTGTCGGCCTGGCTGCGGTCGCTGCAGTGTGATGAAGGCGGGCTGTGCTGGACGCCGTCGGACGCCGACCGCGGCAACGTCGACGTCCGCGCCTGCTACTACGGCGTGATGGCGTGGCGCGCGCTCGCGGCCGGGTCGGCCGAGCCGCCGCCGTGGGACGTGCCCAAGCTGGTGGCCTGGCTGCGCCGCCAGCAGGACCCGGTCGGCGGCTTCCGGTTCGCCGAGTCCGCTGACGTGCCGTGCCTGTGGGCCACGTATCGGGCCGTCGGCGCGCTGGCCGCGCTCGGCGCCGCGCCAGTCGACCCGGCTGGCTGCGTCGACTGGATCATGGGTCTGCGCGGCGCGACCGGCGCGTTCGTCCGCTGGTCGGGCTACGACGTAGAGGACGTCTGGGCATCGTTCTGCGCGATCGGCTCGCTGCGGCTGCTCGACGTCCCGCTCGAACCGGTGGCCGACGCGGTCGCCGCGCGCCTGGCTGAGCTGGCCTGCCAGGGCGGCGGCTTCACCTACCGCGAACCTGGCTCCGCCGCCGACGCGCTCACCACGTCCGCGCTAGTGCTGTCCGGCGACCTCGACGCGAGCCGCCGCACGGAGCTGCGGCGCTGGCTCGAACACTGCCAGATGCCCAACGAGGGCGGGATCATGTACATGCCAGGGCGCGGCAGCGAGGTCCGCTGCACGCTGTGGGCGCTGGCCGCGGGCGCGTTCGGCGACGATCCGGCCGCGCGGGCCAAGATCGCCCGCTGGATCGGCGACCTGCAGAACCCGGACGGCGGCTTCGGCTCATGGGAAGGCCGCGGGTCCGACATGGTCTCCACGTCGTCGGCGGTGGAGATCATGCGCCTGCTCAACGTCAGCCCTGCGTCCACTGTGGACACAAACCGGTTGGGCATGTTCGTACGGTCCTGCGCCGCGGGCGCGGGACACGGCAACGTCCCCGGCGCCGGACCGACGCTGCGCGCGGGCCTGCAAGCCGCACGCGTGCTGTCCGCGCTGGGCGAGGACGTCGCGGTGGCCGACCTGCTCGACCGGCACCGGGTGCGCGGCGGCGGGTTCGCCAACGAGGGCAACCGGCTGCCGGACCTGCTGTCGACCTTCGAGTCGGTGCTGGCCGCCGACCGGGCGGGGCTGCCGGTGGACACCGAGCACGCCGGACGGTTCCTGCGCAGCGTCGACCGCTCCGGCGGCACGGCGTGGACCCCGCTGGCCCCGGACGCGGGTGGGCCACTGGCCGACTGCGCCGGAACCCTGCTGACCGCCCGCGTCGCCGGTGCCCGCGCCGACCTGCCCGCACTCGCCCTGTCCTGAGCCCAGCACCGCCCTGAGGACGAACATGCCCACGATCACCATCGCCACCGCGCCGCTGACCGGGTCACGGCGCCGGGCCATCGCGCTGCGGATCACCCGGTGGCTGACCGAGCGGGACATCGCCGCGGGGCACGTCGTCGTCCGGTTCGAGGTCGCCGACGACAGCCTGGTCTTCACCGGCGGCTGGCCAGTCGACGCCCTGCCGGCCACCGCGGGCGAACTGCACCACGCGTCGGTGACGGTCTGCGTCGGCCCCCAGCGCGACGAGGCGTTCCGGGCCGAACTGGCCGCGCACATCGCCGCGACACTCGGCCTGACCGAGCGCACGGCGTTCTTCTACCTCGAATTCCGCACCACACCACCGAGCGAGGTCTACGTCGCCGCGGCCGGTCCGCTGCGGCGCACCGACCTGCTCGCCAAGGAAGGGACACCATGACCGAGGAATCGCTCCGGACGCGGCTGCGCACCGTGCTCACCACCCGGCTCGGCGAGGGCTTCGCGGGCGTCCCCGACGACGCCGACCTCCGCGACGCCCTCGGCGACGGCTACGACAGCCTCACCGCGATGGAGTGCATCACCGCCGTCGAGGAGGAGTTCGGCGTCGAGGTCGACATGGTCGCCGACGACGTCCGGCACTGGTTCGGCTCGGTCGACCGGATGCTCACCTTCGTCGGCGACCGGCTGGAGGACGCCGCCGTACTGGGCGGCCCCCGATGAGCATCGACGTACCGTTCGCCACATCGGGCACAACCGGCGACCCGGTGACCTGGTTCCGGACGCAGGACCAACTGGCCGCCGAAACCCACTTACTCGCCGAGCTGGTCGGCACGGTCGAGCAGGTCGTCTCGTTCGCCCCGCCGCACCACCTCTACGGCCGCCTGTTCGGCGTGGAACTCCCCCGCCTCCTGGGTGTCGACGTGGTCCCGGCCTGGGACGACCCGCTGACCCTGCCCACGCTCGCGACCGACGTTCTGATCGTGTGTGTGCCCTCGACATGGTCGCTCTTACGCAGGCACCTGCCCACCCTCGCCGAACGCCGGGTCGTGGCCACCCACAGCACGGCCCGCACGACCCTGTCCTGCTACGACGTCGCGGCGGCCCTGCCCGGACTCGCGGGCATCGAGCTGCTCGGATCCACCGAGACCGGTGCGGTCGCGACCCGTCGCATCGACCCGGTCGAGCGGCACCAGACGGAATGGACCCTGCTGCCCGACGTCGACCAGGTCGCCGACCCGGACCGCCTGCACGTCCGCGGCCCCCGGATCGGCAGGCGCCACGACATGGCTCGACCGCCAGGTTCCTGGCTGATGCCCGACTTGATCACGCCGACCGGGCCGCGCACGTTCCGGCACCTCGGCCGCGCGGGCAGGCTGGTCAAGGTCAACGGCAAGCGGTGTGACCTGTCCGCCATCGAGTCCCTGGTGCGCGTCACGGCCCAGGTCGAGGTCGAGTGTGTTCCGGTCGTCGACCAGATCCGCGGTGAGCACTACGACCTGTACTACACCAGCGAAACCCTTACCCCGGCAGACATCCGCACGCGGCTGGCCGAGGTTCGAGGCGACAATCCGGCACCCAGGCTGGTCCATCGCATGGAGCTGCTGCCGAGCCGATGAACCACCTGTTGGACGAAAGCGCCTGGACAAGCCGTCTCGTCGCGACCCCGGCCCAGCGCGCCCGGATGACCGACAGCCACAAGGTCCTGACCGCCCACGACGGCGAGGTGTACGGCCTGACCCGCGGCTTCGGCCCGCTCGTCGACTACCCGGCCGACGCGGATCCACGACGTCAGGGCCTTGGCCTGATCCGCCACCTCGCCGTCGGCCAGGGCGAGCCCCTGCCCGCGCGGGTGACCAGGACGATGGGCTGGCTGCGGCTGCGCGGGATGTCGGCGGGGCACTCCGGCATCGACCCGGCGGCCTGGCAACACCTTGCCGCCCAATGGAACGCGGGCTTCACCCCAGTGGTCCCACGCGACGGCAGCCTCAGCGCCAGCGGCGACCTGGTCCCGCTGGCCCACGCCGCCCTGGCCGCATCGGGCGACTCCTCGCAACTCGCCTGGGCCGGATCGGAGCAGATCCCGGCGGCGGAGTCGTTGTCCCGGTTGGGGTTGTCGCCTGTCGTCTGGGAAGCCCGGCTCGCCTTGGCCTTCGTCAACGGCTCAAGCGCTTGCCTGGCGGTGGCCATGCACAACCATCAGACCCTCCTCGACCTGACCCGTCTCGCCGCCCGGATCACCGGCCGGATCACCACCCTGCTCGGCGCCGACCCCTCGCCCTACGGAGAACCGCTCAATCGGGTGCGCAACCAGACGGGCCAGCTCCAGGCAGCGGAGTCCATCCGCGCCGAACTGCCGGTAGGGCACCAGCGGTCAGCAGGCAGGTCGCTGCAAGAGCGCTACTCGTTGCGTTGCGCCCCACAGGTTCTCGGCGCCGTGCTGGACCAGCTGCGCACCCAGGGCGACTTCCTGGCGCTCGAGGCCGAGGGCTGCACGGACAATCCTGTTGTCGCGGACGGCCTTGTGCACCACGGCGGCAACTTCCACGCGGCGCCGGTCGGGCTGGTCAGCGACATGCACGCGTCGTGCGCCCACCAGGTGGCGCTGCTGATGGAACGGCAGCTCGCGCTGCTGGTCGACCCGTCGTCGAACGGCGGTCTCCCACCGCTGCTGACGCCGAATCCGGGTGGGGACAGCGGGTTGGCAGGCGTGCAGATCGCGGCGTCGTCGCACCTTTCGCGGATCCGACAGCTCGGCTACCCGGCCTCGATGACGTCGATCCCGACGAACCTGGAGAACCAGGACCACACGCCGATGGCGCTCAACGGCGCGAACACGGTCGCGGAGATCCTGACCAGACTGCGCTGGATAGCCGGGTCGCTCCTACTGGCGACGACCCAGCTGACCCACCTGTCAGGCGCCACAACCGAAGACGGCCTGTGGGCCGAGCTGCGCTCAGCCATTCCCCCGCTCGACCGGGACCGCCCACTGGCCGCGACGATCACCCAGGCCGCCGACCTCGCGCTGCCTTGACGGACTGAGCAGCACTGACACTGGAATTGAAAGCAGCGGGACCCGGGCGCGCCGCACCGGGTCCCGCCGCTGGCTTACTGCGGGGTGGTCCACCTCTGGTTGGCGCCGCCCGAGCAGGTGTAGATGATCAACTGGGTGCCGTCGGCGGAGCTGCCGCCGGTGGCGTCCAGACACTTGCCGGAGTTCGGGTTCACCAGCGACCCGTTTGCCCCGGCGGTCCAGTTCTGCGCGCCCGAGCCGTTGCACGTCCACAGCTGGACCTTGGTGAGGTTCGCCGTTCCGGCACCCGCCACGTCAAGGCACTTGCCCAGCGCACGCCACGACTGACCGGACCGCGCCCAGCTCTGGGCCGCCCCGCCGGTGCACGTCCACAGCTGGACCTTGGTCCCGTCCGCGGTCGCGGCACCGGCGATGTCGACGCACTTGCCGCCGACGCCGACGATCGAGCCTGCACTGGGCGCCGCGACGCTGAAGTCGTCGACGTCGAAGAGCCCGCCGCCCGTCCCGGTGAAGGTCAGATGCAATGTGTGGACTCCGCTCGGGACTCCGGACAGCGTCCCCTGGACATCGGCGTACGTGGTCCAGCCCCCGGTGTTGGGCACCGCGACCGAACCCAGCACCGCGCCGGTCGCCGAGTCGGCCCGCACCTGGATCGTGCCGCCCGCACCGCCGGAGACCACCCGGGCTTTGAAGGTGCTCGCCCCGGTCAGGTCCATCCCCGCGTACGCCGCCCAGTCACCCGCGTCGATGTAGCCGAGCGTCTGTCCATTGTGTGCACCGGCTTTGGTGAACGCCTGGACCCCGCTCGCCGTGGTGAACTGTTCGGCCTGGACGGTCGTGCCCACTGGAACGGAGCCGAGTTCCTTGATCCGGATATTCCTGAAGGACACGTCATCGCCGGTCCCGTGGTTCTGCAGACCGATGTGGCCCGCGAGCGACCGCACCGGGTCGGCGTTGGTGAAGTCGTTCACCAGCACGCCGTTCAGGTAGATCCGGACCCGCTCACCCTCGACCAGGATCTCGTAGCCGTTCCACTCGCCCGCCGGGTTCAGCGCGGCGTCGCGGGCGGCGGTGTCCGCGGACTTGAATCCGTAGACCGCGCCGGTGGTGTGGGCCGCGTCGTCGGTGGCATCGATCTGGATCTCGTAGCCGTTGTTGACCGCCGACCACGGGTCCGACGACGGCGGGAAGCCGATGAAGACACCGGAGTTGTCGTCGCCTGCCATCTTCCAATCCAGCTTTAGCGAGTACGACGTGTACTGCTTTCCGCTGTACCAGAACAGACCCATGCCGCCCGTGCTGGTCAATGTGGCGTCGGTGTTGGTGAACGAACCCGGCCCAGCCTGCGACCAACCGGTGGTCGAGCCGTTGAACAGCGGCGTGTACCCCGTCTCCGGACGGCAGTCGATCTTCGCCCGGCCGCCGGCGTACCGGATCCCGCCCAGCAGCGTCTTGGTGAAGTCCGACTCGGTGAAGGAGGCGTCGGTGTGCCCGCCACCCAAGTAGAACGAGCGCCCACCCTGGTAGTTCTTGCACCACACGTGCGGGTGGTCGGCGCCCATGTTGCCGCCGGTGTAGCTCGACTCGTCCAGGGTCGCCAACACACGCGCCGACGAGCGAGGGTTGGTCTTGTAGTTGTACCACTCGTCGAAGCGGGACCAGTTCGCCGGAAGGTGGGCGGTCGCTACCGTGCCACGACCCTCCACTTTGACCGTCGCGGTCTGCTGCGCCGGGTGGGAGTCGAAGTACCCGCCGACCAACTCGCCGTAGAAGGGCCAGTTGTACTCGGTGTCGGCCGCGGCGTGGACACCCACGTAACCGCCGCCCGCCTTGATGTAGTTCTCGAACGCCGCCTGCTGCGTGGCGTCGAGGACGTCACCGGTGGTGCTGAGGAACACCACCGCCTCGTACTGGGCCAGGTTCGCCGTGGTGAACTTCGTCGCGTCCTCGGTAGCGGTCACGGTGAAGTTGTTGGCCGCGCCGAGATTCTGGACCGCCTGGATGCCAGCGCCGATCGAGCTGTGCCGGAATCCGGCGGTCTTGCTGAAGACAAGGACGTCGTAGGCGGTGTCGGCGGCCTGGGCCTGGGTCGGTGTCGTGATCGCGGCGACGGTGACCGCCACCGCGGCGAGTGTCGTGCGTCGTGATGTCGTCATGGCGTGGTCCACCTCTGGTTCGCGGAGCCCGTGCAGGTGTAGATGATCAGTTGGGTGCCGTCGGCCGAACTGCCGCCCGTGGCATCAAGGCACTTGCCGGAGTTCGGGTTCACCAGCGACCCGTTGGCCCCGGCGGTCCAGTTCTGCGCGCCCGTGCCGTTGCACATCCACAGCTGGACCTTCGTGAGGTTCGCCGTCCCAGCGCCCGCCACGTCAAGGCACTTGCCCAACGCGCGGAACGTCTGGCCGGACGGTGCCCAGGTCTGGGAGCCGGTGCCGTTGCACGACCAGAGCTGGACCTTCGTCCCGTCGCCGGTCGCTCCGCCCGCGACGTCGACGCACTTGTCGCCGACGCCGAGCACAGGCCCGGCCGCGGCCAAGGTGAACGAGTCGACGTCGAACAGCGCGCCCGCCCCGCCCGCGAAGGTCAGGTACAGCGTGGTGGTCCCGGCCGGTGCGCCCGCGAGCGATCCCGACACGGTGGTGAACACGTTCCAGCCACCCGTGACCGGCACGGTCGCCGAGCCCAGCACGGTGCCGGTCGGGGAACCCGCCCGGACCTGCAGCGTGCCGCCCGCGCCCGCGGAGGACACCTTGGCGGTGAAGCCGGGGACGCCGGTGAGGGCGTACGGGGTGAACGAGATCCAGTCGCCGTTCTCGATTCCACCGACGGTGTAACCACCCTCGGCCTCCGGCTTCGCGTACTTGCCGATGCCTGCGGACTCGCTGTAGTGCTCGGCCTGCCGGTGCCGGGGCTGGGTGACCGCCTTGCCATGCGTGGTCAGCCCGCCGTTGTCGGTGTACTCGGCGTCCCACGCCCCGAAGACGTTCGCGGCGTCGTCGTGCTCGCCGTCGACCGGGATGGTGATCGACCCGGTGCAGCCGGTGCGGGTGGTGACGACGTGGCCGTGGCTGTCGTGGCCGATGCCGTAGGTGAGCTTCACCTTGGCGCAGTCGATCGCGCCGTCCTCCGGATCGGAGACCGTGATCCGGAAGGGCAGGGTGTTGCCATAGGCGAAGGACGTGCCGTTGACCGGCACATCGAGGCGCACGGTCGGCGCGGTGTTGCCGACGGTGATCTGCACGTTCGCGGTACCCGTCGCCCCGGCCGTGTCGGTGACGGTGAGTTCGACCGTGTAGACGCCGTTCGCGGCGAAGGTGTGCGACGGGTTGGCCGCGGTGCTCGTGGTGCCGTCGCCGAAGGTCCACCGGTAGGTCAGTGCCGAGCCTTCGGGGTCGCTCGACCCCGCCGACGAGAAGTTCACCGCCAGAGGTGCCTGCCCGGTCGTCGGGCCGGCCGACGCCCGCGCCACCGGGGCGCGGTTGCCGCCACCGATGTAGTCGATGCGGTAGACGGCGGAGTTCGCGTCACCGCTGAAGTAGCCGGTGCCGTAGTCGAGGACGTAGAGCGAGCCGTTGCGGCCGAACGCGGTGTCGATGATCTGCGTGCCGGTCCATGGGAACGCCTGGATCGTGCCGGGCGAGCCGTCGGTGTTGACCGCGATGTCCTTGATCCAGCGGCGGCCGAACTCGGCGGCGAGGAAGTGCCCGTCGAAGCTCTGCGGGAACTTGGTCGCCGACGTGGACGCCGCGTCGTAGCGGTAGACCGCCCCGCCCATCGGCGACTCCGAGCCGGTGCCGAACTCCGGCGGGGTGCCCGCGTCACCGCCGTAGCGGATCCAACTGGACCGCGCGGCGGGCAGCGTCGCCTTGCCCGTGTTGCGGAAGGAGTTGTTCGTCGCACCGCCCGCGCAGTTGAATTTCGCCCCGGCGGTGTTGGTCGCGAAATCGAACTCGGTGTAGGTCTCCGCCGCGCTGTTCGTCCCGGTGCAGTACGGCCAGCCGTAGTTGCCCGCGGACGTGATCCGGTTGAACTCGACCTGCCCGGCAGGCCCGCGATCGGCACTGGCCGACCCGGCGTCCGGGCCGTAGTCGCCCAGGTACACCGCGCCGGTCGCCTTGTCGACGGTCATCCGGTAGGGATTGCGGAAGCCCATCGCGTAGATCTCCGCCCGCGTCCCAGCGGTCCCCGGCGCGAACAGGTTGCCGGACGGAACGGTGTAGGTCCCGTCGGCGGCGACCTTGATGCGCAGAACCTTGCCACGCAGGTCGTTGGTGTTCCCGGAGGTGCGCTGGGCGTCGAACGCCGGGTTGCGGTCGGCGCGCTCGTCGAGGGGGCTGTACCCACTGGACTGGAACGGGTTGCTGTCGTCGCCCGTGCTCAGGTAGAGGTTGCCCGCGGCGTCGAAATCGATGTCGCCACCGACGTGGCAGCAGATCCCGCGGTCGGCCGGGACATCCAGGACGGTCTTCTCACTGGCCGCGTTCAGCGTCCAGTCGGTGTTCAGAGTGAAGCGGGACAAGCGGTTCACGCCGCGCCAGGTGTCCCATGTGGACGCTGTGCCGGTGACCGGCGCGTCCCCGGTCGGGGTGCTGAGCTTGGGCGCGTAGAACAGGTAGATGGCCCGGTTCGTGGCGAACCCCGGGTCGACGCCGACGCCCTGCAGGCCTTCCTCGTCGTGGCTGTAGACCTGCAGCGTGCCGATGACCGTGGTGGCCCCGGCGTTGTCGGTGCGGCGGAGCTTGCCATCGCGCGCGGTGTGCAGCACGGAGTCGTCCGGGAGCAGGGCCATCGAGATCGGCTCGCCGGTGTCGGCGGAGCCGCGGGCGAGTTCGACTCGGTCGAAGTCGGCGGGATCGATGGCGGCGGAGGCGGTGGGGGCGAGAGCGGAGACCGACGCCATGGCGAGCAACACAGCGCACGCCAAAGACGGTATTCGGACACGCATGGGACGCGACCTTTCACAAGCAGGGGTTGGAAAGAGCGTTCGCGGTACCCGGGTTCCTGGAACGGTAAAGCGACTAATGGCGCGTGTCAACCAAAAGTCGATCGAGTTACAACCTTCTTTAGTTGACCACCGGACGAAAGACGTCAGACAAGCCTTGCTGGCAACGACTACCCGACGACCGCCCCCGGCCACGAGATGAGCTGGATCGGCGCCGACAGCCGCACGATCTCCACCAGCAGCGCCCGCTGCTCCTCGTCTATCCCGAACGCCGACAGCCGAGCGGCGGCGTTCAGGTTGGGTCTCTCCGTCGCCAGCCACTCCCTGGCGCTGTCCGGGTCGGCGAACCTGGGCACCGGGGTCCCGCCCGTCTGGAACCGGTGCGCCGCGACGGTGTTCAACGCCGCGCCCGCGTGTGACAGGTAGTGCTCCACCAGTCGGCCCACCGCGGCCTCGCAATCCACCATCGGATCAACCGCGCGGCTGATCATCCCTGAGTACTGGCGAACCAGGTCGTGCATCTGAAACCGGTGTCTTCGCCGTTGCTCGACCAGGTTCCGGTCGAGCAGGCTCTCCAGCACGATCCCGGCGGCCTCCGGCGTCGCGTCGATCAGCGCCGCCACCCCCTGCACGTCCACGTCCCGCCCCGGCACCAGGCTCAGCAGCCGGAACACTCGCTTCTCATGGTCGGACAACGCCTGATACGACGCACCGAAAGCCCGGTCGACGCTCCGGTTCCCCACCGAGAGCTCATCCAGCCGCACGCGTTTATCCAAGCGCAGCACCAGTTCCTGCACCGGCCAGGTGGGGCGCTGCCGCAAGCGCGACGCGGCCAGCCGGATGGCCAACGGCAGCCGACCACAGAGCCGAACCACCTGGGACACCGAGTCCACACCTGCCTCGACGGCGGCGTCCCCGACGATGCGGGTGAACAGTTCGATCGCCTCGGACGTGCTCAGGACGTCCAGCGGAATGGTGTGCGCGCCGTCGACGCCCGCCAGGGTCGTGCGGCTGGTGACGATGGCCAGGCTCGGCGAGTCGCCAGGAAGCAGCGGCAGGATCTGGCCCGCGTCGACCGCGTTGTCCAGGATCACGACCATCCGCCGCGACGCCAGCGCCGCCCGCCACCGAGCCGCACCCAGCACCGGGTCGGCTGGGACATCGGCGGCGCCGAGCATTCTGAGCATCAGGCCAAGCGCGTCGGCGGTCGGTACCGGGGCGCGGTCCGGTGTGTAGCCGTGCATGTCGATGAACAGCTGGCCGTCACCAAAGAGCGAGCGCAGACGGTAGGCCAGATGCACCGCCAAGGCTGTCTTGCCGACACCGGCCATGCCGGTCAGCAGGACCACCGTCGAGCCCCCGCCGCCCGCGCGGGCGATCTGCTCGACGCGGGCGACCTCACGCTGACGGCCGGTGAAATCGGCCAAGTCGCGCGGAAGCATGTTCGGACCGGGGCGGGCGGGGGCGCGAGCCGGTTCGGCGCGGTCGCCGATCACCTGCCGGTGGGCGGCCTGCAGCCCCTCGCCGGGATCGACCCCGAGTTCTTCGCGCAGCAGCTTTCTGGCGCGCAGAAAGGTTTCCGACGCTTCCGCGCCGCGGCCCTCGCGGGCCTGGGCGAGCATCAGCTGCTCGTGGAACCGTTCCCGCAGCGGGTTCTCCGTGGTGAGCTGGACGAGTCTGGGCACCAGGTCGGCGGTGCCGCCCAGGCGCAGTTCCAAGTCGTTGAGGGTCTCCCAGGCCGCCATCCGCTCCTCGGCGATCACCGGTTCGACCTCGCGGTGCAGCAGTTCCGAGCCGATCCCCGACAGCGGGACACCGCGGAACAGACCGAGGGCCTGCCGGAGCAGAGCTATCCCCGCGGCCGGATCCACCCGGTCGGCCCGCGCGACCAGGGCACGGAAGCGGTACAGGTCAACGGATTCCGGATCCACGTCGAGGACATAGCCGTCACCGCGGAAGGTCAGGTCCACATTGGGCAGTGCGGCCCGCAGCTGCGACACATAGACCTGGATCGCGCCGAGTGCCGACTTCGGCGGCTCGCCGTCCCACACCACGTCCACCAGCCTGCTTCGGGAAACCAGCCGTCCCGGTTCGAGCAGCAGTGCGGCCAGCAGCCTGCGCGGCTTGCGCGACGGGTGTCGCCACCGCGCACCACCGATCCTGACGTCGATCTCGCCCAGCAGGAGGAACTCGACGTCCGGTGTCGGACCTCCAGGGTTGGGCCGTGTCATCGCGCTCGTCTCCTCGTCGCTCCCCGTCCGGCGAGTCACATCCGCACTCGGCTCGCCGTCGGACCCCGCCCTAGCGGGGTCCGACGGCAAGCGGTGGGGCTTACTCCGAGGCGCCGATCTGAGCGGCGTTCACCTTGACCACCTTCGCCCGCGAACCGGCGGCGTTGTGGTGGAACAGCGCGAGCAGCTTGCTCGGACCGGCCGCGGCCGCCCGGTTGACCACCAGCGCGGTGCCCGGCCGGGCCAGGTAGGTCAGCGCCGGGTCGCCGCCGCCCTGCACCCAGTACGCGGGCGACAGCACGTCGAAGGCCATCGGCGTGTCGATCCGGTCGATCGCCGAGCTGCCCGGCGTCTTGTAGAAGCCGGTCACCCCAGCGGTGTAGGTGATCCGGTGCGACGCGGCGGCCGGGTCGATGCCGAGCGCGGCAAGACGCACCGGCAGGACAACGACGTTGGTGTCGAACACGTTCGTGTCGGTGTCGCCGTAGCGACCGTTGACCGGCTGCACGTCGACCGAGGTGAACCCGCCGGGGACCGGCTTGCGCAGGTCGACGGTGTTGACCAGGGTCACGTCGGTGCCGCGGGCCTTGGTCACCGACGACTCGAAGTCGGCCACCCCGTCACCGGTGGTGTCGATCCGCACGAACGGGATCGTGTTGCTGCCGATGTTGGCCCAGTCGCCCCACGTCGCCAGACCGAAGGCCAGCAGCGCGGTCTCCGGCTTGCCCTGTGCGCGGGCCAGCGGAGCAGTGGTCGTGGCGCCCACGTAGCGCAGGTCGCCGCCGCGGGCGGTGTCGTTGACGACGCACCCGGTGACCACGGTCGCGGTGCACGCGGGCAGCTTCGGCGACTCGCCGTGCAGCTCGAACAGGCTGACCAGCGAGCGGTACGCCTGCGCGCCCTCACCCTGGTCGATGCCGTGGCCGTGCAGGTTGAGCACCGTCTGCTGGTCGCTGCCGCGGAAGCGGACCTCGCCAGGGACCGCCACCGAGGAGGCGGGTTTCGGCGAGGCGGCGACGGGGACCCGCAGCGGCATCGTGGCGCCGGAGCGCGGGGTCAGCAGGACTCGGCCCGACGCGTCGGCGACGAACTGGCGGGCACGGGCGGACTGGGTGGCCTCCATGGTCGGGTCCATGGCCTTGCGCAGCGCGGCCGGGTCCTCGATCCGCAGCGTGACCTTGACCTCGGCGACACCGCGCGAACCGACCCGGACGCGGCTGGGCGAGACCTCGTACCGCACGCCAGGCGCGTCGACGATGCCCTGGTATGCGACGTCGAACTCGGCCGGGGTGGTGCCCTTGTTGACGACCTTGACCGTCTTGGTCAGCGCCACCGGCTCGGCGGCCTCGACCACACCGAAGGACGCGCTGACCGCGCCCTTGTCGTCCTTGACGTAGGCCAGGACGTTGGTGGTCAGCGCGGCGTCGGCGTCGATGCGGCCCGCGCCGACCCGCTGCGGGGCGAAGACCTTGCCCTTGCCGTCGGTGACGTCGTGGCGCGCGGTGTTCATCGCCGCGGCCTTGACCTCCTCGTAGTTCCAGTCGGGGTGGGCCTGGCGGATGAGCGCGGTGATGCCGGTGGCGTGCGGGGCCGACATCGAGGTGCCCGAGAACACGGCGCGGTCGGTGCCGGAGCCGCTGAACGCCGCGGCGATGGTGTCGCCGGGGGCGGCGATGTCGGGCTTGACGATCGGTCCGCGCACACCGCGGGAGGTGAAGATGCTGGCGGTGTCGAACATCGTGTCGTCATAGGTCGGCACGCTGGCCCGGTCGGACCCGCGCAGCGTGACATCGAGCGGGCCCGCCTCGATCACCGGGCGCAGCGCCGCGGTGGTGGTGGCGGTGAGCTGGAACATCGGCATGGTCTTGTTGCCGGTGATGCGCGCGACGAAGTGGTCCATCGTGCCGGTGAGGATCACGCCCGCGACACCCGCGGCCTGGGCGAGGTTGGCCCTGGCCACCGAGCCGCACTCGCGGCCGTCGAGCGCGGCCTGGTCGTCGAACTCCAGCCAGACGAACTTGCCCGCCGCCTTGGCGATGTCCTCGGCGGAGTACGCGACGCAGCCCTTGGCGTTCGCGGCGGAGAGCCGCACGACCGGTCGGTTGAGGTCGAGGGAGTCCATCGAGGCGTAGGCCAGGCTGAACTGGCCGGTGCGGATGCCCGCCTGCGCGCTCGGGGTGGTGACCCGCAGCGCGTCGCGCAGGAAGTAGGTGTCGCGGGTGCTGGCCACGGTCAGCGCCTCGGTGGCGAGGCTGCCGGGCGAGCCCGCGACGTCGTAGAGGTCGGTGCCGTTGCCCGCGGAGAACACGGCCAGCACGTCGTGGCTGGCGAGCTTGCGCACGAACGCGGCGGTCGGGTCGTCCACGGCGTTGTAGTTGCTGCTCAGGGCGAGGCTGACGATGTCGAGCTTGTCGGTGAAGTCGCCGTCGCCGTCGGGGTCCAGCGCCCAGTCCAGCGCCTTGGGGGTGAGCGCGGAGGTCAGCCCGTTGCAGCCGAAGACCTTGATGGAGTAAAGCAGCGCGCGCGGCGCCATACCCGGTCCGACCCGCATCTTGTTGACCGTCTCGCCGGTCAGCTTCGAGTAGTCGCCGGTGAATGTGGAACCGTCGGCGTTGACGCCCTGAGATGCGATGATGCTGGCGCCGTGGGTGCCGTGGTGTCCACATGAAATCGGGTTGGGGTCCGGCACCGGGATCGGTGAGCCCGCCACACCCGACATGTCGTAGTTGTTGCCGACCAGGTCGGTTCCGCCGACGACCTTCGCGGTCGGGAAATAGGCACTGTCGACTTTGGTCGAATCGATCGCGGTGTACGCGTCCTTTGTGCCCGGTCCGCCGAACGCGGCGTGGGTGTAGTCGATGCCGTCGTCGATGATGCCGATCCGGACACCGTCGCCGAAGTGGCCGGTGCGCTGCCACGCGGCGAGGGCGCCCGCGGTCTGCACGGAGTTGGTGCTGCTCTTCTCGTGCTCGGCGACCGGCCGGATGGCCACCACGTCGGGACGCGACGAGAGCGCGCGGACGGTCTCGATGTCGGCGCGGACGATCGCGCCGGGGATGCCGTTGGTGGTCACCGCGAGCAGCTTGGCGCCCGCGTCGCCGCGGGTCAGTGCGGCCACCACGTCCGACGCGGCGGTGTTCACCTCCTGGTCAGCGGCCTTGGCGAGCTGCTTGGCCCGCGCCTTGCCGCCGCCACGCGCCTGCTCCTCGGTGAACGCGTCCACCGCGGACTTCTTGGCCAGCTCGACGAAGACGGTGGCCGCGCCCTCGACCGATCTGAGTCCGGGTGCGAGCTTGCCGACGAACTCCGCGGTGGCGTCAGCGGCCGGGGTCAGGCCGGGTGCGAGGGGAGCCGCCCCCTGCGCGGACGAGGTGGGCACCGCGACAACAGTGGCCACAATGGCGGATACGAATACCGCAGACCACAAGTTAGTCCATTTGGGTAAGCGTGCCGACTGCATGACGTTAAGCCCTTACTCGAGGCGCGTTCAGAATCTGTCTGCGCCCGACGAGGAGTCCCCGATAGCCGCGAAACATGGCGCAACGTCCCTGTCGACTGCGCACGATTCCACCTCGCTGAGCGCACAGTAAACGGAAAAAACGGGCCTAGCTATCGTCCATTCGGACGCTGCCAATGGGACACAGCGTCTCACGAATACTGTCGCATTAGGACACGACTTTGCCTGGTCCGGCTAATCGGCGTACATACGGTTGCCGTCGGGGAAAATTCCTGAAGATAGGGGTTTGGATCCCGTTCCCAGAATTCACATTCACGGGGTTGACCGCGAATGCGCGGGTCAGGCCAGCAGGGCCCTGATCTCGGCCAGCCGGTCGCCGTTGATCGAGTACCAGACCCAGCTCCCGCGCCGGTCCCGGCGCAGCAGGCCCGCGTCGGTCATGACTCGCAAGTGGTGGGAGACCGTCGGCTGGCTCAGCCCTAGGGGTTCGACGAGTTCGCCGACACAGACCTCGGCCGCGGGCGCGGCGCGGATGAGTGCCAGCACCCGAACCCTGGCCGGGTCGCCCATGGCCTTGAGGACGGTCGCGACCCGTTCGGCGTCGGCGTCGGTGAATCCCGCGTCACCGAGTGGGACACAACACAGGGGGTCGGTGCCGCAGTCGGCGTCGCCGGGCGCTTTGGTCCGGCGCGGTCGAGTCGCCGCGGTCACGTCCTGGCTCATAATATTGACTGTAGTCGATACCACGTGTTGGACTCCCGTATCGACCATTCTCGATATGACCGGGAGCGCGGCGCGTGACAAGCAGGACGAAGTCGGCCCAACGGCCGCGCACCAGTGCGAAGGCACCACTGGAACCGCGTCAGGTGATCGCCGAGGCCTTGGGCACCGGCCTGCTGGTGGCCACGGTGGTCGGGTCGGGTGTGATGGGCCAGGCGCTGGCGCCTGGTCAGGTGCTGCTCCAACTGCTGTGCAACGCGCTGGCCACGGTCGCCGTGCTCGGCGTGCTCATCGCCGGACTCGGCCCGGTCTCCGGGGCGCACTTCAACCCGGCGGTCACCATCGCCGACGCCGTCGCGGGCAACAGGTCGTGGGCGTCGGCGGGCGCGTACATCGGCGCGCAGCTGGTCGGCGCCTGCCTCGGCACGATCCTGGCGCACGCGATGTTCAGCCAGACCCTCGTGCAGTGGACCGGACAGCAGCGCGCGGGCGTCGGCCTGCTCATCGGCGAGGCCGTGGCCACCGCGGGGCTGCTGCTGATCATCAAGCTGCTCGTCGGCTCCGGCCGGGCGCACCTGGTCGCCGCGTTCGTTCCGGCGTGGATCCTCGGCGCCTACTTCTTCACATCGTCGACGTCGTTCGCCAACCCGGCCGTCACCGTGGGCCGTGCGCTCACCGGCTCGTTCGCCGGGATCGCGCCGTCGTCGGTCGCGGCGTTCATCGCCGCCCAACTCGTCGGCGCCGCCATCGGCGTCGGACTCGCCGCCGTACTGAAACCGGAGGACAAATGACCACCCCCGAGGTGCTGTTCGTCTGCGTGCACAACGCGGGCCGCTCGCAGATGGCCGCCGCGCTGCTGCAGCACTACGCGATGGGCCGGGTCCGGGTCACCTCCGCGGGGTCCGAGCCCGCCGACAAGGTCAACCCGGCCGCCGCCGAGGCCATGGCCGAGCTCGGGCTCGACATCACCGCCGAGATCCCGACCAAGCTCACCTATGGCGCCGTCGAGGACGCCGACGTGGTCATCACCATGGGCTGCGGCGACACCTGCCCGGTCTTCCCCGGCAAGCGCTACCTCGACTGGGCGCTGGAAGACCCGGCGGGCCAAGGCATCGACGCCGTCCGACCGATCCGCGACGACATCGACCGCCGGGTGCGCGGCCTGCTCGCCGAGCTGCTCGACGCCTGACCCCACCGGGTAGTTCGCGGCCGTCGGACCACCATGGGCGCGTGGTCCGACGGCCGCGTTCGGTCAACCGGTCACGTCGATCCGGTCGACCAGCAGGTACGTCCCGTTCTTCTTCACGCCCTTGAGGGTGTGCGCGCCCGGCGTCAGGCCACTGGCCCGGTACACCGCTTGCTGGGTGAGCCTCGGCCCGGAACTGGCGTTGACGGTGGTCTGGAAGACGCCGTCGACGTACATGTCGATCTGCCCCTCGTCGAAGTACGTCTCCGTGAAGTAGTCCACGCCCGTGCCCGTGAAGGTGTGGCTGAACGACGCGCCGTTAGTCGTCGTGTAGTTGACGTCGTCGGCGTAGTCACCGAAGCCGCGGTTCGAGCTGACGTTCCACGTGCCGGTGTAGGTGGCGACGGAGCTGTTGTAGATCTTGGTGGTGCCCGCCGTCGGGTAGAGCTGACTCTTCGGCACGATCTCGGCCGGGGTGTTCGGACTCGCCCAGATCAGCTTCAGGTACGCCTCGCCGCCGTTCTCGGTGTGCTCGACCTTGATGTCGTAGCGACGGCCCGCGGCCAGGGTGATGGCGCCCTGGTTGACCTCGGGCGCGTGCGGCGTCATGTTGTCGATGACGAGCTTGCCGTCGACCCAGACCCGGACCGTGTCATCCGACGCGGTGGTGAACGTGTACTTCTCCGTGCGGCGCGGCTGGATGGAACCGGTCCAGCGCGACGAGAAGTTGTCCGTCGGGATACCGGCAGCCGGTGAGCCGCCCGCGCGCCAAGCGTAGTTCAGCGTCGGGTCGACCCTGGTCACCGCGGGCGTGCCGGTGAAGGTGTTGTTGGTCCAGAACTCGGCTTTGAGGCCGGTCCCACTGCCCGCGGCCGTCGCGGCGGGCACCGTGATGTCGGCCTCGATCACCGTGGCGATGGCGTTGGTGGCGCCGCCGGACGGGGTGAGGTCGTAGCCGTCGCCCGCCGCCTGTACCGCGACGGTCTGCGGGCTGCCGAGCACCCGCGCGCCGGTGATCGTCACCGGGGACGTCGTCGTGACGTGGATCTTCTGACCCCAGCCCGAGTAGACGGCCAGGTAGAGCTTGTTGCCCTTGCGGGTGATCTTGCCCCAGCTCGGCTGCGCGACGACCCCTGGATAGCCCGCCCCGTAGACCGCCGGGCTGTTGACGGCCATCCAGTCACCCATGCCCTTGAGTGAGTTCGCCTGCCCCGCGGTGACCGCGCCGGTCTCTGTCGGGCCGATGTTCAGCAGGAAGTTGGCGCTGTTGCTGGTCAGGTTCAACAGGTTGCGAGTCAGCTCGGTCGGCGTTTTGTAGTTGGTGTCCCAGTCGGTGTAGCCCCACGTGCCGTTGATCGTCATGCAGGACTCTTCGAGCTGCGCGACCGGCGGGCCGTCCGCGAGGTTCTGCTCGGGGGTGCCGTAGTCGCCGTCGACGGCGCGGCGCGCGATCGACCGGTTGTTGATGATCACCGAGGACGACAGGCCGCGGACGTAGGACTCCAGGTCCTCGCCGTAGGTGGTGTTGTACGGCGCGCCCCACTCGCCGTCGAACCACAGCACCGACGGGTCGTAGTTGTCGACCAACTCCTTGAGCTGGGCCTTCATCCGCGCCTGGTAAGCCGGGAAGTTGTTGGCGTAGTCGGGGTCGTGCCAATCCCAGATGGAGTAGTAGAGGCCGAACTTGATCCCGTTCGCGCGGGCCTCGGTGGCCAACTCGGCGAGCAGGTCGCGCTGGAAGCCCGACCGGTCGCGGATGTTCCAGTCGTTGACCGCCGTCGGCCACATCGAGAAGCCGTCGTGATGCTTGGAGGTCATCACGATGTACTTCTGCCCGGCCTGCTTGGCGATCCGCACGATCTCCTTGGCGTCGAACGACGCCGGGTTGAACGCCGCCGCCTTCGCCTCGTAGTCGCTCCACGGGACGTTGCAGTTCCGCTTGATCCACTCCGCGTCCTGACACGAGCCGTAGTGGCCCTTGTAGGCGGCGTAGACGCCGTAGTGGATGAACATCCCGAAGCGGTCGTCCTTCCACCACTGGGTCCGCGGCGCGGTGAGCGCGTCATCCGAGACGCGGTTGTCACCGGGGGCGGCGGCAGCCGGAGGGGCCAGCACACCTCCGATGACAAAGGCTATTCCGGCCATGATGGCCACGAGACGTTGACGCAAGACATCCTCCAGATCATCCGAACTATTCTCGGAGATTGCCGGACCTCCGTCGTGTTACTTCAGGAATCGTCTTGTTACATCGGATGTCTTGTCAATGGTGCCGCCGAGAGTAGGGCCGTTCGGTCGATATCGATTGCTCGCAAAACATCTGATGTAAGACAACGCGCCAGCCGCTGCGGGGCGGATCAGGGCAAGCTGCATGGCATGGACTTCGACTTCCTCGTCGGCACCAATCACGTGGCGAACCGGCGGCTCAACCGGGACAGCGGACAGTGGGAGGAGTTCCCCGGCCGGAACGAGGGCGCCGCCTACCTCGATGGCCAGGTCGTCGTGGACGAGCTGCGGGCGACCCTCCCCGACGGGCGGGAGATCGCCTTCGTCGACGTCCACGCCTACGACCCGGTGAGCGGCGTGTGGTCGAACGTCGTGCACGGCAAGGGCGCGCCACCGGACTGGGCGCCGATGAGTGGGCGGTTCCAGGACGGCGTCGGCGAGTTCGCCCAGGTGAACGGGCTGATCCGGCACACGTGGGACCGGATCACGCCGGTGTCCGCGCGGTTCCGGCAGGCGGTCTCGGCGGACGGGGTGACCTGGGAGGTCGACTGGGTGATGGACCTGACCCGGATCTAGCCCGGCACGTGGTCGGAATCGGGGCGGGGACTGTACGGTTCGGGCATGTCGCAGCCGCCGTATCGACCGTCGGGTCAGCCGCAGCAGCCCTACCGCCCGGGCGACCAGCCCGACTGGCAGCAGGGCGGACACCAGCAGCCCGGATACGGGCAGCAGGGCCAGCCGGGCTACGGACAGCAGGGTTACGAACAGCCCGGCTATGGGCAACAGGGTTACGGGCAGCAGCCCCAGTACCAGCAGCCGTACGAGCAGCCTTACGAGCAGCCCGCCTACGAGCAGCCCCAGTACCGGCCCGAGCCCCAGCAGTAC
>DATLIA010000300.1:0-21950 GCA_035540215.1 Actinokineospora sp. | reverse complement strand
AGCCCCCGCCGCCCGCAGGCGCGCCCGCTCCGGGCGCCGCACCGCAGCCCGGCCAGGTCGGCTTCCGCGGCGATGCGAGCAAGCTGCGCGTCGTCGACGGCAACAGCCCCGCGCCCGCGGGCACCAGGTGGAACTCCGGCGCCCTGCGCTTCGGCGGCGGCGACGTCACCCTCGACGGCGTGTACGTCAAGGGCGGCGTCGAGTACAGCGGCACCGGCACGCTGACGATCCGCAACTCCATCATCGAGGGCAACCACTTCAGCTGGACGACGCTGCTGGCAGGCAGTGGCCACGTCGACGTGCGTGACACGACGATCACCTACAAGGACACCCAGTGGCCTGGACCCCAGTGGGGCAACGGCGCGATCGGCGGTGATGGCACGGTGACCGTCATCCGCTGCGACATCTCGGGCACACCGGACGGCATCCAGAACGGTCCTGGCAACTCCACGATCGAGCAGAACTACATCCACGGGATGCTGCGCTCGGGCACGTACCCGAACAACACGCACAACGACGGCATCCAGGCGTGGGGCGGCCACAACCTGGTCATCCGCTACAACCGGATCGACATCAGCGCGGACGGCAAGGCATACGACGGCACGCACCAGAACGGCGCGGTGTTCATCATGTCGGACGGCCCAGCGTCCGGTCTGCAGGTCGTCGGCAACTACCTCGCGGGCGGCGGCTACATCCTGCGTATCGGGGAGTCGCAGCGTGGCGCGATCGTGAAGAACAACCAGTTCGGCACGACCGCGGGCGGCTTCGGCGAGGTCCACGTGGACAACCCGGCCAGCATCGCCGAGTGGTCCAACAACAAGTCGGTCTCCGGCAACCTGATTCCCAGGCCGAGCTAGTACCCGGTTCGACCCGCCGTCCCCCTTGCCCTGGTTCTTAGGGCGAGGGGGACGACGCTGTGGGGACCAGTTCGGTCGGTTCGGCGGAGCCGTCGGCGGGTGAGCTGTAGATCGTCGGCGCGCCGCCCTGGCGGGCCTTGGCGTAGGCGAGGGTGTCGTTGTCGAGCCAGGCCGCCTGGTCGTCGACGCCGTCGGAGCCGGGCAGCTGGGTCTCCCGCCCGGCGGCGAGGTCGAGCACGAACAGCTGCCAGGTGCCCAGACGTCCGCCGCGCTTCTTGTACGCGACCCGGGTGCCGTCCGGCGACAGCGACGGGCACTCCGCGCTCTGCCGGACCGTGGCCATCGCGCGGGCCGCGAAGTCGCCCTTGACCAGCCAGGTCGTGTTCCCCGAGCCGAGCGTGGCGTAGAAGGTGTTGTCGTCGTCGCCGAACGTGACGCCCCAGTAGTTCTCGTTCGTCCGGTCGTCGGGCTTGCCGTCGATCGTCGTGGTGAGGCCCTCCAGGGTCTCCACGAGCGTCCCCGTCTCGAGGTCCAGGATCCCCGTCCTGGTCGAGAAGCCGCCGGGGGCGAGGTAGGAGTCGCCGGTGACGAACACCGTCCACGACACCATCCGCCCCGAAGCCGAGACACGGGCCCGGCTGGGCGTGCCCGGCAGCGGGATCGACCGCACCTCGGCGCCGGACTTGTCCAGCACCGAGGCGCTGTACGCGCCGGGGAGGGTCATCTTCAGGCAGACCGTCGTCCCACCCGCGGTGTAGACCCGCAGGCACTTGAGGGCGCCGGTGGACCGGTTGCCGTCCTTGTCCAGCCGGGTCACCAGGTTCTGGCCGCCGCCGTTGTCGACGTAGGTCAGCGCGGGCGCTCCCTTGGCCGCCGCGGCCGGCTGCTGCGAGCGCACGGTCGTGACGACGTAGACCGTCGCCGCCGCGACGACGATCACCATCGCCGCGATCCCGGCGGCGATCCTGTGCCGAACGAACCAGTCCCTCACCGCGCGACCTCCGGCCGGATCAGCAGCGCCACCCCGACCAGGGCGGCGACCATGGCGCCGAGCGCGATGAGCACCGACCAGGTGAACTCCAGCCGCTGCAGCAGCAGTCCAAAGCAGACTGACGACGCCAGGCGGGCCAGCGCCTGCCCGGTCTGCACGATAGACAGCCCGCTCGCCCGCAGCCGCTCCGGCACCAGCGTGGCCCCGTGCGCCATCAGCACGCCGTCGGTCGCGGCGTAGAACAGCCCGTGCAGCGCGACGGTGACGATCACCAGCGGCAGTCCGGTGAACGGCCCGAGCAGCAGCAGGTACACCACCGCGAGCACGATGTGGCCCGCGAAGAACATCCGCCACCGGCCCAGCCGGTCGGCCACCTTGCCAAGGGGCGTGGCGGCGAGCAGGAACGTCAGCGCGGTACCGACGGGCATCAGCGCGAGCCACTCGGGCGACACCCCGGACACCTTCTGCAGCACGACGAAGACGAACGCGTCGGAGATCGTGGCCAGGCCGAGCAGCCCGGCGGCGACCGTCGTGCGGCGCATCGCCTTGTCGCGCAGGAGATCCGTGGTATCACGAAGCGTGATCTTCTTGGCGGGCACCCGTTCGCGGGCGGGCTGGCGCACGAAGAACACCAGCACGATCAGCCCGAGCAGGCCGAACCCGAAGCTGATGACGAAGATCGGGCCGGGGCTGGTGGTCAGCCAGGTCAGCACCGCGAAGGTGGCCAGCGGACCGAGCAGCGCGCCGATGGTGTCCATGGTCCGGTGCACGCCGAACGCGGCGCCGAGCCGGTCCGGCGGGGTGACGAGCGAGATCATCGCGTCGCGCGGGGCGGTCCGCAGGCCCTTGCCCGCCCGGTCGATCGCCAGCACGCCGCCGAGGCCCGCGGCGGACGCGCCGATCGACGGGAAGACGAGTTTCGTGGCCGCGGAGAGTCCGTAGCCCGCGACGGCGACGGCCTTGTGCCGGTGCACCCGGTCGGCGATGTGCCCGCCGACAAGGCGAAGCACCGCGGTCGCGCCGGTGTAGATCCCGTCAAGCAGGCCCAGTTGCAGGTACGACATCTGCAGGTTGAAGATCACGTAGACCGGCAGGAACGCGGTCACCATCTCGGCGGAGATGTCTGTGAGAAGGCTCACTGTGCCCAGAAGCATCACCGTGGTCGGAATCCGACTGCCCGGGGACGACGGCCCCAGTCCGTTCGTACTCCTGGTGGAAGCCACGTACACCCGAACACCTCCACCGCGTCGCCATCGTCACCGTGCACATCGGAACACGGCCACGCTGCGTAACAGCGCCCGGTGGGCGCGCCTGTTTGCGGCTGTGCGCAATGTGACGAGGAATCTGTCGGGTGCTCGCGCCGCGTTCGCTTCCTCGGTGTGCTCGCGCTGGAACAGGCCGTGATCGCATGGCGACGGGCATCGTGGCACGGAAACGCTTTGGTCCTCGGATACGACGAGTCGAGTGGCGGTCGGATAGAGGCGATCGCCGACAAAATCCAGGAAGAGGTACATGTGGCGCCGCACGTCCTGATCATCGTGCAGAACCTGCCCGTCCCGCTCGACCGCCGCGTCTGGCTGGAGTGCCGCGCGCTGCGCGCGGCCGGGTACGAGGTCTCGGTGATCTGCCCGAAGGGTCCTGGCGACCCGGCGTACGCGGTGCTCGACGGCGTGCACCTCTACAAGTACGCCCCGCCCGAGCAGGCCGACGGCCTGCTCGGCTACGCGTGGGAGTTCGTCTACTGCTGGCTGCGCACCGCCGCGCTGACCCTCAAGGTCCGCCGCCGCGCCCGGTTCGACGTCATGCAGGCCTGCAACCCGCCGGACACGTACTGGGCGCTGGCGCTGCCGTGGAAGCTCGACGGGGTCAAGTTCGTCTTCGACCACCACGACCTCAACCCCGAGGTCTTCCGCTCCCGCTTCGGTGAGCCGAAGTCGCTGCCGTCGAAGATCCAGCTGACCATCCTGAAGTGGTTGGAGCGCCGGACCTTCCGCACCGCGAACCGGGTGATCTCCACCAATACGTCCTATCGGGACATCGCGGTGAACCGCGGGGGTGTTCCACGTGAACACACGACTGTCGTGCGCTCCGGCCCGGACACCTCGGTGATGCGTCCCGTCTACGCCGACCCCGCGGTGCGCCGCGGCGGCGAGCACCTGGTCGCCTACCTCGGGATCATGGGCCCGCAGGACGGTGTGGACGGTGTGCTGGAGGCCGCCGACCGGATCGTGAACCTGCACGGCCGCAAGGACTTCCGCTTCGTGCTGCTCGGCTTCGGCGACTGCCTCGAGGACCTCAAGCGGCAGAGCACCGACCTCGGTCTCGACGACTACGTCGAGTTCACCGGCCGGGTCGGTCCCGAGCAGATCGCGAAATACCTGTCGGCGTCGACGATCGGCCTGTCGCCCGACCCGCGCAGCCCGCTCAACGATGTCTCCACGATGAACAAGACCATGGAGTACATGGCCTACGCGCTGCCCGTGGTCGCCTACCGCCTCACCGAGACCGTCGTCTCCGGCGGCGAGTGCGCGGTCTACGTCGAGCCGGGCGACAGCGACGGCCTGGCCGACGCGGTCGTCGCGTTGGCCGACGACCCGGCGCGGCGGGCCGAACTGGGCACCGCCGGACGGCGCCGGGCCGAGCAGGTGCTCGACTGGCGGCCGCAGGCGCAGGCCTACATCGGGGTGTATGACGAACTTCTCCACTTCCAGTCCAAGGGACCGTTCCCGGACGGCTGGCCGACCACCGACCGCAGGTCGGAGACGGCTACCGGCGAGTTGGCCGACCAGTGGGGCAACCGACTTGTCGATCTTCGCGACGAGACGGCATTGCGGGCGTTCGCCGCGACTCGCATCATGGCGGCGCCGGGACAGCCGACCGGGTCGCCGAGCGACTCGAAACCACAGGCGAGCTGAACCGAAGTTGCGGGAGGGGAATTCGGTGTTCGTACGACGGATCGCCGTGATCGGGACCGGGTACGTCGGGCTAACCACTGGGGCGTGTCTCGCCTCGCTGGGCCACGACGTGGTGTGCGCGGATGTCGACGCGGACAAGGTCAAGCGGCTGGAGCGGGGCGAGGTCGACATCCTCGAGCCGGGGCTGGCCGAACTGGTCGCCGAGGGCATCGCCGCAGGCAGGCTCACGTTCGTGCTCGGCGCGGCCAAGGCCGTGCAGCACACGGAACTCGGCCCGGAGGTCGTGTTCCTCTGCGTGCCGACGCCCATGGGTGTCGGCGGGGTGGCCGACCTGAGCATCGTCGAGTCGGTCATCGAGGAGGTGCGTGACCTGCTGCCCACCGGGGCGGTCGTGGTCAACAAGTCCACGGTGCCGGTCGGCACGGCCGAGCGCACCGAGGAGCTGCTCGTCCGCGACGACGTCGCGGTCGTGTCCAACCCGGAGTTCCTGCGGGAGGGCAGCGCGGTCTACGACTTCCTCAACCCCGACCGCATCGTCGTCGGCGGCAGCAAGCAGGACGCCGCCGAGCGCGTCGCGGCCCTCTACGCCAAGCTCGGCGCGCCCACGGTGCTGACCGACGCGCCCAGCGCGGAGCTGGTCAAGTACGCGGCGAACTGCTTCCTGGCGATGAAGCTGTCCTACGTCAACGCGGTCGCCGAACTCTGCGACCGCCTCGGCGCGGACATCTCCGACGTCACCGAGGGCATGGGCTACGACAAGCGCATCGGCCAGGCGTTCCTCAACCCCGGCCCCGGCTGGGGCGGCTCCTGCCTGCCGAAGGACACCTCGGCGATGCTCCAGCTGGCCGACGCGGCGGACTTCGAGTTCCGGCTGATCCGGGCCACCATCGACACCAACACGCGGCAGCGGCTGCGCATGGTGGAGAAGGTCCGCCACGCGGTTACCGGCAAGCGCGGCGGCTCGCTGTCGCACGTGAAGATCGGCATCCTGGGCCTGACGTTCAAGGCGGGCACGGACGACCTGCGCGACTCGCCCGCCCTCGCGGTGGCCGCGCTGCTGCGTCAGGCCGGTGCCGAGCTCGTCGGCTACGACCCGGCGCTCAAGCCCGGGGTCCAGCACCCCGAACTGGCCCCCGTGCGTGTCGTCGGCGACCCGTACGAGGCGGCCGAGGAGGCCGAGGCGCTGATCGTGCTCACCGAGTGGCCCGAGTTCCGGTCGCTGGACTGGAACCGCCTGGCCGACGCGGTGCGCAAGCCGATCGTCGTCGACACCCGCAACCTGCTCGACCCCGCCGTCGCGCGTCGGGCCGGGTTCGAGTGGATCGGCGTCGGCAAGAACTAGATGAGTAGGGGTCACCCACTTTGGTGACCCCACTGCTCTCATTGGGTCAACCAGGGTCGGTGGGCTACTCCGACCGGCCCTGGTTAGGCCACCCTCACTCGATGAACCCCAAAGATCATCGAGAGGACCCACTGTGTCGCTGCCCACTGAGCCGATCGGAAGCATTCCCCGCCCCGCGGCCCTGATCGAGGCCTTCGGCGACCACGCCGAGGGGCGCATCGACGACGCGCGGCTCGCCGAGCTGTCCGACGAGGCTCTGGTCGACACCCTGCGCCGCTTCGAGGAGACGGGCTCCCCGGTCATCACCGACGGCGAGCAGGGCAAGCCCAGCTTCGCCACCTACCCGATTTCGGGCCTCGCGGCCCTGGACCCGGATGGCGCGGTCATCCCGTTCGCCGACGGCCACACCCGTCAGCTGCCGAAGCTCACCGGCAAGTTCAGCTACCAGGTCCACGCCGACTCGTACCTGACCAAGGCCCGCGAGCACACGTCGCTACCGGTCAAGCAGGCCGTGATCGCCGCGTCCGCGCTCAGCCTGCTCTACCCGGCGGACGGCATCGAAGGCTACGACCGCGACGAGTTCGTCGCCGACCTGATCGACGGTGCTGAGGCCGACATCCGCCGCAGCCTCGACGCGGGCGCCCACAGCGTGCAGATCGACTTCACCGAGGGCAGGCTCTCGCTCAAGCTCGACCCGTCCGGCGGCCTGCTGCGCCAGTTCGTCGACCTCAACAACCAGGTCCTCGACCGCTTCACGCCAGCGGAGCGCGCCAAGATCGGCGTCCACACCTGCCCCGGCGGCGACCAGGACTCGGTGCACAGCCTCGATGTCGACTACGCCGAACTGCTCCCGACCCTGTTCGACCTGCACGTCGGCAACGTGTTCGTGCAGCTGGCCAGCGAGCCCGACCCGGAGCGGGTCCTGTCGATCATCGGCGAACGCCGCCAGGCCGACCAGCGTGTGTTCGTCGGGGTGATCGACCCGATCAACCCGGTGGTCGAGACCCCGGAGATCGTCCGCGACCGCGTGCTGATGGCCGCCACGTACATCCCGGTCGACCGCCTGGGCACCTGCGACGACTGCGGCTTCTCCCCGTTCGCCGACGACGTGTCGACCTCGCGCGACACCGCGTTCGCCAAGATCGCCGCGCGCGTCGAAGGCACCCGTTTGGCCGCCGACGCCCTGTAGTCCGTTCCGGTAAGGGAAACGCCTGAGTCGATGGGGTGCACTTGATCGAGAAGTGCACTCCATCGCTTTGCTATTGCCTAGTGTCGGCGCAATGGGAGTGACGAACGGCGCGGGCAGTCGCGAACTCGGCGACCTACTGCGCGTGCACAGGGAAGCGGCCGGGTTGTCCCTCAAGGCATTGGGGGCTCGGATCGGCAAGTCGCCGCCGCAACTGCATCGCTTGGAGGTCGGAGAACGAGGAACCACAACGGAAATCGAGGTAGTCCACTACCTGTCATCCTGCGGCGCCAAGTTCCAGGACGTCCAACGCCTGGTCAAGTTCTGTCGCGAGGTCAACGACCCCCGCGGCTACTGGCTCTGCAACCACGGCGAATGGATAGAAGACGCCTTCCGCTCGCTCGCGTTCCACGAGTCCGCCGGGTCCCGCTCGCTCAGCTACGAGCCGGAGATGATCCCCGGTCTCCTGCAGACTGAGACCTACATGCGGACGCTCTTCGCCGCGGGCGCGAACGTGGAGCGACATGTGCAGGCCCGGATCGAACGCCAGCGCATCCTCTTTCGCCGCAACGCCGCCAAGTTCACCTTTCTCGTCCACGAGCGCGCCCTGCGCGCGGTGGTGAACGACCACCACACCATGGCGGAACAAACGCTGGCCCTGCTGTTTCTCGGCGACCAGTGGAACATCAAGATCCGAGTGGTCCCCGACGGCCATTGCTTCGGTGGCTCGTTCCGGATCTTCGAGTTCGACAACCGCTACCGAACCCTGGCTTACCTCGACAACCACGTCGGCGGCCTGTTCCTCCAGGACAAGGCCCACGTCAACAGCTACTACGACGTCCTCAAGCAGGTGGCGGCCGTATCGCTGGATGCCCAGGAGTCCCGAATGCTGATCGCTGACATCGCCGGTGAGCACGATCGGGTGGGAGACTGTCGGAATGACTCTGGACAGGTGGCGCAAGAGCAGTTTTAGCACCGGTGGCGGTCAGTCCGACTGTGTGGAGGTCCGGCTCAACCCGGACCTCACCTACCTCCGCGACTCCAAGAACGCCGACGGTCCCGTACTCGCCCTCGCCCCCACCGCCTGGACCACCCTCCTGGACCACGTCGCTCGCTGACATCGCCAGCGAGCACGATCGGGTGGGAGACTGTCGGAATGACTCTGGGCAAGTGGCGCAAGAGCAGCTTTAGCACCGGTGGCGAGCAGTCCGACTGTTTGGAGGTCCGGTTCAACCCGGACCTCACCCGCCTCCGCGACTCCAAGAACGCGGCAGGCCCCATACTCACCGTGCCCCCAGCCGCGTGGGCCACCCTTCTCGATCACGTCGCCCGCTGACACCTGATCCGAACGCTAGAACGGTGCTGGTTCGGGTACGGCGTCGATCAATCGATCACCGGGTTGCCTTGGCGCGGGTATGTCGTAGTGGACGAGTGGGTCTTGGTCCACGGTGTGGGTCCGCCCGGTGGGTGTGGTCCAGACGAACATGCCGGGCCGCGACTGTCTCAACCGCCAACCAGGCTGGTCCTTCAGCTTGTGGTGCGCCGCGCACAGGCACCCGAGATTGTCCGCGCTCGTCGGTCCGCGATGGCTGTGCGGGATGGTGTGGTCGAGTTCGCAGGACCGGGCGGGCCGATGGCACCCCGGGAACCGGCAAGTCCGGTCCCGCAACCGAATGTGGCGGGCGAGATCCGCGCCCGGGTGGCGGCGGTCGCTGACTTCGAGCACCTTCCCGACCGAGTCGGTCACGACCCGCCGCCATGTCGTCTCGTGAGTGCCGACCAGTTCGGCGATCGCGGCGTTGGTGACGCCGCCGTACCCGTCGAGCGTCCCCGGCGTCCCGGCGTGAGCCATCACGCTGTACGGCACCGCGAGCTGCAACTCCACCGTGACTCCCCGCCCACCCCCGTTGACCACCATCTCGTAGAGCGCGTCCGCCCGAAGCGCGTCCAGCGGTTCCGACGCACCCCGCGCCCGCATCCCCCGCGCCACCTTGTCGACCATCAGATACACCGCGCGCAACCGCTCACCGGTGTCATAGACGTCGAGGTGGGCCATGCCGTCCTCGGCCGCGTAGAGGTCCACCCGCCGTTCCCGGCGCCGCTGATCCCGACGCCGCTCCGCGCCCTCGGGATCGATCCGGTCCTTCTTCGCCCGCAGCGCCTGCCGCCATCCGTCCACGGTCTTGCCGTCGGCTCGGGCCAGGATCCACGCCTCCAACTCGCGGGCCTGCTCGTCGGGAAGGGTCTGGGTGACATCCACCAACGTGTGCGCCCTGGCCAGGTCGATCCGCCCAACCGTCAAAGCCTCCACAGTGGACGGAAACCCGGTCACCAGCCTGGCCGCGCGGGCCACCGCCGCCGAGGCCCGGCCCGGCGTCCACACCAACGCCGCACCCACCTCGGCCCCCGCGAACCGATGCCCACCCGCGTCCCGATCCGGTCGAAGCTCCGCCATTCGGGCCAGCGCGCGCACCCGGGCGGCGTCGAGGGCGGCCTGCCGGTGCTCCAACTCGCACAGCAGGTCCAGCACCTCCATATCGCTCATCCCGGCGATCACGTCAGCATCGAACATATGATCCATATTACCCGCGAAGCCACGCTATTTTCGCAGGTCAACCCATGATCACCCGATCGTGTGTCGGCTGGGCGTCAGTGAAGCCCAGGGGGTGTGAAAAACGCGCCAGTGGGGTGCACTCGGTCGGAGTGCACCCCACGCGGCGTCAGATCAGAAGCCGATGGCGGCGATCTGGGCCGCGGAGGCCCACGGCCCGCGGTTGCCCGCTTCGGACAGCGCGCGCAGCCGCACGTACCGGGCCTGGGTCGCAGGCACACGGACGTTCTTGCGGGTGTTGTTGTCCGCCCAGGTGCCCGAGGCCCCGGTCGTCCAGTTGATGTTGTCCGTGCTCAGGTTGACCTCGAACTGGCCGATGTGGCCGTTGCTGCCGCTCTGCCGGGGCAGGTAGGTGAGCGCGGTGACCGTCTTGGTCGAGCCGAGGTCGAGCACCACCGAGTGCGGCGGCTGGACCAGGGTCGGGGAGTACATCGAGTGCCACATGGTCGCGGTGTTCGTGTCCACGGCGTTGGTGGCGGGGTTGCCGGACTGCTGGCTGCTGAAGGACGCGACGGTCGCGGTCAGCAGCGCGGACGGCATGTTGTCGTACCGGTAGGTGAGGGCGTGGTACTCCATCTGCGCCGGAGTGGTGGTGTACGGGACCATCGCCTCGTTGGTGTCCGGGACCTCCGCCGTCGAGCCGGTGTTGGGCAGGTAGGTCGCGGTGGGGTGCGCCTCCTGCCACATCGACCACAGCCGGTCGATGTTGCAGTGGTGCAGGAAGAACGCCGGGTCGTTCGGCGATGCCGTACCCGCCATCGTCGCCGATACCCAGACATGGACGCTGTTGTGGATGTTCTCCAGGGAGTTGCGGAAACTCCCGGTCGACGCGGTGCTCCACGGCGACGTGTCGTAGACCGTCATCGCCTGGTTGGCGTTGACCGTGGCCGTGGATGGCAGTGAGCCCGCGCTGAACTGCCTGCGCAGGTAGGTGTTCGAGTCCGACCGGATCGTCAGCGGCCAGTTGCCCGTGCTCGACGCGAATGGACCGGTCGTGACCTTCCAGTTGTCGGTGGACAGACCGTTGCCGCCGAGGAAGTCCGTCGCCCAGAGCGTCGTCGACGACGCGCCGTCGACGGTCCAGTCCCAGTACGGGAGGTTGACGCTCGGGTCGACCGCCTGCAGCGCGGCGTCGAAGTCCAGTAGGAACTGTCTGTGCCAAGGCAAGAAGGCCGGGCCTCTATGGGCCACTCTGGTTCCGTTGGTGCTGTCACTGCTGAACGCGGTGATGTGCGCCTGGACGAACGTGTCGTAGACACCGCTGGCCTTGATCGCGAGCACCGCGTTGATGAAGTTCGTCCGCTCGGTGGCGGACATGTTTGCCTGGTTCTGGCGAACGCCATTCGACATTACTTAACTTCTCCTGAATCAGTGGTGACCGAGAATGGTGCCGCGCGGAGTTCCGGTGCCCAGCGTGTCAACGGCGGTGCGGGCCGCTTCACGAAGAGAGCGGAAAGGCTGGTAGTGATTTACCGAGGTCGTGTAGGTACCGTCGGTCTCGCGCATCAGGGGCAGCGATTCACCGTCGATGGAAACCGCGTCGACGCGCTGGGCCCGAGCCTTGCCCGCCGCGATCCTGGTGCCCTTGATCTTGCGTCCCTTGTAGACCTCGTCGAACTGTTCTTCCACGTCATCGGCCTGCGCGGTGGTCGCGACCAGCGCGCCGCTGACGCCGACGACACCCAGTGCGCCGACCGCGATGGCACCAGTCAGAAGCCGACGTCGGGTGAGGTCGGTTTGCTTGTTCTTCATGAAAAGGGCAGCCCTTATCGTCATTGGTTAACTGAATCTTTGAATTGCGCGCTGCGATGAAACCGCGCGCGCCAACACGACGCCTCAGTGCGTCGACTTGTCCAGTTTGTAGACGGACGATTCGCGCGGCAACCATTTGTGATTCCACTCACGACAGTCGCATTCAATCGTGCGCCATTAGGCGTATCGATTGCAACCCGAGTGTGCAGTCCGAATGACGTTTCGGAGCCTGTTTCAATGGATAAACCAGGTTAATCGATAGGGCGAGCTCGTCTACCTCGACAACCACGTCGGCGGCTTGTTCCTGCAAGCGGCCAAGCACGTCGACACCTGCGTCTCCGTTCTGCGGGAGGTTGCGAACTCCGCAACGAACGCCCACGAGTCCAAACTTGGTGTCGAACGTGGTCGAATCGATCGCGTCCCGTTCGTCGTAGGTAGTAGACAGGCAGGGACGGCACCGATCATCGAAGGAAGCAGCTCATGCGCAAGTTCAAGCTCCAGGTCCAGGTCAGCGTCGACGGCTTCATGGCGGGTCCGAACCACGAGATGGACTGGATGTCCTTCCCCTGGACCAGCGACCTCAACAACTACCTGGACGCCCTCACCGACCCCGTGGACACGATCGTCCTGGGCCGCAACCTCGCCGAAGGCTTCATCCCCACCTGGGCCGCGGGCCCCGAGGGCGAAGAGCAGGCCTCGATCGACAAGATGAACAACACCCCCAAGGTCGTCATCACCAACTCGCTCACCGAGTCCCCGTGGGACAACGCCACCGTCGCGGGCGGCGATCTCACGAAGATCATCACTGACCTCAAGACCCAGCCCGGCGGCGACATCATCACCTACGGCGGCGCCACCCTCGTCCAGGCCCTGATCGCGAACGAACTCCTCGACGAACTCCACCTCATCGTCAACCCGACCGCCATCGGCTCCGGCCTGTCGGTCTTCCCGACCGACTCGCGCCACGCCTTCACCATCGCCGCCGCGACCCGCTTCGACTGCGGCATCGCCGCCATCCAGTACACGCGGGCAAGCAGGTAGCAAGCCTCGCCGTCGGACTTCGTTGCGGAGAGTAGGCGATCGCTGATCCTCCTTGCGGCTGAACACCACTAGACGACCAGGTCCTTGATCCACTCAGCTGCGAGCCTGATCCCGACCAAGCGGATCAGGCTCGCAGCGTGCCCCCAAGTCGGCTAAGTGGTCGACGACGCGACTGCCCATTTTCGGCACCTGATCTGGCTCGGCGCTAGGCCGTCATGAAGTCCAGGTACACCAGGGCCTGATCGTCATGCCGCTTCACCCGCGGCCACCGTGACCCGTCCGGATCCGACTTCTCCGCCGCCCGCACCGCGTCGAGAACTGCCTGTGGACCGGCCGAGGCCGCCAACTCGCGCATCGACTCCCACGTGAAGATCCCGTAGTCGTCCACCCCGCACGAAACCCCATCGGTCGCCATCAGCACCGACCGCACGTCCGCCCGCGGCCAGGAAGCCCGCACCGCCTGACGCGCCGCCGCTGGGACCGCTTCGGCCACCCAGAAGCCGCCATCGACGTTCCGCCACCGGTCGAACCGATCCCCCGAAGACCGCAACGCCTCGTAGTGCCCCGGTCCATAGCCCTCACCACGGGCCAACCGTTCCCGATACGGCCCTCGCGGCAAGTCCCGCAGCCGGTCATCGGCGACGACCTCGACCGCGTCCGCCAGGAACGCCGCCACTGGGCTGTCGCACAGCACGAGCGCCTCGACCGTCGACTCGTCCCACCGGACGATCGACACCGTGCTCGACGGGCTCTCCCCAGGCGTGAACCCGTTGTGCCGCGCCACTGAGCGGATCGCGCCCGCGAGGTGTCCCACCAGGTCCAGCTCGGGTGCCGCCGTGAGCCTGCCCGCCAGTTGGGCCGCCAGTTCCCGCGCGTACTCGCCGCCGCTGGGCAGGTCCGTCCGCAGGGTCGAGGCGCCGTCGAGGACGATCGCCGCGTCCGGCAGCGCGACGACGACGTCCTCGCTCGGCCGCTCCCGACCGTCGAGGCCCATCCCGGGCGCTTCCGCGATCCCGAATTCCGGCATGTCGCCATCCTGCCGCCGTCAACATTGGTTGACAACAGCAGGCCGTCAACCTATGTTGACAGCTATGGCAGAAGCAACCCACTTGGCCACCGCCGCGGGCGACAAGGACCCCCGCGTCGGCCTCCGCGCCGTCGCCGCGTTGCGCAAGCTGTTGGAGCAGCTTGAGGCAGTGCAGGTGCGCAGCGCGCGGGTCGACGGGTGGTCGTGGCAGGAGATCGCCGACGAGCTCGGCGTGAGCAAGCAGGCCGTCCACAAGAAATACGGGAGGCGCTAGATGTTTCAACGGTTCACGAAGGCCGCGAAGGTCGTCGTCCGCGACGCCGTCCACATCGCCGAGCAGGAGCGCGCGACCCTGATCCGGCCGGAGCACCTACTGCTCGCGATGCTCAACCAGGACGGCACCACCGCCACCAAGATCCTCGCCGACCACGCCGTGACCACGGCCGCCGTCACCGACGCCCTCGACCGCGCGCACCGCCGCGGCGGGTTGTCCGACGCCGAGAGTGCCGCGCTGACCGAGGTCGGCATCGACGTCGACGCCGTGGTCGCCGCGCTGGAGCAGACCCACGGCGAAGGCGCGCTCACCCCGGCCAAACGCCCCCGCACGTTCGGTCCACGATGGAGGGTCGCGTTCGACCCCGCCGCCAAGAAGGTCATCGAACGCTGCCTGCGGGAGACGCTCGACCGCGGCGATCGGTCCATCGGCGACGAACACGTGCTGCTCGCCCTGCTGTCCGTCGGCGGGGTCGCCGCCGAGGTGCTGACCTCGCTCGGCGTGACCCACCAGGGAGTGCGCGCCTACTTGGCCCGCGCGTGCTGATCCCACGAAACCCGTGGCAGAAAAGCCTGTGCCAGCGGGCCTATCGCCACCGCGTAGAGAGCGGTGCCGAGTCCGACGGTGCCGCCGAGCAGCCAGCCGGAGGCGAGCACCGCGACCTCGATCCCGGTGCGGATCCAGCGCAGCGACCAGCCGGTGCGCCCGGCCAGCCCGGTCATCAGCCCGTCGCGCGGGCCGGGGCCGAGTCGGGCGCCGATGTAGGCGGCGGTCGCTAGTCCATTGAGGACGATTCCGGCGGTGAGGAAGGAAATCCTTGCCACCAAGGAATCCGGCGTCGGCAGCAGCCACAGCATCACGTCCACCGACACCGAGATCATCAGGATGTTGGCGATCGTGCCGACACCTGGCCGTTGCCGCAGCGGGATCCAGCACAGCATCACCAGCACGCCGGTGATCGCGGTGATCGTGCCGAAGCTGAGCCCGGTGTGCTTGTGCAGCGCCTCGTGCAGCACGTCCCACGGCGCCAGGCCGAGCGTCGCCTCGATCTGCAGGGCCATGCTCGCGCCGTAGAGCGCGAGACCGGCGAACAGCTGGGTGAGGCGGCGTCCGGGGTCGACCCGGACCGGGACGTGCTGGAGGTTCACAGAGGCCATGACACCATCCTGAACCGACATTGGTCTTCTCTTCGATGGCCAATCGGCTTTAATTGGTCACATGACTGCACCAAGTGGCCGGGTCTCGCGCCAGCAATTGGTCCGCTTGTTGGGTGAGTGGCGTGCGAGCGGCAGCAGGCAGGGGTCCGCTGGGCTGGCCGCGGGCATCCGTCTGCTCGTCCTCGACGGCCAGCTCCCGCCCGGCACGGTCCTGCCCGCCGAACGGGAACTGGCCGACGCGCTGGGCGTCAGCCGCACCCTGGTCGGCGCCGCCTGGGACCTGCTGCGTGCCGACGGCATGATCGTCAGCAGACGCGGTTCCGGCTCGTGGACGGCGCTTCCGGCCGCGGGTGACCGCGGCTGGCACGCCCCGGACCAGCCACTCGACCTGGCCCGCGCGGCACCCGAGGCGGTCGCGGGCGTGGCCAACGCGATGGACGCCGTCCGGGCCCGCTTCGCCGTCGAGCTGGCAGGCCACGGCTACCACGACTACGGGATCGACGTCCTGCGGGAACGCGTCGCCGAGCGCTACACCGCGCGCGGCCTGCCGACCGACCCGCGCGAGGTGCTGATCACCAACGGCGCCCACCACGCGCTGGCGCTGGTCCTGCGGTCGATGACCGGCCCAGGCGACCGCGTACTGGTCGAGCTGCCGACCTACCCCAACGCGATCGACGCGATCAAGGCCGCGCACGCCGTCCCGGTTCCGGTCCCGCTGGTCGACGACGGCTGGGACCTGCCCGGCATCGAGGCCGCGCTGCGCCAGTCGGCGCCCAGGCTGGCGCACTTCATCATCGACTTCCACAACCCCACCGGCCGCAGGCTCGACGCCGAGGGCCGGTCCCGCCTCGTCGCCGCGCTGCGCCGGGCCCGGACGCCGGTCGTGGTGGACGAGACCCTGGTCGAACTCGACCTCGACGGCGACCCGCTCGACGGTCCCGCGCCGCTGCCCGCGTTCGGCGGCGGCCTGGTCATCGCGGTCGGCTCGGCGAGCAAGTCGCACTGGGGCGGTCTGCGGCTGGGCTGGGTGCGGGCGCCGGAAGAGGTCATCGGCAGGCTCGCCGCCGCCCGGCACGCCTACGACCTGGGGTCCCCGGTCTTCGAGCAGCTGGTGCTCGCCGAGCTGTTCGCCGACCAGGACGCGGGCCTGCGGGCCCGCCGCGCCCAGATCGCCGAACGCAGGAACGTGCTGGTCGCGGCGGTGCGCGAGTACTGCCCGGACTGGGAGTTCGAGGTGCCCGCGGGCGGTCTGAGCCTCTGGTGCCGGCTGCCGGAGCCGATCGGCACCCGGGTCGCGGTGACCGCGCAGAACCATGGGGTGCGGGTGGCGCCGGGTTCGCGGTTCGCCGCCCACGGCGGGCTGGAGCGGTGGCTGCGGCTGCCGTACACGCTGCCGGAGCCGCACCTCGTCGAGGCGGTCCGCAGGCTGGCGGTGGTGGCCGAGTCGGTCACCGGATCGCCTGGTGTGGCGGGTCCATCCGGGGACATTCCGGTCGCTTGACTAGCTTTCCCGGATCTGAACCCGATAGAAACCGAAGTGCGCTGGATGGCGTAACACGTTGGCCCTTTCGGGTCGTGTTGCCATCCAGCGCACTTCGACGGTCGTCCGCCGCCAAGGTCATTCGGCACAGCCCCTCGGTGTGCCGATGACGGGGACGACCTTTGGGTGCCCCGGCGCCGCGGGGGCATCGCGGCGCCGGGGCCAGGGTCCCGATCTGCACGGGCGCGATCGGCAGATCGGGCTGTGGAGATAGCCGAAGAAGGGGTCAGGGGCCCAAGTGGGCAGACCTGTCCCCTGTGGAGGGCCGGATCAGTCGGGGGACGACGCGGGCAGCCCCGCGTCACGACCGGGCAGGTCGTCGACGCACGGTGCCTCGATGCCCACGTACGTGAGCGGTGAAAGTGGGTCGTGACCAGCGGGAAGGCCGGACATCCCACGCGCGTGCCCGTTGGTGTCGACCGTCGAGGACGCCGGTGCCGAACTCGCCAGCGGCCCGCCGGGTGACCCGGGGGCGGCAGGCTGGTCGGGTATCGGTTGCTCGTCGGCCTTCTTGGCCGGGCTGGTGATCAGGTTGGCTGGGGACGGGGCGGGCTTGCGGACGGGGGCGGCCTGCCGCACGGGCACCTTCGTGACGTGCACGGGAGCGACGGCCTGCGGTTCGGCGGCGATCAGTTCAGGAGCGGGCGCCGGTTTGGGCGCCACGGGCTTGGTGTTGACCACGGGCGGTGCGGTGACGACGTCGGCCTGCGGGGTCGTCGCCACGGGTTCGGGCATGGGCTCCGGTGTGGGCACCGGAGCGGCGTTGACGCTGTTGGATGTTTCCCCCGACGCGCCGCCGTTCAACGGCGCCAGGACATTGACGACAAGATCGAGAACGCGGTCCGGCTTGGGTTTCTCGTCCGCCGCCGCGATGCCCGCGAAGAGCAGCCACGCCCCCACCACGGCCCCAACGAGGACGACGAGGCGTACCAGCAGGTTCTTCACCGTGCGGTCCACACTCGTCACCACCATCCGTGGTCCAGCGGCCGTCGCTACCCGGAGCAACCAAGCCACTATCCACGACTCGATCGCATTTCTGCACCCTAACCGCGTGCGATCCACCCGGAAAGACGGCTAATGGCCGCACTCCAGGCAGTCCACGATCACAGAGTGTGGAAATCACCACTCCGGGTGACATGCCGAGCGCTTCGCCCGGGATCGGGTCACGGTGTCCGATGTGCACATTCAAGAGCTCGCCGACCGCTATCCCGGACTCTGGCTGCACGATCCGGACGGGCCGGCCGAGTCCCTGATCCGCCGCGGCGAACTGCTCGCGCGGAGATCGGACCTGGCCCGCGTCGAGTCGGCGCTGCGGCGCTGGATCGACCGGGTGGAGGTGCGCGGGCCCGCGGTGATGAGCCTGCGGCCTGACGCCGACCCGGTCCGGATCGCGTCGGACCATCCGGGTCTGCCGGTCTCGGTCAACCACGTCCACACGGTGATGGTCGGCTCCCCGATCCTGCACGGCACCGGCGCGACCCCCGTTCCCGTGCCGCTGCCGCCCGCGCCGCCGGTCGAGGTGTGGGACGAGCCGGTGACCGTGCTCATCCTGGACACCGGCGTCGACCCGCACCCCTGGTTCGTCGACCGCCACTGGTTCGGCGAGTGGGGGCCGCGGCAGGAGATCCTGGATCTCGACGGGGACGGGGTCGCCGACCAGCAGGCAGGCCACGGCACGTTCGTCACCGGCGTCCTCCTCCAGCACGCGCCCGGTGCCACGCTGCGCCACCACCGCGTCCTGACCTCGCACGGGCTCACCGACGACCGCGCGGTCGCCGCCGCCCTCCGCCGCACGCGCGAGCACGGGGAGCGGATCGACGTCGTCGTGATGACCTTCGGCTGCCACACCCTCGACGACAAATGCCCGCCGGTCCTGGCCGACGAACTCGACCGAAGCGACTGCGTGTTCGTCGCCGCTGCAGGCAACACCGCCACGTCGCGCCCGTTCTGGCCCGCCGCGCACCCCAAGGTCGTCGCCGTCGGCGCCACCGGGCCCGACGGCGGCCCGGCTCCGTTCTCCGGCCGCGGCGCCTGGGTCGACACCACCGCTCCCGGCGTCGACATCGTCAGCGCCCACGTCCGACTCACGCCGACCAGCCGCGAGTACGGGGCGGCCAGGTGGAGTGGCACGTCGTTCGCCGCGCCCCAGGTCGCCGCCGCGCTGGCCACGGAAATCCATCGCGGACGCCGCAGCCGCTGATCCGGTTTCACCACCTGAAACTGTTCACTCATTGGTGGGGTGGTTGGAGCCGTGCTCTGGTGATCGTCGTCCGACCCGGCGAAACGATCACCGGGAGGACAAAGTGGACACTGCGGAACTCGTCCGCGCGGCGGCGGACGGCGACCAGTCGGCCTGGCGGGAACTGATCGACCGCCACCACAGACTCGTCTGGCACGTCGCCCGCTCCCACCGCCTGAGCGAGGCCGACGCGGCGGACGTCTGCCAGAGCACGTGGATCGCCCTCGCCGAACGCATCGCGCGTCTGCACAGTCCGGCGGGCCTGCCCGGCTGGCTGATCACCACCGCGCGCCGTGAGTCCCTGCGCGTCATCGCAGACCGCGCCCGCGTCGTGGTCACCGAAGTGGCAGAAGCCCCGGCCGACGATGAAACGTGGCCCGAGAACACAACGCTCCGCACCGAACGCGACGACCTCCTGTGGCGCGCGTTCGCCACCCTCCCCGAGCGCTGCCGCACCCTGCTCGGCCTGGTCGCCTTCGCTCCCGGTGTCAGCTACGCCCGCCTCGCGAGCGCCATCGGCGTCGCGCCGGGCAGCGTCGGTAACACCAAAGGCCGCTGCCTCGACGTCCTCCGCCGCACCCTCGCCCTGTTCGGCATGCCGGAAGAGGTGGCCGGATGACCGACGCCGAACTGCTCGCCGACCTCGCGGGCATGCTCGACCGCCTCGACCCCGTCCCGGCCAGGGTCCACCGAGCCGCGATCGCGGCGGGCGCCTTCCTCGGCATGGCATGGGACTGGCTGGACCTGATCCCGGCGCCCGCGGTCGCGGTCCGCGGGGACGCCCGGGTCTGGCACTCGTCAGTCGGGGTGATCGAACTGTCCGACGGTGTCTCGGGCCTCATCACCATCCCGGTAAAACGCGTGGAGATCCACAGCGGCAACGGTGTGGTGGAGGCCCCGGTCGACCTGGGCGGCGGCTTCTCCGCCGACGTGTCCGGCCGCGTGCGCCTGGTCCTCCACCGCGACGGCGACGTTCCCCTGGTCACGGAGTGGCTGTCATGACCTGGTCGCACCACCACACCCACGCACTCCTGCACCAGGAACGCGGTGAGCCCTTTCTCGCCAAGACCCACGCCCGCCGGGCCCGGTCGCTGGCCACGACCACGAGTCAGGCCGCGGAGTCCGAACTCGTCCTAGCCTGGATCTGCCAGCAACTCGGCGACCACATCGCCGCCGCGGGCCTGATCGCCTCAGCGCGGCCGAACCTGCCCGAACCCCTGCGCGGCCGGGCCGACTGCCTGACCGGACTCGCCCACTGCGTGAAGGCGGAACACGCTGAATCCCTCGCCGTCCTCACCAGAGCCGCTGTCGCGCTCGAACCCCACTGGAAGGCCAACGCCCTGGTCGCCATCGGCGTGAGCGCGGGCTACCTGCGCCGCTTCGACACCGCGAACAAGGCCCTCGACGAAGCCCGCGCCATCTACCTCAGCCTCGCCAAGGTCGAACGGGCCGCCACCTGTCTGCACAACAAGGGATTCGTGGCGGCCCAGGCAGGCGACTTCGCCCGCGCGCTCAAGCTCTACGCCGAAGCCGGAATTGATGAGACCCACCGCCCGGAAGTGCTCATAGACAAGGCGAACGCCCTGCTGGGCGTGGGCAGCGTCAGCGAAGCGGGCCACGCGCTCGCCCGAGCGGCCAAACTCCTCGGCGCCGCAGGACGTGGTCCCGACTTCGCCGAGGCCACCTTGTCGCATGCGAAGTGCGCACTCCGTGCGGGCGACAACGACGCGGCGGCGAGATCGGCCGCGTCGGCGGCGGAGATGTTCGAGTCCCAGGGCAGGCCAGGGTGGTCCGCGCGTGCCCGCGCGATCGGCGCACAAGCCGCGGGCACACCGTCCCCGCGGCTCGCGGCGGCTTGCGAGCGAGCCGGATGGCACACGGAGGCGGCCGAGCTACACCTGCTCGCCGGACGTCCTGACCTGGTCGAGCCCCACCGGAACTCCGCGTCAGCCGAGCTGCGCGGGCTGGGATGGCTGGCCGCGACCCGTACCGCCACGAGCAGTCGAGGCGTGTTGGCGGCGTGCCGCGCGGGCCTGCGGATACCTGCCCAGGAACCGAGGCTCGCGGTGGCGGGCCTGGACGCGGTGCTGCGCGATGGCGACCCGCGCACGGTGTTCGCCTGGGTTGAGCGCAGGCGTGGGACCGCGGCTGAGCCCGGCGAGGTGGCGGCCGCGTTGGCGGAACGGGCAATGGTCAGCCTGTTCGTCCACAAGAGGCGGGTCATGGCTGTATCCGTTGTCGCGAAACACTTTCAAGTGCACGACCTCGCTGACGAGGAGTATGCCGTGGCGACCGTGACGGCCCTGCGGCGAGGGTCGGCGCTCTCGGCCAGGACTGGCCAGGGAAGCGGGGCGGGTGCGGTGGCCGTCGACGACCTGCTGCTCGCGCCGCTGCGGAGGGCCATCGGTGATCGCGAGCTGGTTGTCGTGTCTGATCTGGAGGTTCTCTGGCCCGCGCTGCCGTCGTGCCTCGGCAGGCCGGTGGCGGTCGCGCCGTCGGCGGCCTGGGTTGGGGCTGATCGGGCCGAGAGCGGATCGGGGCACGCGGTGTGGGTGGCGGGTCCCGAGCTAGCTCATGCCCGTGGCGAGGTGACGGATCTTCGGGCCAGGCACGGTGGGGTCGCACTGACCGATGATCACGCGACCGTTGACGGGGTGATAGCGGCTATTGATGGCGCGAGAATGGTGCATGTCGCGGCTCATGGGCGGTTCGGCCCCGCGCTCGCATTGGCGGATGGGCTGTTGCGGGAAGCGGATTTCGGGAGCGTGACGGTTCTGCCGCACCATGTCGTCCTGGCCGCGTGCGAATCGGCGGGACTCGCCAGCCCATTGCTGGCTCGCGGGGTGGCCGCGGTGATCGCAGGCGTTCTCCCGGTCCCTGATGAGCGCACGGGTGGGTTGATGCGTGCGCTTCACGCCGGGATCGCCCGGGGTCAGCGGCCGGTCGAGGCACTCGCCGCCGCGCAGGCCGTCCACGGGCATCTGGGGTTCACGGACGGGTTGGAACTGTGTCGGGAGC
>DATLIA010000299.1:0-12354 GCA_035540215.1 Actinokineospora sp. | reverse complement strand
CCCGTAGCAGGACGGGCACGCACGGCTTGTCGTGTTTTCGCGACACCGTGTTTTCCCCGTCACACCTGCCATCCCGCGCCGTCCCATAACTGTGAGGACCGCTATTGTGTCGCGAGTCACGCCGATCCCGGCGAGTCTCCTACCTCCTAGACCGCACCGCCCGGAGTGCTCGGGCCGAGGGCGGTACCGTGGGCGACGACGATGATCCGACTCGTAACGCCAAGGCTGCAATCTGCGATGACCACATTGGGGGACGGACTGGACGCTTCGGTGACCGCTGCCGTCGAGGGCGACCCTCAGGCGATCGGACGTGTGCTCGCGTCTGTTCGGCCCCTGGTTGTTCGTTATTGCCGTGCCCGTGTCGGAAGGCAGGAACGGTCGTTCGCCTCGGCGGACGACGTGGCCCAGGAGGTGTGTCTCGCGGTGTTGACAGCACTGCCTGGCTACCGGGACCAAGGCCGTCCATTTCTGGCGTTCGTCTACGGCATCGCGGCCCACAAGGTCGCCGACGCCCATCGAGCGTCCGCGCGTAACCGTACCGAGCCCGTCGCCGATGTTCCGGATGAACCGGATTTCGACGCCGGGCCGGAGCAGCGTGCCATGCAGGGTGAACTGAGCAGGCGGATGAGTGATCTCCTGCGTGTCCTGCCGGACAAGCAGCGTGAGATCGTGGTGCTGCGGGTGGTTGTGGGCCTGTCGGCGGAGGAGACCGCCGAGGCGGTCGGCTCCACCCCGGGTGCGGTTCGAGTGGCACAACACCGGGCCTTGGCCCGGCTGCGGAAGACTTTGTCAGCGGAGGAGGTGGTCTGAGTGTCCGACCAGGGCAGACCCGACAATCGTCGAGATGATGAGGCAGAACTCACCCTGCCTCGCATTGAGCCGGTCAACGTGGTCCATGGCGCGTTCGGCCTGAGGCTGGACGACGAGTTCGACCTGGACTCCTACGACGGGCTTGACCCGTCCGATCTCGGCGATGATCCGGTCGACTTCAGCCGTGTGCACGCTGACGACGCGTTCCTCGACGCGCTCGGCGCCGCGGTCCGTGGCGAGAGCGCAGGCCGTGCGGACGCCCAGGACGCCGAGCTGGCCGCGCTGCTGTCCTCCTGGCGCGACGACGTCGACGCCGACCCCATCGGGGAACTGGTCGACACGAAGTACGCCGTCGCCACCGTCTTCGCCGCCAAGGCGCGCAGGCGCCGCCGTCCCCGCCTGCTGGTGCCGTTCGCCGCCGCGGCCGCCGTGCTCGCGATCGCCTTCACCGGCGCGGGCCTCGCCGCCCGCGACGCCCAGCCCGGCGACACTCTCTGGGGCCTGACGAAGGTCCTCTACTCCGACCACGCGCGCTCGATCGAGGCAGCCGCCGCGGTCCGCCAGGACCTGCGCATCGCCCAGACCGCGCTGGCCGAGGGCAAGCTGGCCGAGGCCAAATCCAAACTTGAGGACGCCCAGGCGGGTCTGCCGTCGGTGTCGTCCGAGGACGGCCAGGCCGACCTGGCCCAGCAGCACGCGCAGCTGGTGAGCCAGCTGCCGGGCAGCCCGGCCAACGAGGTCATCCCGCCGCCGTCCGGCAGCCCCACCACGGTCGAGCCGTCGACCACGGTCGAGCCGAGCAGCCCGCCGACGACAACGCCGCCGAGCACCACCCCGCCGTCGACCACGCCGCCGACGACCACGCCGCCGTCCACCACCGAGGAACCGCCGACCTCGACCCCACCGGCCACCCAGCCGGAGACCGAGCCCCGGGTCGACCCGGGCGCCGGTGGCACCGTCGCGGGCACCGAAGGCGACACCCAGCCGCCCACAACCTGAGCATGACGAAGGCTATTTCGCAAAGGATTACCCCCGCTCGGCCGCGGTGACGGTTTCGGGTGCCAAGGGCACGCGACGCAGTCGTCGTGTTCGTGGTGCCCGAAACCGTCACCTAAAGGCGGCCGAGCCGCACGGCCGAAGGCCGTGCCATCTAGTACGCGCTTTCGCTGGCGGTCACGCCGTCGGCGTATCCGCGGCAGTACTCCCAGCTGACGTAGGAGTGCGGGTCCGGGTCGAACGCGGGCTCGTGCGGGCGCATCCGGCCGTCGTTGAGCAGCTGTTCGAGGCTGGCCGCCAGCAGCGCCCAGTCGTGGTAGTGCGGCTCGTCGCACTCGCCGCAGTCGACCACGATGCCCCGGACCCCGCGCGGGGACAGAAGTGCCTGGTAGACGGCCAGATCCGACAGGTCGCTGAGCAGTTCGTCGCGCTCCTCGCCGGTGATCGGGAGGTGTTCGTCCTCGTCCGGCTCGGTCAGCGCCCGCGCCGGGTCGTCAGGGTCGCCCGCGAACGGGTCGGGCGGCAGCGCCCCGGCGGGTCGCTCCTCCCAGGGGTCGCCCGACGGGAACGGGTTCGGCGGGACTGAGTCATGCGGCACGACCACGCACGGTACCGGGCCGCCCGCCGGACCCGCCCAGATACCATGGTGGAACCGCGCTCTCCGCGTCCCCGCGCGGCCCGCAGCGGGGACACAGGCCACCCCCGAGACCCCGGTCCGGCCGACCGGTCCGCCAGCCATGCAGGAAGGTCCGCCACCCACCATGACCAGCGAGCTCAACGCTGACGGAGTCCCCCACAAGTTCGCCACCCTCGGCCTCACCTTCGACGATGTCCTGCTGCAGCCCGCACAGTCGGATGTGATCCCGAGCACGGTCGACACCGGGACCCGGATTTCGCGCAACGTCACGCTGCGCATCCCGCTCGCCTCGGCCGCCATGGACACTGTCACCGAGGCCCGGATGGCGATCGCGATGGCGCGCCAGGGTGGCATCGGGATCCTGCAGCGCAACCTGTCGATCGAGGAGCAGGCGCGCCAGGCCGAGACGGTCAAGCGCTCCGAGGCAGGCATGGTCACCGACCCGGTCACCTGCGCGCCGAGCGACACCCTCGCCGAGGTCGACGCCATGTGCGCCCGCTACCGGATCTCCGGCCTGCCGGTGACCGACGCCGAGGGCACCCTGGTCGGCATCATCACCAACCGCGACATGCGCTTCGAGGTCGACCACACCCGCCTGGTCAGCGAGGTCATGACCAAGGGCCCGCTGGTCAGCGCCCAGGTCGGCGTGTCGGCCGAGGCCGCGCTCGGCCTGCTGCGCAGGCACAAGGTGGAGAAGCTGCCGATCGTCGACGGCGAGGGCAAGCTGCGCGGCCTGATCACGGTCAAGGACTTCGTCAAGACCGAGCAGTACCCCCACGCCACCAAGGACCCGGACGGCCGCCTGATCTGCGGTGCCGCGGTCGGCGTCGGCGACGACGGCTACAAGCGCGCGATGACGCTGTTCGACGCGGGCGTCGACGTGATCATGGTCGACACCGCGCACGGCCACTCGCGCGCCGTGCTCGACATCGTGACCAGACTCAAGAAGGAACTCGGCGACGCGGTCGACGTGGTCGGCGGCAATGTGGCCACCCGCGCGGGCGCGCAGGCGCTCATCGACGCGGGTGCCGACGGCGTCAAGGTCGGCGTCGGTCCCGGCTCCATCTGCACCACCCGCGTGGTCGCGGGCGTCGGCGTCCCGCAGATCACCGCCATCTATGAGGCGTCGCTGGCCTGCGGCCCGGCCAAGATCCCGGTGATCGGCGACGGCGGCATCCAGTACTCCGGCGACATCGCCAAGGCGATCGCGGCGGGCGCCAGCGCGGTCATGCTCGGCAGCCTGCTCGCGGGCACCGCGGAGGCCCCCGGCGACCTGGTGCTGGTCAACGGCAAGCAGTTCAAGAGCTACCGGGGCATGGGCTCGCTCGGCGCGATGCAGTCGCGCGGCCAGGCCAAGTCCTACTCCAAGGACCGCTACGCCCAGGACGACGTGCTCTCCGACGACAAATTGGTCCCCGAGGGCATCGAGGGCCGGGTGCCCTTCCGCGGCCCGCTGTCCGAGGTCGTCTTCCAGCTCGTCGGCGGCCTGCGCGCGGGCATGGGCTTCACCGGTTCGCGCACCATCGCCGACCTGCAGCAGGCGCAGCTCATCCGGATCACCGCGGCGGGGCTCAAGGAGAGCCACCCGCACGACATCCAGATGACCGTCGAAGCGCCGAACTACACCACTCGCTGAGAGGAACACCCCAGTGCGGGATCTTGTCGACATCGGCATGGGCCGGACCGCCCGTCGGGCCTATGGGCTCGACGAGGTCGAGATCGTGCCGTCGCGGCGCACCAGGTCGTCCAAGGACGTCTCCACCGCGTGGCAGATCGACGCCTACCGGTTCGACATTCCGCTGATCACCCACCCGACCGACGCGGTCGTCTCGCCAACGACGGCGGTCGCGGTCGGTCAGCAGGGTGGCCTTGGCGTGCTCAACGCCGAGGGCCTGTGGGCGCGGCACGCCGACGCCGACAAGGTGCTCGACCGGATCCTCGCCGCCGAGGACGACGACGTCAGCCTCTCGGAGCTCGTCGGGCTGCTGCAGGAACTGCACGCCGCGCCTATCCAGCTCGACCTGCTCAGTGAGGCCGTTCAGCACGTGCGCGACTCGGGGGTGACGGTGGCGGTGCGGGTCAGCCCGCAGCACGCCGCCGAGCTGACCCCGACGCTGCTCGCGGCCGGGGTCGAGCTGCTGATCGTGCAGGGCACGATCATCTCCGCCGAGCACGTGTCGCGTGAGTCCGACGGTGAGCCGCTCAACCTCAAGAGCTTCATCGCCGAGCTGGACATCCCGGTCATCGCGGGCGGCGTGCACGACTACCGGACCGCGATGCACCTGATGCGCACGGGCGCGGCCGGCGTGATCGTCGGCTACGGCAACAGCGCGGGCGTCACCACGACCGACAGCGCGCTGGGCATCGGCACGCCGATGGCGACCGCGATCGTCGACGCCGCGGCCGCGCGCCGCGACTACCTCGACGAGACCGGCGGCCGGTACGTGCACGTCATCGCCGACGGCGACGTCTACACCAGCGGCGACATCGCCAAATCCATCGCGTGCGGCGCGGACGCGGTCATGCTGGGCGCCCCGCTCGCCGCCGCGGCCGAGGCGCCGGGCAAGGGCCTCTACTGGACCGCGTCGGCGGCGCACCCGTCACTGCCGCGCAGCGGCGTGCTGGCGGTGGCCGACCGCGACGGTGTCGACCTGCGGACGCTGCTGTTCGGCCCGACATCGGACCCCGACGGCATGGTCAACCTGTTCGGCGCGCTGCGCCGGGCGATGGCCAAGGCCGGGTACTCCGACCTCAAGGAGTTCCAGAAGGTCGGGCTGACGGTCCGCTCGTGAGGGAGATCCTCGCCACCGACGGCCGGATCGCGCTGACCGTCCAACTGGACAGCGATCCGGCCGCTCTGGCGGCGGCGCACGACGGGCTGTTCGAGGTCGACCCGGACGACCGGCCGCAGCCGCCGCCCGCCACCCTGACCAGGGCCAGCGTGGTCTGGTCGGACACCGATGAGTTGCTCGGCGTGGTGAGCTGGCACCAGGTCGGTTGGGGCCGGACGCGCGCGTGTGCGGCCTGGAACGTGGGCATCGCGCTGCTGCCCACCGCCCGTGGCCGTCGGGCCGGTGTCGGCGCGCTGGCGTTGGTCGCGCGGCACCTGTTCGCGACCACCGACCTCGACCGCGTCGAGGCGGCCACCGACGTCGACAACGCGGCGGCCAACCGCGCGCTGCTCGGCGCGGGGTTCCAGCGTGAGGGTGTCGTGCGCGGTGCCCAGCTCCGCACGGGCGTGCGCCGGGACATGGTTCTCTACGGGTTCCTGCGGTCCGACCTAGTTTGAACGATTCTGTTACTCGCGGTCATAGGAAAAAGCTCTCGGGCTCTGGCCAGGTCGTTCGCCGGGCCTTAATCTCTGTCCATGGCTACGCAACTCACCGGTAACAACCCGGATTTCGATGTCGTGGTGGTCGGATCCGGGTTCGGCGGGAGCGTGGCCGCACTCCGGCTCACCGAGAAGGGCTACCGCGTCGCCGTCATCGAGGCGGGGCGCCGCTTCGCCGACGACGAGTTCGCCAAGACGTCGTGGAACATGCGCAAGTACCTGTGGGCGCCCGCGGTCGGCTGCTATGGGATCCAGCGCATCCACATGCTCAAGGACGTCGTCGTGCTCGCGGGCGCGGGCGTCGGCGGCGGTTCGCTGGTGTACGCGAACACGCTGTACCGGCCGCTGAAGCCGTTCTACAACGACAAGCAGTGGGCCGACATCACCGACTGGGAGAGCGAGCTCGCGCCGTACTACGACCAGGCGTCGCGGATGCTCGGTGTGGTGACGAACCCGACGACCACCCCGTCGGACGAGGTCATGCAGAAGGTCGCCGCGGACATGGGCGTGGCCGACAGCTATCACCCGACGCCGGTCGGGGTGTACTTCGACCAGCCGGGCGTCGAGGTGGACGACCCGTATTTCGGCGGCGCCGGGCCCTCGCGGACGGGCTGCACCGAGTGCGGCTCCTGTATGACGGGCTGCCGGGTCGGCGCGAAGAACACGCTGGTCAAGAACTATCTGTACCTCGCGGAGCAGGGCGGCGCGGAGATCATGCCGCTGACCACGGTCACCTCGCTGCGGCCCCAGAGCGATGGTTCGTACAAGGTCGAAGTGCGCACGACCGGCAAGAAGCTGCGCAAGGGCAAGCGGACGATCACCGCGGGCCAGGTCGTGCTCGCGGCGGGCACCTGGGGCACCCAGACGCTGCTGCACAGCATGAAGGACAAGGGCGTGCTGCCCGAGCTGTCGGCCACGCTCGGCGAGCTGACCAGGACCAACTCCGAGTCGATCATCGGCGCGGCCCGGCCGAAGGTCGACCCGACGCACGACTACAGCAGGGGTGTCGCCATCACGTCGTCGATCCACCCTGACGAGATCACCCACATCGAGCCGGTCCGCTACGGCAAGGGCAGCAACGCCATGAGCCTGATGCAGACCATCGCCACCGACGGCGGCTCGTCGGTGCCGCGCTGGGTGCAGGCGCTGCGGTTCGTCGGCAGGCACCCGATCAAGACCGCTCAACTGCTGCAGGGCTACCGCTGGAGTGAGCGGACGGTGATCCTTCTGGTGATGCAGAGCCTGGACAACTCGATCACCACGTACACCAAGAAGGGCATGTTCGGGCGGCGCAAGTACACGTCGAAGCAGGGCCACGGCGAGCCGAACCCGACCTACATCCCCGCTGGTCAGGTGGCCAACGAGCTGACCGCCAAGCACATCGGCGGCACTGCGGGCGGCACGTGGGGCGAGGTCTTCAACATCCCGCTGACCGCGCACTTCATCGGCGGCTGCGCCATCGCTCCCGACCCGTCGAAGGGTGTCATCGACCCGTACCACCGCGTCTTCAACTACCCGGGTCTGTCGATCGTCGACGGCGCCGCGATCTCGGCCAACCTGGGCGTCAACCCGTCGCTGACGATCACCGCGCAGGCCGAGCGGGCGATGTCGTTCTGGCCGAACAAGGGCGAGGCCGACGCACGCCCGGCGCAGGACGCGGGCTACCAGCGGATCAACCCGGTCGTCCCGGCACACCCGGCAGTCCCAGCCGAGGCGCCCGGCGCGCTGCGGTTGAAGATCGTGGATGTTCGCTGACCGAGGCCAGGACGATCTCGGCCAAGGTCTCTTCGAGGGCGCGGACCCGGTCATGCCGGAACACCACGCGGATTCCGCTGTCATTGGGCAGATCCACCGCGAGTTCCACCGGGCCGCGATAGGGCGCGCTGTCGGAGGGAGGGTTGGTCCACGGCGGTTCGTGCGGCAACGCGCACGGACGCAGGCTGAGCTGTCGGCGGTCATGTCGCGGGTGTAGCGCCGGTACCGCGCACGCTTCTCGCGTTTCCAGCGCGGTGACCAGCATCTCGACCGCCGCGCACTCCAGCAGCAATGCGTAGGTGGTGACTGAACCCGGGTACACCGCCACACGCGAGCGGTCGGGCAGCAGGTCGAAGATCATTGTCGACCAGCGGAAATCCGGTGTGCACGCCTTGATGGTCCACCGGCAGGCGAACTGCGGGACGCCATTCGCCCACCCGAACCCGGTCTCCATGACCTGTTGTGCTCGCAGACCCATCGCGCCTCCCCGGTCGACACCCTGTTCTCGCCATTGAACCGAGGAAATTTCCTTGCCGATACTGCACGATCGGGTGATCCGTCTGGCCATGTCGCATCCACAGCCGCGAGGATCAAGGCATGGGCGAACGCGGACCGGGTCCGGTCATCATGAGGCGGCGGCTGGGCAAGGATCTCCGGGCGTTGCGCGAGAAGACAGGCGTGACGATGGCCGAGGCCGCCGACTACATCGGCGTCGGCAAGCCGACCATGTCGAAGATCGAGCTGGGCAGGCAGAACATCGGCCTCGGCAGCCTGCGCGCGCTGCTCGGCCTGTACGGCGTCGACGGCGGCCCGCTCGATGAGCTGTTGAGCCTTGGCAGGCAGGCCAACCAGAAGGACTGGTGGTCCTCGTACGGCGACACTGTTCCGGACTGGTTCCGCACCTACATCGGCATGGAATCCGACGCCGACCAGATCCTCACCTACGAGTGCGAGTTCATCCCCGGCCTGTTGCAGACCGAGGACTACACCGCCGCCGTTCGTCGCGCGTTCTGGCCAGACCTGAACGAAGACGACCCGCAACGCCACGCCGCACTGCGCCGCGATCGTCAACGGCATCTCGTCGGCGAGGGCGCGCCGAGGTTCCATGCGGTGATCAATGAGGCCGTCCTGCACCGGGTGGTGGAGTCCCCAGCCGTCATGAAGGCGCAGTTGAAGAATCTGGCGGAGCGGGCGAGGCTCGACCACGTGCGGGTGCAGGTGTTGCCGTTCGCAGCGGGTGCGCACCCGGCGATGAACGGCGCGTTCTCCATCCTGCAGTTCGAGGAAGCGGACCTGTCGACCGTCTACGTCGAGATCGAGCCGGGTGGCCTCTATCCAGAGCGTGCCATCGACATCGCCAGGTATAGGCTGGTGTTCAGCCAGATCGCCGAGTTGGCGCTGGATGAGGCCAAGTCCCTCACGCTCATCGGCAAGTTGGCCAAACAGTTGTAGGCCCGACGAAAAGGGGTGCGGGATGACCACCGGACACGACTTCTCCCGCGCCCAGTGGCGCAAGTCCAGCCGTAGCAGCGGCAACGGCGGCAACTGTGTCGAACTCGCGGTCGTCGCCGACGTAGCTGGCGTGCGTGACTCCAAGAACGCTGCCGGTCCCGCCCTGGTGTTCCCGGGCGCGGCGGTGTCGGCGTTGGTGGCGTCGCTTCGGGCCTGAGCGGCCTACGCGGCCATCAGGTGCGTGGTGTTGCGCTGCGGTCTGCGTAACGGGTCGAGATAGGCGGGCGGGGTGAACTCCGCCCGGCCGTCCGCACTGATCCGCACCGCCCATTCGCTCAGGTGCACCAGTCGGTGATGTCTGGTGCAGAGCAGCGCCAAGTTGTTCAGGGCGGTCGGGCCGCCGTCGGCCCAGTGCGCGACGTGATGGGCATGGCAGGCGCGTGGCCTGCGGTCGCAGTGCGGGAACGAGCACCCGCGATCGCGCAGGATCAACGCCCGCCGCAGGTGACTGGGCACGGTGTAGCGGGCCCGGCCAACGTCGAGGATCTGGCTTTCGCCGCCCAGTACGTGCGGCAGCATCTTCGCGTCGCAAGCGATGATCCGCGCGGCGCTCGCGCTGAGCACGCCCGCCCCGTCCAGCAAAGCCGCGCCGACCCGCGATTCCAGCACCGCCAAGGGAATGGTGACGTTGAGGTGCGGGCGCTCGCCGGACTCGGTGGGCAGGTCTGGGGCGGCGAGCGCCAGGTCGCAGATCTGGGCGAGGGCGTCGCCATGGCGTTCGGCCACCGACCGGGTGTCAGAGGGTTCCGACTTGCTCAGCGGCTCGATCAGCGCCTCGAACGTCGCCGCGTCGGCGGCACACAGCTCGAACGCGCCCCGAATCCGCCCGTCGCGCCGTTTGCGCCAGGACAGGTGATTGCGGTGCGCGTCGGGCCGGTCGTCGGGTTCGGGGCCGTCCTGGTCGAGGACGGCGAGCATCCGGTCCGCGCGGACCCGCAACTGCACCGGGTCGGCTGTGCGGGCCTGCTCGGCGAGTGTCTCCTCGAACGCGGAGCGGGCCGCCGCGTCGACCCAGGTCGGGAGCTCGCGGATCGTGCGGGCGATGACCTCGACATGATCGCCGCCGATCGCACCGTCGACCAGCGCGACCCGGGTGGCGGGCAGCGCGGGCGGGGTCTGGTGGCCAGTCGGGGTGAGCGTCGGGCAAACAGCCTCGGCCTGGGCGACCAGCCGCTTGGCGTCCCTCGCACCGACCCTGGTCAACGCCGACACCAGCGCGGCAGGAGACGAATAGCCCGCCAGCCGGTGGATACCGGCCCGGTCGAGTTCGCCGACCAGATCGAGCAGTTCGACATAGCCGGAGCGCAGGCGCTCCACAACCGCGACGATCCCCGCGGCGAGTTCGGGGCCGCGTGAGGCCCAGAACCGCTCGGGGTTCTCGGGGTGGAGCGCCAGTTCCGACATACCTTGATCGTCCACGCGGGCACCGACAGAAACGGGGCCGATCCCGGCCCCGCTCCCACGATTCACCCGATCGAGTCAGACCGTGAAGACCTTCATCACTTCGTCGCCGTAGTCGTTGATGACCTTGACGGCGATCTTGCCCGTCTCCGGCTTGTCGAACCGCTGCGCCTGCCGACGGTCGAGGTGCGCTGACCCGGCACAATGTCGTGCCATGAGTCCCGTGAGTCGTGGTCGCAAGGGCAAGAGCAAGGCGAAGAAGTCCGGTTCGGAGCGGGTGATCTTCGGCGCGCCGGAACCCTGCGGCTGTGTCGCCTGCACCGGCGACGTGAGTGGCCTGATCGACGACACGATGGTGGCCGCGGCCGACGTGCTCGAATGTGACGCTCTCGAAGCGGAGCTGTTCGGCGCGGACATCATGGCGCTCTTCGCCGAAGGGGACTTCACGGACCTGATCGTCGAGAGCCTGGTGCCGGGGATCGAAGCCCGGTCCGGTGCGGCGGCCGTCGCCGCGCTCAGCGCGCTGGGGTCGGTGTCCGATGATCCGGTGGCGAGCGTCGCGCGGGCCGCCGCCGACCGGTTGACGGCGGCGGGCGCGGCCGCGCCGGGCTGGGAGGGCGAGCTGTCCCAGGCCATCTCGATGACCGAGTCACTCGAGTTGTCCAATGCCGAGCTGACCGTGCTGGTCGCGACGTTCCAGCGGGCGGACCGCAGGCACACGTTCGTGATCTCGGTGGATCCCGCCAACTGTGGCGAGGCCGCGGCGATCTACCTGGCGGAGCCCGAGCAGCTGCCGGAACTGTTGGCCGCGCTCGACGCCGGAGACTTCGTGAACAGGCGGGAAGTGGATCCGGCCGAGTTCCGCTGGCTCGCCGAGGCCGCGTTGGACGCGAGGGCGGTGCACGACGAGGAGGAGGACGCGCCGCCCGCGTCTGAGGAGGACGAGTTCCCGGTGATCGCCGTCCTGGTCCGCGCCCGCCTGCGTGATCTTCCGTTGTCCATCAAGCCCAAGCCCGAACACGGCGAGGTTGTCCACATGCCCTGAGGTTGTCCACAGGTTCACAGGGGCCACTGTCGCGCGGCTTCGAGCGGTGGCACTGTGGGTTTTGTGACTAAAGCATTCGCGTCCAGTGCGGACCTCGCGCGCAAGGTCGAGACGTTCACCGTCCTCGCCGACGGCGTGTACGCGCTGACGGCTGAGGGCGATCCCAATGTGTGCGCGGTCGAGGGCGAGGACTTCCTCGTCTGCTTCGAGGCCAGGGCGACCCCCGTGGCGGCTCGGCGCTGGCTCGACCAACTGCGCGAGCGCACGGACAAACCGGTGCGGTACCTGGTGTTGAGCCACTACCACGCGGTCCGGGTGCTCGGCGCGAGCGCGTTCGACGCGCAGGAGATCGTGACGCACTCGGAGACCAGGCGGCTGATCGCCGAGCGCGGGGAAGCGGACTGGGCCAGCGAGTTCGGTCGGATGCCGCGGCTGTTCGAGGAGCCGGCGAGCATCCCGGGGCTGACCTGGCCGACGCTCACCTTCACCGACCGGCTGACGATCCCGCTCGGCGGCGACCGGGGCGACCTCGTGCTCGCCTACTGCGGGCGTGGGCACACGGCGGGCGACATCGTGGCGTGGCTGCCCAAACACAAGATCCTGTTCGCGGGCGACCTGGTCGAGGCCCAGGCCGCGCTCTACACCGGCGACGCGTTCCACGACGACTGGGCGTCGTCCACTTTGGACAACGTGGCCGCGTTCGGCGCGGAGGTGCTGGTCGGCGGCCGGGGCGCGGTGGCTCACGGGGCGGAGGCGGTGGCCGCGGCGATCGCGCAGAGCAGGCACTTCCTCGACGAGCTGCGCCGGATCGTCGGCGAGGTGCACGGCCGCGGCGGCACGGTCGGCGAGGCGTTCGCCGCCACCCAC
>DATLIA010000298.1:0-5366 GCA_035540215.1 Actinokineospora sp. | reverse complement strand
CGCTGCGCCAGGCCCCCGCGAGTCGGCGCAGCTCGGTGCCCGCGAGCCCCCCTTGACCGACGGCGAGCCGATCGACCGCGTCGAGATAGCGGCCGACCGCTTCGGCGAGGAGCCGCTGCAGCGTCTCATCCATTCCCGGTTCCCCCGTGTCCCCCATATCCGCATGGACACAGTGAACCAGGGGCCACCGACAATTTTCGAACAGGCGTTCTACAGCTTCGTCGGCTACAGCTTCACGAGCGGGACGCTGCCGATGAGCATCAGCCGGATCGTCCCGGCCGTACCGAAGTCGATGGTCGCCGTCGCCCGGGGACCAACGCCATCGGTCGCCACGACCGTGCCCATCCCGTACTTGTCGTGGTTGACCCGGTCACCCACGTCCAGGGTCAGCGCGGGCGTGTCCTGCCAGCCGCGCGACGGCGCGGGACGGGTTGTGCGGCCGAGACCGGCGGATCGGGAGCCCCAGGTGGTCGCGCGGGTCGGGCTGGAGCGATCCGGGCCCATCCGACGCCAGTCGATCAGGTCGGCGGGGATCTCGTCGAAGAAGCGGGACGCCGGGTTGGTCATCGGCTGGCCCCAGGCCGAGCGGACGATCGCGCGCGACAGGTAGAGCCGTTCGCGGGCGCGGGTGATGCCCACGTACGCGAGGCGGCGTTCCTCCGCCAGTTCGACTGGGTCGCTCAACGCGCGCATGTGGGGGAAGATGCCGTCTTCCCAGCCGGTGGAGAACACGACCGGGTATTCCAGGCCCTTGGCCGTGTGCAGGGTCATCAGGGTGACCATGCCGCCGGAATCGTCGTCCGGGTCCGGCACCTGGTCGGCGTCGGCGACCAGGGAGACGCGTTCGAGGAAGGCGTCGAGGGAGCCGGGTTCCGGGCCCGCGGTGGTGTCCGGCGGCGGGATGTCGGCTGGGCCCTCGGTGAACTCGCGGGCCACCGTGACGAGCTCGGTCAGGTTCTCCAGCCGGGAGGCGTCCTGCGGGTCGTCGCTGGCTTCCAATTCGGCGCGGTAGCCGGTCTGGTCGAGTACGGCGTCGAGGATCTCGGCGACGTCCTGGCCGTCGTCGACGAAGCGGCGCAGGCCGTCGACGAGTTCGACGAAGCCCGCGATGGCGCGCTGGGAGCGTGGGTTCAGCAGGGCGACCTTGCCGACGGCGGCGTCGTTCAGCGCCGCGGAGAAGGAGATGCGCTCGCGGTCGGCGTGAGTGGACACGCACGCCTCGGCGCGGTCGCCGATGCCGCGGCGGGGGACGTTCAGGATGCGGCGGAGGCTGACCGTGTCCTCCGGGTTCGCCAGAACCCTCAAGTACGCCAAGGCGTCCCGGACCTCGCGGCGCTCGTAGAACCGCACGCCGCCGACGACCTTGTAGGGCAGGCCGAGGCGGATGAAGATCTCCTCGAACACGCGGGACTGGTTGTTGGTGCGGTAGAAGACCGCGACGTCGCCGTTGTGCGCGATACCCGCGTCGACGAGCCGGTCGATCTCCTGGGCCACGAACGATGCCTCGTCGTGCTCGTTGTCGCCGACATACGCGACGATCTTCTCGCCGTCGCCCATCGCGGTCCACAGGCGCTTGTCGCGGCGGTCCGGGTTGCGGGAGATGACCGCGTTGGCGGCGTTGAGGATCGTCTGCGTGGAGCGGTAGTTCTGTTCCAGCAGAACGGTTGTCGCGTTCGGATAGTCGCGCTCGAACTCGACGATGTTGCGGATCGTGGCGCCGCGGAATGCGTAGATCGACTGGTCGGCGTCGCCCACCACGCACAGTTCGGCGGGCGGCAGGTTGTCGCTGCCGCGGCCGACCAGCTCGCGGACCAGCGTGTACTGCGCGTGGTTGGTGTCCTGGTACTCGTCGACGAGCACGTGCCGGAAGCGGCGGTGGTAGTGCTCGGCGACGTCCGGGAAGCCCTGCAGCAGCTCGACCGTGCGCATGATGAGGTCGTCGAAGTCCATCGCGTTGGCCTGGCCGAGCCTGCGCTGGTACTCGGTGTAGACCTCGGCGACCCGGCGTTCCAGGTCGTTCGTGGCCATCGTCGCGGCCTTCTCGGCGTCGATCAGCTCGTTCTTGAGGTTCGAGATGTGGATCGACAGCGTGCGCGCGGCGTAGCGCTTGGGGTCGAGGTCGAGATCGCGGGCGACCAGCGTGATCAGCCTGCGCGAGTCGTCGGCGTCGTAGATGGAGAAGCTCGATGTCATCCCCAGCGTCTTGGCCTCGCGGCGCAGCACGCGAACGCACATCGAGTGGAACGTCGACACCCACATCGCGTTGGCCCGGCGGCCGACGAGGTCGGCGACGCGCTCCTTCATCTCGGCGGCGGCCTTGTTGGTGAAGGTGATCGCCATGACCTGGCCGGGGTGGACGTTGCGCTCGCCGAGCAGATAGGCGATGCGGCGGGTCAGCACCCTGGTCTTGCCCGAGCCCGCGCCCGCGACCACGAGCAGCGGGCTGCCGATGTGCTCCACGGCGCGGCGCTGCTGGTCGTTGAGGTCGTCGAGCAGCGCGGCGGACCGACGGCGCGGCGCGGCGGCTGGGACTTCGGCGGGGAGATCGAAAAGGGCTTCCATCGTGCGAACCACGGTACCGGGGGGCACCGACGAAGACGAAAAGCGCGCCGATCCCACAGCGCGGACATCGGGTCGACCGATCGGCGACCGTGTGTCACACTCGATCCGTGCAGACGCGCCACTATGAGTTTTTCTACGGGAACCGGACTCCGGCTCCCGTGATGGCGTAGCACCTAAAACCACCACGAAGCCCCGGAGTCCTCGGACCCCGGGGCTTCGTGCGCTCGGGAGAAGAGAACTCCGCGAACCGCAGAGGATCACGATGTCCGAGAACACGACCGTCAAGCCCGGCCTCGAACTCCCCGCTCCCGAAGAGGTCGCGGAGCTGCGCAAGGAGATCGACGACCTGGACCGAGAAATCCTGCGCCTGGTGAAACGCCGGGCGGAGGTGTCCCAGACCATCGGGGCCGCGCGGATGGCCGCGGGGGGGCCGCGCATCGTGGTCAACCGCGAGATGGACGTGGTGGCCCGCTACCGCGAACTCGGCCCCGCGGGCCGCACCCTGGCGATGGCCCTGCTCGACATGGGCCGCGGCAGGCTCGGCCGCTGACTGTCCGCACCCTGGTGGTGGTGAACATCAGGGGTGGGTCGGGGTGATCCCCCATCCGGTGTTCACCGGTCTCGGGCAGACTGGGGCCATGCTGGATCTCATCGCGGTCATCGTGGTCATTGTCGCCGTCGTCGCGGTCGCCGGGTTCGGCGCCTATCTCGCGTTGTTGAACTCGGCCGCGCGCAAGCGTGGGGCCAGTGGCGGGCAGGTCGCGCAGTATGTGCGCGGGCGGTGGCCGGTCGCGGGCGTCACCGCTGCCGGGGCGCTGCTCGGCTGGCTGCTCAGCGGCGGCAGCGGGTTCGCCGACGTGCTGGCCATCCTGATCGCGGGCGGCTCCGGCGCCGTGGCGGGCAGTTCGCTGTCGACCACCATGGCGAAGTACCGCAGCGGCCAATAACCGCACCGTGCGGAGAGTTCGGGGCGCGGGTTCACTCGATCGCGTGAGAATCGGGTGAGTGGCGCGCCCTGCTCTGCGAACTCTGCGCGACGGCTTAGTCTTGTTTGAGTGAGAACGGCATATTTCGCCCGCCCTGGCCGGGAGGCCCGGGTCGTCGACGCGAGCTGATCGAGTAATCGGTCGGCGACACCGCGTCACGACCGGGTAGGACAGGAGTCTCCACCACATGGCGAGCGGGCGGGACACCGCGCAGGACGAGCCGGGCCAGGGACGACACCGGCGGCGATCGGCCGTGACCGGGTGGACACCGAGGCAGCGACCCAAACCGGCCCAGGGCGCGCGCGAGGAGGACACCGACGTCCTTCCCGTGATCGCAGGCCTGTTCCCGGACGCGCCCGCCACCGGGCTGGCCAAGTTCGACCTCGGCAGCATCCCGGCCTCCGTCACCCCGCCACGCAGCTGGCGGCGGGCGGCCTGGTTCGCGGTGGCCGCGTCGATCCTGGTGCTCGTCGGCCTGGCCTACGCCGCGACGACCCTGGTCACCGGGCCACGCAAGCCTGAGATCGTCGACGCGCTGCCGGGGCTGCCCAGCGGCCCCCAAGGCCCGATGGAACTGCCGGGCGACTCGCTGATGTCGCAGCGGCCCGAGCCGTCCACCACCGCGCCGAGCACGTCCAAGCCGCCGAAGCGCACCACCGAGCGCCTGGAGCTCAGCTCGCCGCCGCACAGTGGGGTCCCAGCGCCCACAAGCGTGGTCACCGTGCCGCCAACGACCACGGCCACCCCGGCGCCGACCAGGACGACCGTGGAGACGCCGGTGCTCGTCGGCCCGATCGCCGACGCCAAGACGATCGGCGACCGCACCGAGACCTACTTCCAGGCCGTCACCCAGAACCCGGACGCCGCCTACGCGATGACGACCGGCCAGGCCCGCCGCGACGGCCAGGACGAGATCCAGCGCCGCTACGCCGAGGTGTCACGGGTCGAGGTGCAGCGGATGACGATCGACGCGAACCGCTCGACCACGCGGTCCGTGCTGCGGGTGCACCGTCGCGACGGGACGGTCACCGTCGAGGAAAGGGAGCTGACCTTCACCTATGGGACCAATCCGAAGATCACGCAGGATGTAGGAGCCGGGTGACACCGCACCACCTGATTACTCTTTTCGAGTGATCCTTCGCGCCGCCTATCGCCTCGATCGGGTGAACAGCCGAGAAAGAGTGGTGTAGGGACCTACGGGCACGGTACGAGTTGCCCCGGAAGCGCGACTCAGGCGGAGGAAAGCGTCAGTGGATCGTCCGACGACCGGCAAGCGACGGGTGCGCACCGGGTCCGTTCACGTCACCGAGTTGATCGGTCGGCAGACCCAGGTGCTCGATCTGACCATCGCGCCAGACGAGGTCATCAGGATCGCGCCGCTCGAACCCACGTCGGACCGGCCAACCCCGTCGCGGGCCGCGACGATGGCCAAGATCGCCGTGCTGGGCGTGGCCACCGCGACCCTGTGCGGCGCCGTCGCCGCCGCGTCGCTGATCTCCCGTGACCGCGAGACCGTGGCCAACGACCCGGGCACGCAGCCCATCACCGGTGAGCGGGCGCTGCTGCCCGACGAGCTCAACCGCGCCGTCATCGAGTCCAGCGCGGGCGGCCGGATCCCCGACCAGAGCACCGGCAGCGCGTCGGCCACCCTCGGCAGGGCCAAGCCCACCACGACGAACCCCCGCAGCCGCCAGAACGGCGCCACCGCCGACCGGGACGACGACCGCCCGAATCCAGGCCAGACGGTCGCGGCCTGGACCGCCGGGCCCAGCGCGGCGGAGCCGCAGCCCGGATCGACCAAGTCGTCGCACCGTGAGC
>DATLIA010000297.1:0-24688 GCA_035540215.1 Actinokineospora sp. | reverse complement strand
GGGCAGACCCTCCCAGGTCGCGATGTTCGGGTTCACCGGGAAGACCCGCAGACCGCTGTCGACCAGGTATTTCGCCACGATGTGGCTCGGCCGCGTCGGCGTGGGACTCAGGCCGACCACCGCCACCGTCCGCGACTCGTGGACGAGCCGCTCGATGACCGTGAGGTCCTGCCATATCGGATCGATCTCCGTGTGACGCACCTGCCCAGTGTGCCCGCTCCCGGCCCAGTGCGGCGTACTGTGCATGGCCGTGAGTCTTCGCAGGCGAGTGGCCGATGTCGTGTACGGCCTCTACGAGAAGCGGCTGCTGCATCAGGCAGGCGGCCGGATCCCGCGACACGTCGGCGTCATGCTCGACGGCAACCGGCGGTGGGCCCGCGAGGCCGGGTTCACCGACGTCAACGACGGCCACCGGGTCGGCGCCAAACGCATCGCCGACCTGCTCGGCTGGTGCGACGAGGCGGGCGTCGAGGTGGTCACCCTGTGGCTGCTGTCCACCGACAACCTCAACCGGCCGGAATCCGAGCTCGCGCCGCTGCTGCAGATCATCGGCGACGTGGTCGACGAGCTGGCCGAGCCGGGCAGCCCGTGGCGGCTGCGCATCATCGGCGCGCTCGACATCCTGCCTGTGGACACCGCCGAGCGGCTCGCCGCCGCTGCCCAGCGCTCCGAGGGGCGCACGGGCATGGAGGTGAACATCGCTGTCGGCTACGGCGGCCGCCGCGAGATCGCCGACGCGGTGCGCAAGCTGCTGCAGCAGCACGCCGAGGCCGGGGGGACCATCGAGGAACTCGCCGAAGTGCTCGATGTCGACCACATCGGCGAGCACCTCTACACCTCGGGCCAGCCGGACCCGGACCTGGTGATCAGAACATCAGGTGAACAACGGCTCTCGGGTTTCCTGCTGTGGCAGTCGGCGCATTCCGAGTTCCATTTCTGCGAGGCCTACTGGCCCGACTTCCGGCGCACCGATTTCCTCCGCGCACTGCGCGCCTACGGAATTCGGCACCGCAGGTTCGGCTCCTAGAAACGCGAACGGGTGCCCCGCCGGATAAGCGGGGCACCCGTTATTCAAGCCCGTTTGTCAGCAGCCGCCGCAGAACGAGTTCGCGATCATCGCCGGGGTCAGCGCGATGCCGGTGTAGGCACCGGCGACCAGCGCGGCCGCACCCCAGCCGAGAGCGCCGCCGCCCTCGGTGAACAGCTCGACCGCGTCGCCGAAGCTCGGCTGGTCGGGGAAGTCCTGGGTGTCGGCGGAGGCGAGCGGAGCGGCCACGATGGAGAGGCCGACCAGTGCGGCGGTGATGAATCCGGTCTTCTTCAGCACGGTGATATTCCCTTTCTCGCTGGTGCGGCGGCTCGCTATGGAAATGCGGGCGACGTCGCTTCGCATTTCAACCTACCCCCGCCGAATTGGGTCGGCAGGGTCGATACGCCATTGGGCTACCCAGTAAAGGAAGAATTCACTCGATACGGCAGGTGTGCGGGTTCGGTGCGTCGGTGTGGCCCGCCACTACTGGGCGGTAACCCACCGATCAGGGCGGGTCAGGCGGAGCCGCTGGTCACAGCGCGTTGTGTTTGGACGGTCACGGTGCGTCGAGCGGTCACGTGACGTGCTCGTGTCGGTCCGATGACGAAATTGAGAATCACCTGTGTGGCTGTGTGCAAAGTGTCGCCCCACGCAGGTAACTTCCGAAGTATCGGATCGTGCCCATGGCGATCCGGTCCGGGAGGCCCTGGTCGTGAACATGACGATCGTGAGGGGGCCGGCACCCGGCCCTCGTGGACGGCGAGGCTGATCGTCGGAGAACCCCGACGATCATGCCAGACCGCCAGCCAGGGTCAGTGCCCGGCCCACCGAGGAGCGGACGCGGTGCCGTGTCCGTGAGGGAGTTGCCGTGACTGCTTCGCGTTCGTCCAGGCGCACTGCCAGCCTTTCCTCAGGCTCTTCTCGCACGTCTTCCCAGGAGGCCGACCCAGCCCGCCGCACCTATGTCCTCGACACCTCGGTCCTGCTCTCCGACCCCTGGGCGCTCACCAGGTTCGCGGAGCACTCGGTTGTCATCCCGCTGGTCGTGATCAGCGAGTTGGAGGGAAAGCGGCACCACCCCGAACTGGGCTGGTTCGCACGGGAGACCTTGCGACTGCTCGATGACCTAAGGCTGCGCCACGGCAGGCTCGACAAGCCGATCCCGGTCGGTGACGCGGGCGGCTCCCTGCACGTAGAGCTCAACCACTCCGACCCATCGGTGCTCCCAGCGGGATTCCGCACCGACTCCAACGACGCGCGGATCCTCGCCTGCGCGCTCAACCTGGCCGCCGAGGAAGCGGCGGTCACCCTGGTCACCAAGGACATCCCGCTGCGGGTCAAAGCCGGTGCGGTCGGCCTCGACGCCGACGAGTACCGCGCGGGGGAGGTCACCCCGTCCGGCTGGACCGGCATCGCCGACGTCGAAGTCGGCCAGGAGATCGTCGACGCGCTGTTCTCCGCCGAGGACAACACCGTCGATATGGTCGAATGCGGGCTGGCCGACACCGCGCACCCGGTCAACACCGGCCTGCGCCTGCTGGCGGGCACGAGCAGCGCCCTGGGCAGGGTCACCGCGGACAAGCGGGTCAAGCTGGTCCGCGGCGACCGCGAGGCCTTCGGCCTGCACGGCCGGTCGGCCGAGCAGCGCATCGCGCTGGACCTGCTCCTCGACCCGGACATCGGGATCGTCTCGCTCGGTGGCCGCGCGGGCACCGGCAAGTCCGCGCTGGCACTGTGCGCCGGCCTGGAGGCGGTCATGGAACGCGGCCTGCACAAGCGGGTCGTCGTCTTCCGCCCGATGTACGCCGTCGGCGGCCAGGACCTTGGCTACCTGCCCGGCTCCGAGAGCGAGAAGATGCAGCCATGGGCCCAGGCGGTGTTCGACACGCTTGAGGCGTTGGTCAGCAGGCAGGTGATCGAGGAGGTCCTCGACCGCGGGATGCTGGAGGTGCTGCCGCTGACCCACATCCGCGGCCGCTCCCTGCACGACTCGTTCGTCATCGTCGACGAGGCCCAGTCCCTGGAGCGCAACGTCCTGCTGACGGTGCTATCCCGCCTGGGCTCGGGTTCCCGGGTCGTCCTGACCCACGACGTGGCCCAGCGGGACAACCTGAGGGTCGGCCGCTACGACGGCGTGGCGGCGGTCATCGAGAAGCTGAAGGGCCACCCGCTCTTCGCCCACGTGACCCTGACGCGGTCGGAACGCTCGCCGATCGCGGCTCTGGTGACGGAGATGCTGGAGGACCACACCCCGTAAGTCCTGACGCGGTCTGTCCCGCTCCGGTTCGCCGGGGCGGGACAGAGCCGGTGGGTCAACGCCAGATCGCGCTCTTGAGCCCATCGCTGAACACCTGGGGCTTCTCTGGCAGGGAGGTCGCCTCTCCGCGCAGGTACCGAGCCGCGGTCCACGCGGCGACCGCCGCGTCCAGCACGTCATCAGCCGCCGCACGACGGCCCGCCTCGCCCAGGTCTCCGTCGAGCACGATGCCCGCGTCCGCGAGCAGGCGTCTGCGGTGTTCGCTGCCCGCCCATGTCTTCTTGCCCGCGGTGAGTGGCTCGCCCGCCAGGGCCGCGAAGCAGACTTCCGGGTGCACTTCGATGATCCGACGATCAGCGGACCTGACCCACACATCCACTTCCAGGAGCTTCGGCTTGAGTCCGAAGGCCTGGATGGAGATGCCCTTGTCGGTCAGCTTCTTGTTGCTGGCACTGGCTGTGGCGTGGTCGACGCCGTCCAGTGCCGCGCGGGTCGGGGTCATGAACACCGAGGACCGCAACGCGCCGATCACGCCGCGCGCGAGTGTGTCCGCTTCACGGTGTCCCCGGTCGGGCAGACCGATCGGCATGTCGACGGCGATCACGGCGACCGTGCCATTGGCCTCCACCTTGGCGACCAGGTCACGGATGTTCTCAGCGAAGTACGCGTTCGTGTTCTCGCCTGCCAGGGTCACGCCGATCCAGCCTGCCTTGCACGCGTCCACACCCAGAACTCGGTCGATTCGCATCACCGCAGTGTCCGCCAACCGGGCAGCCCTCACCAGCCGCCGGGGAGGGGGCGGCCTTCGGCGAAGCCCGCGGCTGACTGGACGCCGATGACGGCCCGGTCGTAGAACTCCTCCAACGTCAAAGCCCCCGCGTAAGTGCACGCCGACCGCACGCCCGAGCAGATCGAGTCCAGCAGGTCCTCCACGCTCGGCGCAGCCGGGTCCAGCCGCATCCGCGATGTCGAGATGCCCTCCTCGAACAACGCCTTCCGCGCCCGGTCGAATCCGCTGTCCGTCCGCGTCCGCGCCGACACCGCGCGCTTCGAGGCCATGCCGAAGGATTCCTTGTAGAGCCGTCCCTGCTCGTCGCGGTGCAGATCCCCAGGCGACTCGTAGGTGCCCGCGAACCACGAGCCGACCATGACGCTTGACGCGCCCGCCGCCAGTGCCAGTGCGACGTCGCGAGGGTGGCGGACGCCGCCGTCGGCCCAGATGTGTTTGCCGAGTTCGCGGGCGGCGGTCGCGCATTCGGCGACGGCGGAGAACTGGGGGCGGCCGACGCCGGTCATCATTCGGGTGGTGCACATGGCGCCGGGGCCGACGCCGACCTTGACGACGTCAGCGCCCGCGGCGATCAGGTCGCGGACACCCTCCGGGGTGACCACGTTGCCCGCGACGACCGGCACCCGGGGGCCGACCGACCGCACGGCCTTCAGCGCGGTGAGCATCTTCTCCTGGTGCCCGTGCGCGGTGTCCACGACCAGTGTGTCCACTCCGGACTCCAGCAGCGCCGCCGCCTTGGCCGCTACGTCGCCGTTGACCCCGACCGCCGCGGCGACCCGCAGCGCTCCCGCGCCGTCCACCGCAGGGGTGTACAACTCCGCCCGCAGCGCACCCAGTTCGGTGAGCACGCCCGCGAGGACCCCCGCGTCGTCCACCGCCAGGGCGACCCGGGCGGCGCGGCCGTGCAGGCGGTCGAACACCTCCCGTGGGGCGCTGGCCAGGGGCAACGTCACCACGTCGGGGTCGGCGACCTCGATGACGCGGGTGAAGCGGTCGACGCCGACGCACGCCGCCTCGTCGACCACGCCCAGCGGTCTGCCCTTGTCGTCGACGACAACCACCGCGCCGTGGGCGCGTTTGGGCAGCAGGTTGAGGGCGTCGGCGACCGAGTCGGCCGCGGTCAGCACGAGCGGGGTGTCCCACACCGTGTGCCGGGCCTTCACCCAGGCCACGATGTCGGCGACGACGCCCGCGTCGATGTCCTGTGGCAGCACGACGAGCCCGCCGCGGCGGGCCACCGTCTCGGCCATCCGGCGCCCGGCGACGGCGGTCATGTTGGCCACCACGATCGGGATGGTCGCCCCGGTTCCGTCCGATGTGGACAGGTCGACCGACACGCGGCTCTCGACCGCGGACCGGCCGGGCACCAGGAACACGTCGTCGTAGGTCAGGTCATGGTCGGGCTGGCGGTGGTAGAAGCGCACGGGATCGACCCTACGGGAGTCAGCGCCAGTCCAGCCCGATCCCGGCCAGACCCGGCGTGACGGCGGGGAAGTAGGCGTTGACCATGTACCCCCGGTCGCAGAACAGCTCGTCGGCCTGCGACGGCGGCAGCGAGTCGTTGGTGCGGACGATCTGCATGATCCGCGCGGGCAGGTTGTCCTGCGGCAACTCCAGCTGCAGCAGGAACGGACCCGCGGGCTCGCGGAACATCCGGAAGTAGCCTGGGCACTCGATGCCGGAGTCGTCGGTGACGGTGTAGGTGAGCACGAACGTCTCGCCTTCGCTTAGCCTGCGGTCGAACATCAGCTCGAAGATCACCCAGCCCTCCTTGCGGCGGACCCGGCCGAGCCTGCACCCCTCGGTCGCGGTGACGACGACCGCGTCGATGTCCAGGCCGCTCTCGCCGTGGTAGACCGCGACGTAGCGGTCGATGCCCTCGCGGTGGGTGAACCCGACGATCCTGGTCTGGATGCGGCCCTGCGATCTGTCCTTGGCGATGGTGACGCGCTCGTGCACGAACAGCATCTCGATGTCGGCGTTGGCCCGCTCGTCGTTGACGCCGACCTCGGTGAACAGCTCGCGGGTCACCGGGCCCTCGACCACAAGCTCGGAGAACGACGCCGAGTGCCGCCTGCCGCGGCCACCGCGCTGGCGGGGCCCCACGAGGACGACGAGCGAGTCCGCGGGCAGCCCGAGCACGGTCTCCAGCCCGCGGACCGCGGTGAGCGCGTGCTGCGCGTCCGGGTGGCGCAGGCCGCGCTGCCAGTAACTCAATGTCGACTCGGCCACGTGGATGTCGATCCGGGCCAAGTGTGAACGCAGGCGCGCCAGCGAAAGCCCGCGGTGTTCGATGGCGCGCCGAAGTGCCAGGTGGAAAGGCCCGCGACGCAGCGCATCGGCCAGTTCTTCCGGGGTCACCAAGCCTCACTCTCGGGGACGCGTACCGGTTTCGTGAACTGCTGTGAATGTTCACAGTAATGGCGGCCGAAAGGTGGGTGAAGGTGCGCGGGCAGATCGGAACGCTCCGTTTACCTGACCGGCCCACTTGTTCCCATCGACCAGTCGGCCGCACCTTTGGCCCACTTCCTTATCGGCGCTCTCAGGAGGCCTGATGACCAGACCTGCTACCCGCTCGGCGCTCGCGGCCACCTTCGTGGCCCTGCTCGCCTGGCTGGTTGGTCAGACGCCGGCGGTGGCCGCCACCGCCTCGTTCTCCTTCACGATGCAAGCCCAAGAGAAGACCAACTGGTGCTGGGCCGCGTCCGGGGTGTCCATCGCCGGACACCACGGCTACTCGGTCAGCCAGAACACGTTCTGCGCCTTGGCGAAGAACCGAAACACCAGTTACGCCTGTCCCAACGACCAAGCCGACCTGGCCCAGGTGCGCAACGGTTTCTCCAAGCTCGGGTTCCCCAGCCCGGGCAGCTACATCTACAACTACCTGACGTACTCGGCGATCCAGACCCAGCTCAACGCCGAGCGGCCGATCGAGACCCGGATCGGCTGGAAGTCCGGCGGTGGCCACATGCACGTGCTCTACGGCTACGACAGCGCCAAGAGCTGGGTGTATTGGGGCGATCCGTGGCCGGACAACTACCGCTACAACTGGGCCACCTACAACTACTACGTCAACAACTCCAGCTTCGCGTGGACGCACACGCTGACCGGGATCTCGGGGTGAGGGCCATGTTCAGAGGTGTGTTCATCGCGGCGCTGACCGCGCTGGCGGTGGCCGGTTTCGGCGGCAACGCCAGCGCCGACCCGGCCCCGGTCGACGGCCAGGCGTCGGCGGCGGACTCGGCGGCGGCCCTGCGCGCCGCCGGTTCGCCCGAGGTGAAGGCCACGGTCGGGAAGTTCCTCGGCCGCGGCACGGGTCTCGCTCCCGCCGCCGCGTCGGTCGGCGGGTCCCCGGTCGCGGTGTACGAGCTGTCGGCGGACTTCGTCGCCGGGCGCTCTGGCAAGGTCGGCGGCCTCGCCTACCTGGCCGTACCCGCGACGGGTGCCGACGGCAGTGCGGCGTCGGTGTGGACGGTGCGCGATGGTGGCGGCTCGTGGGTGGTCGCCAACATCGCCTCCGGCGACGTCGAGTTCCAGAACGCCCGCAAGCTGCCCCAGGGCGCTGTGCTGCTGCGTGAGCCGCAGAACAACACCTGGTACGCGGTCGCGGGCAACAGCGTCCACCCGCTCGCGGGCGGCAAGGCGATGACGGTGGCGGAATACCAGCGCCAGGTGAGCGCCCGCTACGGCGACAAGCTGCCGGGCTCCGCCTACGACAAGTCGGGCACGGCGGGTGGATACGGCAACGCGCTCCCGAGCGCCCAGGTGGCCCCGGATCGGGGCCAGGAAGGATCCACGGCCCCCTGGATCGTGCTCGGGACACTGGTGATCGGGATCGGCGTCGTGGCCTTCGCCGCGGCGGCACGCCGAGCCTGATCGCGGTGGTGACCGGAATCCCTGCCCGGTCACCACCAAACGGCCCCGATGGTTCAGCCCTGTGCCGTCGGAAGCAGGCCGCGGACGTCGACGATCGTGTCGGCGTCCGCGGCCTTCTTGTCCGGCCGGTAGCGCACGACGCGGGCGAACCGCAGTGCGACGCCGCCTGGATACCGGGTGCTGGCCTGCACGCCGTCGAGCGCGATCTCGACGACCAGCTCAGGTCGCAAGTAGACAGTCCAGTCGTCGGCTTCCCGCTGGTACTTGGGAAACTCCTCGGTCTGCCAGCGCAGCAGCTCGTCGGTCAGGCCCTTGAACGTCTTGCCGACCATGACCGGCGGCCCGCCGTCGGGGTCGCGCGCGCCGAGGTGCAGGTTCGACAGCAGCCCGGTGCGGCGCCCGTGGCCCCACTCGGCGCCGATGACGACCAGGTCGAGGGTGTGCACTGGCTTGACCTTCAGCCACGCCTTGCCGCGCCTGCCGGCCTGGTAGGTCGAGTCCAGGCTCTTGACCATCACGCCCTCGTGCCCGGCGGCGAGCGCCGACGCGCCGAAGGCCTCGGCCTCGATGGGGGGCGGGTCGACCACGCCGGGGATGACGTGGTCGCCGACCGCGCGGTGCAGCGCCGCGTTGCGCTTGGCCAGCGGCTCGTCGATCAGGTCCTCGCCGTCGAGGTGCAGGCAGTCGAAGAAGTACGGGCTGAGCAGTAGCGCGCGCACCTGTTCGTCGGACGTGCTGCCGAAGCGGCTCTGCGTCTCCTGGAACGGGCGCGGGCGGCCGTCGTCGGTCAGGGCGAGCGTCTCGCCGTCGAGCACCACCGACCGGCACGGCAGCTTGCGGACCAGGTCGACCAACTCGGGGACGCTGTCGGTGATCTCACGCAGCGTGCGCGTGTAGATGTGGACATCGTCGTCCACTTTGTGCACCTGGATCCGCGCACCGTCCAGTTTGTACTCGATGACGCACGGGCTCAGGTCGGCCACCGCGTCGGTCACCGATGATCCGGGCGACGCGAGCATCGGGCGCACCGGCCTGCCCAGTTCCAGCCGCACCGCCGCGAGGGCCTCGACACCGCCGTCGAGCGCGGTCGCCGCGGTCTCGGGGAGCCTGCCCGACAGCATGAACGCCCGACGCACGGCGTCGGCGGGCACCTCGGCGGCCTTGGCGACCGCGTCGAGCATCACCCCCTCCAGCGCGCCCTGGCGGAGTTCGCCGGTGACGAGCGCGCGCAGGAACCGCTGCTCATCGGCGGTCGCGGCGCCGAACAGCGCGGCCACAGCCGCGGCCCGGGTGGCCGCCGACCCGGTGCCGCGCGCCGCGCCGATCTCGGTGAACGCCGCGTCGACCTGGGCCACGGTCAGACCGGGTGCTCCGGCTGGTTCTGGCAGGTCGGACAGCGAGCGCCAACCCGCGCCGATCCGGCCCTGCTGGATGGCGCCCGCGAGGAACGCCACCACCGCGCGGACCTCGGCCGCGCCCTCCGCTTCGCGCAACGCCCCGGCGATGGCCGCCACCTTGGCGAGCCGGGACCGAGTCGCGCCGACCTCAGTCGACACCGACACCACATCCGTGAGTCGCACCATGAGGTCATCTTGCCCCGATCGGGCGAATCCGACATCCCGCAACCTTGGGGCAGGATGGCCGTCCTTGGGGGTGGGAGTACGACGAGATCACTAAGGGGTTTCCATGCGAGTCATCATTCGGGTCGCGATCGGCGTCTGCGCGGTCGCCGCGGTGACGGCCGGATGTGCGACGGGGACGCCCGCGGCGGCGCCGACGTCGTCACCCGCTGTCGGTATCCCGGCCACCACGCCGGTGCCGCGTCCGTCCGAAGTGGAGACCATGCGCAGCCCGTCGAAGTCCGCGACCGCGCGGCCGACGGCGACGACCGCCTCGCCCAAGCCGGTGAAGCCGACGAAGGTCTCCACCAGCGGCAACGACGTGATCGGCCCGTTCGGCTGGCAGACGCTCAAGCTGGGCATGTCGGCCGACGCCGCCGATGCGCTCGGGATGCTCAACCGGATGTCCGAGGGCGGCGGGGAGCTGTGCGCGGCGTGGCCTGCGCTGTCGATCACCGCGCTCGACCAGGCCGTGGTGAACGAGACGCACGGCGTGTTCGCCATCTACCCGAAGGCCGTGGACTGGATCCACACGCCCGAGGGCATGCACATCGGCTGGACCGCGGCCCAGGTGCACGCGACGTACCCGGACTTCGACCCGGCGCACTTCGGCGACACGTACGGCCCGACGGTGGCCGTGCCGGGCAACCCGAAGGCGTTGTACCGCATGCAGTTCAACTCGTCCGCGGTGCTGACCAAGATCATCCTTGAGTCCCGGGTGGACGTTTGCAGCACGTGACCGCGGCGATCTCGCCGACGGCGGCGCGCAGGCGATCGGGGGAGGCCGCCGCGTAGCCGACGACGAGGCCCGGGAACGGGGCGGCGCGGTCGAGCAGGTAGTTGGACAAGGGCGGGGCGTTGACACCGACGGCGGCGAGCTGTCGGCTCAGCGCTCCGTCGTCCGTTCCGTCGGGCAGCCGCAGGACCAGGTGCAGGCCGGCGGCGACGCCGTGGACCCGCCAATCGGGGAGTTCCTTGGCGACGGCGTCGATCAGCGCGTCGCGGCGGCGCCGGTAGAGCCTGCGGGTGCGGCGCAGGTGCCGGTCGTAGCCGCCGCCGCTGAGCAGGTGCGCGAAGGTGGACTGGGTCAGGGGTGAACAGCCGAGGTCGGACAGCCGCTTGCGGGCGATCAGGCGCTCGCCGAGCACGGGCGGGGCGACCAGCCAGCCGAGCCGGATGGCGGGGGCGAGGACCTTGCTGACGCTGCCGATGTAGACGACGCGGTCCGCGTCGAGCGCCTGGGTGGCGGCCACGGCGGGCCGGTCGTAGCGGTGTTCGGCGTCGTAGTCGTCCTCGATGACCAGGCCGTCGGTGTCGCGGGCCCAGACCAGCAGTTCCAGCCTGCGTCTGGCGCTGAGCACGACACCGAGCGGGAACTGGTGGGCGGCGGTGACCAGGACGGCTCGGCATCCGGTGCGCGCGAGCAGGTCGACGCGCAGCCCTTCGTCGTCGACCGGGACGCCGACGGGACGCAGGCCATGGGCGGCGAACACCTCTGCCGAGCCGGGGTGGGTCGGGTCTTCCAGCGCGATCTCGCGGTGGCCGTCCTCGCGGAGCACTTGGGCGAGCAGGGCGAGGGACTCGGCGACGCCGTGGGTGATCAGTACATCGCCCGCGTCGACTGCGCGGACTCGGCCGAGGTAGGCGACCAGCTCTGTTCGCAGGCTGGGAAGTCCGGCGGGGTTGGGGTAGCCGAGTTCTTCGTCTTTCAGCGCCGCCAGTCCGGCTTTCGCGGCAGCCTGCCAGGCGCCGCGGGGGAAGGCGCCGAGGGCGGGGAGGCCGGGACGGAGGTCGTAGCGCCATTGCTCGGGTGTGATCGGGTCTGGCTTGCGGGGGTCGGGGGTGACGAGGGTGCAGGCCACGGCTGTGCCGGAGCCGTGCTTGGCGACGAGGAAGCCTTCGGCGACTAGTTGGGCGTAGGCGGCGGTGACTGTGCCGCGGGCGACGCCTAGTTGGCCTGCCAGGTCGCGGGTGGAGGGGAGGCGGGTGCTGAGGGGGAGCCTGCCGTCGCGGATGGCTGAGCGGAGTGCGGCTTCCAGGGTTCGGCCGCGTTGGCCGCGTGGTGTGTCGGGGACGTCTGGGAGTAGGAGTTCCCGGAAAGTGGACCATTGGGGTGGCACGGGTTTGAGCCTACGTGTCGGGCCACTTTGGGGTGTCCAACCGGGCGTGTGCTCATTTGGCGGAGGTGGGCGAGAGGTGGCCGCCGCCGAAGTAGCTGCCCCCAGACCGCGACGCGTGAGCCGTCGACGTCGTCGACGTCGTCGCCCGCGGACGGTCCGCGGTGACTCAGTGCTCCGGCAGGGCGTCCAGCACTGTCAAGGCGTTGCGGACTCCCTGTTCCAGGATGTCGTCGGCGAGTCGCCGGTCGGCCAGTGCGCGGGAGAGCTGCAGGGTCCCGACCATCAAGGCGTACACGCTGAGGACCGTGACGCGCACCGACCGTGGATCGCCCGGCGTCAGCCGGCTGGCGATGTCGTCGATGAACGCGAGCACGCTCGTGGTGTAGGACTGCTTGGTCGGATCGGCGCACCGGGCGATCTCGTCGAGCAGGGCGGCGGACGGGCAGCCCTCCTCGGGATTGTCGCGATGCCCGGGTGAGAGGTACTCGCGCACCATCTGCTCGACTCCGGCGCGGCCGGGCGCGATCGCGTCGAGCCATTCGCGCTGTTCGCTTAGCTGCTCGGAGACAGCGGTGGCGACCAGGTCCTCCTTGGATTCGAAGTGGGCGTAGAAGGCGCCGTTGGTCAGTCCGGCGTCCTTCATGAGCGTGGCGACCCCGGAGCCGTCGATGCCGTCGCGCTTGAATCGGCGGCCGGCGGTCTCGACGATCCGCCTTCGTGTCTCCAGCTTGTGGTCTTTCCCGTACCGCACCACGCGCTCCTCCGCTCGCCGCGACCGTCACCCCATGTTAGTACGATCATAATCCAAATCCGTCCGAACGCTTGCTTCGGAGCTGGATTCGCGCCTATGGTAGTACGATCGTACTTCAAAAGGGAGGGGGCGAGTCATGAAGGCATTCATCGTCGACCGCTACGGAAGCGGCGCCGACAACGTCCGGGCAGGCGAAATGCCCGAACCCGAGGTCGGCGAGCACGACGTACTGGTCCAGATCCACGCCGCGGGCGTCAACGCCCTCGACACCAAGATCAGGGACGGCGAGTTCAAGCTCCTCCTGCCTTACCGCCCACCGTTCATCCTGGGCAACGACGTGGCCGGTGTGGCAGTCCGGGTCGGGACCGGGGTGCGGAAGTTCAAGGTGGGAGACGAGGTCTACGCGCGCCCGGACAAAAGCCGTATCGGCACCTTCGCGGAGTTCATCGCCATCAACGAAGACGACCTTGCGATCAAACCGGCACATCTGACGATGGAAGAAGCCGCCTCGATTCCGCTGGTCGGCTTGACGGCCTGGCAGGCGTTGGTCGAGATCGCCGACGTGCGGCCGGGCCAGAAAGTCTTCATCCACGCAGGCTCCGGCGGCGTGGGGACGTTCGCGATCCAGCTCGCGAAACACCTCGGCGCCACCGTGGCCACGACCACCAGCACGTCCAACGTCGATCTGGTCAAGCGCCTCGGCGCGGACGTCGTAGTCGACTACCGGAAGGACGACTTCGAAACCGTCCTGCGGGACTACGACGTGGTGCTGAACAGCCTGGACAAGAAGACGCTCAAGAAGTCGCTGACCGTGCTGAAGCCCGGCGGGCGGCTCATCTCGATTTCCGGCCCGCCGGATTCCGCCTTCGCGAGCGAGCTCGGCAAGCCGTGGATCCTGCGGCCGGTGATGTGGGTGCTGAGCTACCGGATCAGAAAAGCGGCCAAACGCCGTCAGGTCGGCTATTCGTTCCTCTTCATGCGGGCAAACGGCGCCCAGCTCGGCGAGATCACTTCGCTCGTCGACTCCGCGATCATCAACCCGGTCATGGACCGGGTCTTCCCGTTCGCGGCGACCAAGGACGCCTTGGCGTACGTCGAAGAAGGACGCGCGAAAGGCAAGGTCGTCGTCACGGTCCGAGAAACCCAGAAGGAGACGCCATGACTGTGCTCACCAGCCACCAGGACACACCGACCAAATCCATCGATATCGGCGGAACGGCGTTCGCCTATCGCAGGCTCGGGCCGGACAGCGGCACGCCGGTGATCTTCCTCAACCACCTTGGTGCGGTGCTGGACAACTGGGACCCCCGGGTCGTCGACGGCATCGCCGCGAAGCGCCCGGTGATCACCTTCGACAACCGGGGAATCGGCGCCTCCCAAGGCAAGACGCCCCGTTCGGTGGCCGCGATGGCACGCGACGCCATCGCCTTCATCCGGGCATTGGGCCACGAGCATGTCGACCTGCTCGGATTCTCGCTTGGCGGTTTCATCGCCCAGGTGATCGCCGAAGGCGAACCCCCGCTCGTCGGCAAACTGATCCTCGCGGGCACCGGCCCGGCAGGCGGCGAAGGCATCGACAAGGTCACGCCGATCACCCTCCTCGACACCCTGAAAGCCACGCTTACCTTCAAGGACCCGAAGGAGTACCTGTTCTTCACCCAGACGGCCAACGGCAAGGCAACTGCCCGCCAGTTCGTGAACCGGCTGAAGGAACGTACCGACAACCGCGACAAGTCGATCTCCGTCACGGCGTTCCGCAACCAGCTCAAAGCAATCCACACCTGGGGACTTCAGCAGCCGTCCGACCTAAGCGTCATCCACCAGCCAGTCCTGGTCGCCAACGGTGACCACGACAGGATGGTGCCGAGCCGCAATTCCGTCGACCTGGCCCGACGCCTGCCGAACGCCAAGCTCACCCTCTACCCCGACGCCGGACACGGCGGCATCTTCCAGTATCACGCTGAGTTCGTCGAAGAAGCTCTGAGGTTCCTCGGGGCGTGACCCCGGACCACCGCGTGCGTTCGCGGACAAGTGGACCAATCTTCCTGGTCAGAGGTGGTCCTTCCAACTGGGCCACCGGGTCGACGATTCTTGCCCTATGACGATCACCGTGGCCGCGCCGTCCCGTGCCGGTATCGGGTCCGGTGCGCTGGCCTGCGCGTTCGTCGGGGCCAGCGTTCCGGTGTCCGGTCTCCTGGTGGCCTACCCGCTCTTCGCGGGCCAAGCCGTTCGCTATGCCCTCGGTGGCGTGCTGCTGATCGGGTGGGCGCTGGCCATGCGGGTGCGGATTCGGCCGCCGCAGTGGCGGGACGTGCCTGCTCTCCTAGCCGTCGTCGCTACCGGGATGCTGGGGTTCAACGCCTGTCTGCTGGCCGCCCAGCGCAGTGCTGATCCCGGGCTTGTGGCGGCGGTGCTCGGCGGGAGTCCGCTGGTCATCGCCCTGGTCGCGCCGATGTTGGCGCGTACGCGACCGGCTGTGCGGGCGTTGGCGGGCGCCGGACTGGCCGTCGTCGGTGTCGTGATCCTCTCCGGTGGCGGCTCCTGGCACGGGCCCGGGCTGTTCCTCGCCATCCTGACCATGCTCGGCGAGGCGTCGTTCACACTCTTCGCGCTTGGGCCGATCCAGCGGCTCGGCGGGTTCTCGGTCGCGGTGTGGTGCCACGCCATCGCCACTGTTTGCGGCGTACTCCTCGCGTTTCCGCTCGACGGCGGTTTCCGGGCGCCCACGTCGACCGAGGTGATCGCTATCGGCGCGGTCGCCGTCCTCACCGTCATGGCGTTCTGCCTCTGGTACCGCTGCGTGGAACTGCTCGGCGCCGGGCGGGCCGCCGTGCTGATCGGGGCGATGCCGGTGTCCGGCCTCATCGTGTCCGTGGCGATCGGCGCGCAGCCGTTGACCGTCGCGGCGGTCGTCGGCGCGCTGGTCGTCGCGTCGGGTTGTGTGTTCGGGCTGCGGTCTTAGCGGCCGCCGCGGGCCATTCGCAGGACGTCGAGGGCCTCGTCCAGCTGGGCTTCCGTGAGCTTCCCCGCCGCGACGTGGCCGCGGTCGATGACGACATCGCGGATCGTGCGGCGTTCGGCGAGTGACTGCTTGGCGATCGACGCGGCCTCCTCGTAGCCGAGGTAGGAGTTCAGCGGGGTCACGATCGACGGTGAGGACTCGGCCTGCTCGCGCAGCCGCTCGACGTTCGGCTCGACGCCGGCGATCACCTTCTCCGCCAGCAGCCTGGCCACCGCGGCGATCAGCCGGGCCGACTCCAGCACGTTGCGGGCGATCACCGGCAGCATCACGTTGAGCTGGAAGTTGCCCTGCGCGCCCGCGAACGCCACCGCGGCGTCGTTGCCGATCACCTGGGCGACGACCATCATCGTCGCCTCCGGGATCACTGGGTTGACCTTGCCGGGCATGATCGACGAACCCGGCTGCAGGTCGGGCAGCGCCAGCTCGGCCAGGCCGGTGCGTGGGCCCGAGCCGAGCCACCGCAGGTCGTTGGCGATCTTGAACAGCGACACCGCGACCGTCCGGAGCTGCCCGGACGCCTCGACCACCGAGTCCTGGGTGGCCTGGGCCTCGAAGTGGTCGCGGGCCTCGGTCAGCGGGAGTCCGGTCGCGCTCGCCAGCTTGGCCGCCACCGCGGCGCCGAAGCCCTCCGGCGCGTTGAGTCCGCTGCCGACCGCGGTGCCGCCGATGGGCAGCTCGCCGAGCCGGGGGAGGACCGATTCGAGCCGCTCGACGCCGTAGCGGACCTGCGCGGCCCACGCGCCCGCCTCCTGGCCCAGCGTCACCGGGACCGCGTCCATCAGGTGCGTCCGGCCGGACTTCACCACGTCGGCCCACTGCGCGGCGCGGCCCTCAATGGCCTTGGCCAGCTGCGACAACGCCGGGATGACGTCCTCGACCAGGGCCTCCGTCGCCGCGACGTGGATCGTCGTGGGGAAGGTGTCGTTGGACGACTGGGACGCGTTCACATCATCGTTCGGGTGAACATCGCGGCCGAGTGCGCGGGTGGCCAGGGTCGCGATGACCTCGTTGGCGTTCATGTTCGACGACGTGCCCGACCCGGTCTGGAACACGTCGATCGGGAACTGCGCGTCATGGGCGCCGTCGGCCACCTCGGTCGCGGCGGCGGCGATGGCGGCGGCGGTTTCCGCGTCCAGGACGCCCAAATCGGCGTTGACCATGGCCGCGGCCGCCTTCAGCAGCCCGAGCGCCCGGATCTGGGCGCGTTCGAGCCCGCGGCCCGAGATCGGGAAGTTCTCCACGGCGCGCTGGGTCTGCGCCCGCCACAGCGCGTCGGCGGGGACGCGGACCTCACCCATGGTGTCGTGCTCGATGCGGTAGTCGGCCATGCCGTCCAGTCTCACCCCGTTCTGGAAGCTGGGCATGGTCAGCTTCGGCACATAGGCTGGCGGACATGACGGCTCCGATCGATGTCGACCTGCTCATCGTCGGCGCGGGCCCCACCGGCCTGTTCGCCGCGTACTACGCCGGTTTCCGCGAACTCACCACCGTCGTGGTCGACTCGCTGCCCGAGCCTGGCGGCCAGGTCACCGCCATGTACCCGGAGAAAATGATCTTCGACGTCGCGGGCTTCCCCGCGGTGCGCGGCCGTGACCTGATCAACGCCCTGGTCGAGCAGGCCGACCAGTTCAAGCCGACGTACCTGCTGGGCAGGCGCGCGCATGAGCTGTCCGAAGTGGACGGAAAGTTCGAGGTCGGCCTGGACGGCGGCACGGTCGTGCGCACCGGCGCGATCCTGATCACCGCGGGCATCGGCCAGTTCACCCCGCGCCCGCTGCCCGCGGGCGACGGCTGGCTCGGCCGCGGCATGGTCCACTTCGTGCCCGCCTTCGATGTCCACCGCGGCCAGGACGTCGTGATCGTCGGCGGCGGCGACTCGGCGTTCGACTGGGCACTGGCGCTGCACCCGATCGCGGCCAGCGTGACCCTGGTGCACCGCCGTGCGAAGTTCCGCGCGATGCCCGCGACCGTGCGCCAGGTGGAGAACCTCGGCGTCCGGATCATCACTGACGCCGAGGTCACGGCGCTGCGCGGCGACGAGGCCGGACTGCACGAGGTCGACGTCAAGGTGGCTGGGGAGACCGAGGTCCTCCCGGCGCAGACGGTCGTCGCGGCACTGGGCTTCACCGCCGACCTCGGGCCGATCGAGTCCTGGGGCCTGGAGATCACCCAACGGTCGATCTCGGTCGACTCCACCATGCTCACCGCGCGGGAGCGGGTCTACGCCGCGGGCGATGTGGCCGCGTACCCGGGCAAGGTCAAGCTGATCGCCACCGGATTCGGGGAGGCGGCGACGGCGGTCAACAACATCGCCGTGGCGCTGAACCCCGAGGCCCACCTGTTCCCCGGACATTCCAGCAACGCCGAATAGCAGAAGAGCGGGTCTCGTAGTGAGACCCGCTCTTTCACGCGCTATCCGATCAGGGCACGACCTGGACCAGGTCGCCGACGGCCAGCGAGTTGTAGTACTTCTGCGCGGCGGCGTTCGACAGGTGGATGCAGCCGTGGGACTGGACCTTCAGGCTGCCCGCGTGGAAGGCGATCCCGCCGTTGAAGAACACCGAGTAGGGCATCGGCGCGTTGTTGAACGCGCTGCTCTTGTGGTCGATGTCCTTCCAGCCCACCTTGAAGGTGCCCGGCGGGGTCCGGTAGCCGGGGCGGCCGTGGGTGATCGGGACGGGGCCGTAGATGACCTTGCCGTCCTTGAGCAGCCACGACTGGTTGGCCGACAGGTCGATGCACGCGTCGACGTTCGCCTTGCACGGCGTGCCCTCGGACTGGGGCGCCGGGGGCTTGGTCGTCGTCGGCTTGGGCTTCGGCTTCGTGGTGGTCGTCACCGGCGGCTTGGTGGTCGTGGTGGTGGTCGGCGCCACCGTGGTCGTCGTCGGCTCGACCGTGGTGGTCGTGGTCGGGGCGACCGTCGTGGTCGTCGGCTTCGTCGTGGACGTGTCGCCCACCGAGGCGGCGGGCTGCTCCGTCGTCCCGCACGCGGACAGCAAAGCCATCCCGACGACCATTGCCCCCAACATCGTCTTGCTGACCCGCATGTCGGCTCCTCACCGGCTCAACGCACTTAGTCTCTCGACCACAAGACGCCTGCCGGTCGCGAAACGTTGCCCTTGGCGACCATTCCGTTATCGGCCCGTCCCGAAACAACGGGACGGGCCGGGGCACGGTTACGGCAGCGGGGGCAGTTCCTCGGCCGCTTCGCTCTCGGTTCCGCGGTCGAAGTCGACCGAGGAGTACTCGCGGAGCTTGGTGAGGCGGTGGAAGCCGTCGATCATGCGGACCGTGCCCGACTTCGAGCGCATCACGATCGACTGCGTCGTGCAGCCGCCCGCGCGGTAGTGCACGCCGCGCAGCAGGTCGCCGTCGGTGATGCCGGTGGCGCAGAAGAAGACGTTGTCGCCGCCGACCAGGTCGTCGGTGAACAGGATGCGGTCCAAGTCGTGGCCCGCGTCGATGGCCTTGGCCCGCTCCTCGGCGTCCTTCGGCCACAGCTTGCCCTGGATCGCCCCGCCCATGCACTTCATCGCCGCCGCGGCGATGATGCCTTCCGGCGTGCCGCCGATGCCCATCAGCAGGTCGACACCGGTGTTAGGGCGAGCGGCGGAGATCGCGCCCGCGACGTCGCCGTCGGAGATGAAGTGGATGCGCGCTCCCGCCTCGCGGACCTGGTGCACCAGGTCGTCGTGGCGCGGGCGGTCGAGGATGCAGACGGTGACGTCGGAGACGTCGGAGTGCTTGGCCTTGGCGACCCGGCGGATGTTCTCCGCGACCGGCGCGGTGATGTCCACCACGTCGGCGGCCTCGGGGCCCACGGCGAGCTTCTCCATGTAGAAGACCGCCGACGGGTCGAACATGGCCCCGCGCTCGGCGACCGCGAGCACCGCGATCGCGTTGTTGATGCCCTTGGCCATCAGCGTGGTGCCGTCGATCGGGTCGACCGCGACATCGCAGTCCGGCCCGTCGCCGTTGCCGACCTCTTCGCCGTTGTAGAGCATGGGCGCTTCATCCTTCTCGCCCTCGCCGATCACCACTACGCCGCGCATGGAGACGGTGTGCACCAGCTTGCGCATGGCGTCCACCGCGGCCTGGTCGCCACCGATCTTGTCGCCGCGGCCGACCCAGCGGCCCGCGGCCATGGCCGCGGCCTCGGTGACCCGGACCAGCTCCAGCGCCAGGTTCCGATCGGGAGCCTCCCGGCGGCGCGTGGGGGTGCTGGTGGTCGAGGTGTTCATTCTGCCTCCCGGATCGGGTTTCCAGACCACTGCGCATCTTCCCAGATCAGACCCCCGGAAGCGGAATCCGCGGCCCCGTGCCCCTCGTCACGGCCCCCGCCTGCGACGATGGCCGGGTGGCAGAGAAGCGCGACCGATCCCAGCACGGCCTCCGTGACATGGTCCTGTCCCTGACCGCCCTGCTGCTGATCCTCGGCGCGCTGCTGTTCTTCAACCGGGGCTGCGCGTTCAGCCCAGGCGTCCCGGAAGCCGACCCGAACACGGCCCCGTCGGTCGACGCGGGCGCCGACCTGTCCAGGTACGCCTCGTCGGCCGACTTCCCGATCCGGCTGCCTGTGTTGCCTTCGGGCTGGCGTGCCAACTCGTCGAGTTCGGGCCCGGTCCCGCCCGCGTCGGTCGTGGTGCGGGTGGGCTGGCTGACCCCGGGTCGGTTCGTGCAGCTGAGCCAGTCGGGTGCGCCTGGGGCGGACGTGGTGCATGTGGAGACGGGCCAGAAGGACTCGAAGCCGACCGGGTCGATCGAGGCTGGTGGCCGAACCTGGCAGGTCTTCCCGGGGCGTCGGGCGGAGAAGGCGTGGACGACGGCGGTCGACGGCGTCACGCTGGTGATCACGGGCAGCGGCTCAGAGGACGACTTCCGCACGATGGCTGAAGCGGTGTTGGCCGCTACGCCGCTACCGCGTTCATAGCGCGTCTGTCTCGGCCGCGTCGCGGCGTTCATTTCGTCCGGTTATCCACATGGCGCCGAGTTGTCCACAGCCTTGACCGGGCTCTGGTTCGCTCGGCCCGTTCGGCGACAGACTGGACCATGACATTCTGCGACTGTGCCGAATCCTGGCGGCCCGCCGCTGCTGTTCCTTGACATAGACGGGACCTTGATCCCATTCGGCGGGGACCCTCGCCAGTACTCGAACGCCCAGTCCGGCAACTGGGCGAGCGACAATCCCCTGCTGGCCCGGATAGATCCGGACCTGGGTCCGCGTCTGCTGGCCTTGCGGTGTGACCTCGTGTGGGCGACGACCTGGCTGGACGACGCCAACCGGGAGGTCAGCCCGGTGCTGGGCCTGCCCGTGCTGCCGGTCGTCCCTTGGCCGGACGTGCCGGAGGACGAGCAGGACGCCCGGATGGGGTTGCACTGGAAGACCCGGGCGCTCGTCGAGTGGGCGTCGGGACGGTCCTTCATCTGGGTCGATGACGAGCTCACCGACGCGGATCGGTCCTGGGTGGCCGCTCACCATCCCGGACCCGCTCTGCTCCACCGGGTCGAGGCCGCTCGTGGCTTGACCTCAGGCGATGTCGACGCCATCGCCAGGTGGATCGTTCGGGTCACCCCCGACCCGTAGAGCGGATCAGTCGGACTCGGCCTCGACGGCGGCGAGGGCGGTCTCGATGCGCTCGCGGGCGCCTGCCAGGTGGCGGTCGCAGACCTTGGCCAGGGCCTCACCGCGTTCCCACAGCGCCAGTGAGTCCTCAAGGGACAGACCGCCCGCCTCCAGTTTGGTGACTACCTCGGCCAGCTCGTCGCGGGCCTGTTCGTAGCCGGGGTCGGTCAACGGGGGCTCCTCAATCGGTTGTGCACTCGGACCAGGGCCGTGGCGACAGCCTGGTCGTAGCCGACGAACGCCTCGGCGAAGTCGGCGCCGTCGCGGTCGGCGACGGCTTCCTCGATGCGGGCGCGGGCGCGCTCGATGCGGCCCTGGTGGTAGGCGCCGTCGCCGTTCCACCATGCGGTGCCCGCGTAGACGGAGGTGGCCTCGGTCAGCTCACGCAGGCGGCCGGGCAGACGGGTGCGGCCCGCGGCGTCGCAGCCCGCGAGGAGGGCCGTCCAGCACTCGGCGGCCGCGGCGTCGACGCGGGTGGCGATGGCGTGGACCGGGGTTCGGGGGGCGACAGTCGAGGCCGTCGAGACCGTCAGCGGCAGGAACGACGGTTCCCGGTAGGACACCGCGGGCCGTGGAGCGGTCACGACTACCTCCCTTCGACGACTTCGTCCCGGTCGCCGGTGACGACCGCGTGCAGCGCGCCGTCGGCGACCCGGATTCGCAGACGGGTGCCCTCCGGTGCGTCCTCGATCGAGCGGAGAACCCGGGGAGTCCCGTCGGTGTCGGTGTGCTGAACGACCGCATACCCGCGAGCTAGCGTGGCGGCTGGTCCCAGGGTCGTCAAGCGGGCGCGCGTGGCCACCAGCGCGGTTTGTTCAGCCGTCAGCCTGCCGAGCAGCGCCCGGCGGGCGCGTCCGGTGAGCCCGTCGATCTGCTCCGCACGCCTCACCAGGGGAGTCAGGGGATCGGCGAGTACCGGTCGGCTGCGCAGGGAGTCCAGGAGCCTGCGTTCCCGGTCCACCCACCCATGCAGGGCACGCCGGGCACGATCACGCATTTGGCGTACCCGCTGCGACTCCTCCGCGACATCGGGAACCACCCGTTTGCCCGCGTCGGTCGGGGTCGAGCACCGCACGTCGGCGACGTGGTCGAGCAGCGGGGTGTCCTGCTCGTGGCCGATCGCGCTGACCACCGGCGTCTTGCAATCCGACACCGCGCGGCACAGGGCCTCGTCGGAGAACGGCAGCAGATCCTCGACGCTGCCGCCGCCGCGCGCGATGACGATAACCTCGACATCCGCGTCTCTGTCCAAAGCGGACAGCGCGTCGATGATCTGCGGGACCGCCAGGGCGCCCTGCGTGGCGACGTTCTCGACGCGGAAGTCGACCGCGGGCCAGCGCGCCTTGGCGTTGACGAGCACGTCGTGCTCGGCGGCGGAGGCGCGGCCGGTGATCAGCCCGATCTTCTTCGGCAGGAACGGCGGGCGGCGCTTGCGGCGCGGGTCGAACAGTCCCTCGGCGGTCAGCAGCCTGCGCAGGCGCTCGATCCTGGCCAGCAGCTCACCGATGCCGACCGCGCGGATCTCGTCGGCGCGCAGGCTGATGGTGCCCCGGTTCATGAAGTACGTCGGCTTGGCGTGCACGACGACCCGGGTGCCGTCGGTCAGCGGCGGCTCGTGCTGGCGCAGCATCCCGGTCGGGCAGGTGACGGTCATCGACACGTCGGCCGCCGGGTCGCGCAGGGTCAGGAACGCGGTCCCGGTGCCCGGGCGCGCGGAGATCTGGGTGAGCTGGCCCTCGACCCACACGGTGCCGAGCCGGTTGATCCACTCGGAGATCTTGCGGGCGACCGTGCGGACCGGCCACGGCTCTTCGGCTGTCGGACCTGTCACGTCTGGTCGCGCACCGTCGCGATGCGGCGGGTGAGCATGCCGACGAACTCGGGCCGGTTCTCGCCCGCGCGCTCGTGGGCCAGGGCTTCCTCGAGGTCGGCGACCGAGAGCTGGCGCAGCCGGGCGCGCAGCTGCGGCAGGGACAGCTCGTCGTAGTTGGGGACGGCGGGCGGCGGGGTCGCGGCGACGGCGACCGCCTGCTCCTCCTGCTCCCACGGGTCTTCAACGGCGCTGTCCGGCTCGTCCTCCGGCTCATCGTCGGTGACGCGGTCGAACGCGGGGCGGCTCAGGTCGTAGTCCTCGATGTCCTCGTCGAAGGTCGCCCAGTCCGGGGCCTCCTCGACCGGTCGCAGCGCGGCAAGCACCTCGTCGCCCTTGATCGCCAGCTCGGTGACGTGCTGCTGGACTCGCATCGACACCTGCAGCGCCTGGCTGGCCACCGTCACCGGCAGACCGGCGATCTTGGTCGGCAGGTCGCGGGCCCGCTCGACCGCGGTGACCGCGATACCGGCCGCGAGGCGCAACGGCAGGGGGAGAGACTTCATGCCCACTAGCCTGCCCGAGTCCAGCCGTTCTGCACAGCGAACGCGGCCGGAGACACGGGCCACATCGGGCGGCACCGTACCCTTGGCACCATGACTTCTGCGACCAAGCGCGTACTGCTCGCCAAGCCACGCGGCTACTGCGCCGGTGTCGACCGAGCCGTCATCACCGTCGAGAAGGCGCTGGAGACCTACGGCCCGCCGGTCTACGTGCGCAAGGAGATCGTCCACAACCGCCACGTCGTGGAGACCCTCCGCGAGCGCGGCGCCATCTTCGTCGACGAGGCAGACGAGGTGCCAGAGGGCGCGCTGGTCGTGTTCTCCGCCCACGGTGTGTCGCCCGCCGTGCACGAGCAGGCCGCTGAGCGGAACCTGCGCACCATCGACGCGACCTGCCCGCTGGTCACCAAGGTCCACTTCGAGGCCAAGCGCTTCGCAAAGGAGGACTACGACATCCTGCTGATCGGGCACGAGGGGCACGAGGAAGTCGAGGGCACCGCGGGTGAGGCGCCCGAGCACGTGCAGCTCGTCGACGGTCCCGAGGACGTCGACAAGGTCGTCGTGCGTGACCCGTCGAAGGTGATCTGGCTGTCCCAGACCACCTTGTCGGTGGACGAGACCATGGAGCGCGTCGACCAGCTCCGCGAGCGCTTCCCCGACTTGCAGAACCCGCCCAGCGATGACATCTGCTACGCCACCCAGAACCGTCAGGTCGCGGTCAAGGCCATGGCCCCGGAGTGCGACCTGGTGCTGGTCGTCGGCTCCACGAACTCATCGAACTCCAAGCGCCTGGTCGAGGTGGCGCTGCTGGCCGGGGCCAAGGCGTCGTACCTGATCGACTACGCCCGCGAGGCGGACGAGGCCTGGCTGGACGGCGTCACCACGGTTGGCGTGACCAGCGGTGCGTCCGTTCCGGAGATCCTGGTGATGGACCTGCTTCGCTGGCTGGCCGAGCGTGGGTATGGGGAGGTCGACGAGGTGACGGTGGCCAACGAGAAGATCGCCTTCGCCCTGCCGCCGGAACTCCGCAAGGACCTCAAGCCCGTCCGCGACTGACAAGGGCTGATAGATCGACTTTGTCGAACAGCAAAGAGCGCCCGGACACGATTGTGTCCGGGCGCTCTTTCGTTCGTGGGAGGCGTTCCCCGCCCCGACTGTGTCGGGGGTGGCCGCCTCGGCCGGTATCGCTGAGACTCAGCGGTCCTCTGGCCGGGGGCGGCCACCCCC
>DATLIA010000296.1:0-8644 GCA_035540215.1 Actinokineospora sp. | reverse complement strand
TGCGCCGACAGCGTCAACCCAGTGGGCCGCGAAGCAGCTGTCCGCTCCGCCGCCCACGCTGAGGCCGAGGGCCCCGGCTTCGGTCAACTGTGGTCGTGGCTCACCTCGGCCTGCGCCAACTGGCCCGGCTCGGCGAAGTCCGCCTTCCGCGGCCCGTGGCAGACCAAGACCTCGGCCCCGCTGCTGATCGTCGGCACCATGCACGACCCAGCCACCCCGATCAGCGGCGCACGAGCCCTCAACGGCCTGATGACCGGCTCCCGCCTACTCACCCACGACGGCTGGGGCCACGGCGCCATCGGCGAAAGCACCTGCGTAACCAAGTCCTACGAGTCCTACCTGGTCGACCGCAAACTCCCGCCCCAGGGCACGGTCTGCCAATCCAACGCCCCACTGTTCCCCGCCGCCGCCTGACAACGAGTGACGCGGGGGCAGGCCACCCGGCCCCCGCACCACCGGCTAGCCATGCCACGGCCGCACCGCAAAGGCCCAGGCGCCGCCCGGCCCGGCACCCACGCAAAGGCCCAGGCACCGCCCGGCCCGGCACCCACCGCAAAGGCCCAGGCACCGCCCGGCCCGGCACCGCCCGGCCACGGCCGGGCGCGTGCGCCGCCCGGACCGGGCACTGCTTGGGCTGCATCGCCCGCCAGCCGCGCACGGCCGGCTTCGCGTGGCTTGGTACCGCGCATCCCGTCCGGCAGCCCGTCGCGGAGCCCACATTGAGTCCTGCTGCCGAGCCCTGTCCCGAGGAAGTCCGGTCCCTCCGAGCGTCGTCCCCTCAAGCCCGCTTCCACCGAAGCCCGGTGCCGCGTTGTCTAGCCGGGTCCTGTCCGCGTGGCCCGTCCCAGCCGCGACCCGCGATCGGTCCTACTCGTTTCTGAGTTCTTCCAGGTTTGTCGCTTCAGCGAGTCCGGGCGCCGAGCCCGCCAATTCGTTCAACGCGACAAGGAACGGGTCGAGGTCGAGCTCTTCGTGCCGATGCTCGTCAGTGGCCATCAGGCACCAGGCCTTTGCCGGTGATCAGCAGCGCTAGGGCCGCGCCCGCGACGCATACGATCGAGGTGATCAAGAAGATGTCCGTGTACTGCGTGACCAGCGCTTCCTTGAACTTCACCAGGTACGCCGCCATCTCCCGCTCGAAGACCGACTCGTCCATCCCGAACGGCAGCGGCGCGTTCAGGTTCGCGGTCAGGCTGTGGAAGCGGTGCAGTCCCCAAGCCGACAGCCCGGCCACACCGACCAGCATCCCCGTCATCCGGGCCACGACGACTCCAGCCGACGCGACCCCGTGCCGCTCCGCGGGTACGACCCGCAGTGCCGCCGCCGACAGCGGCGCGATCACCAACCCCAAGCCGAACCCGGCCACCGCCAGGTCCGTGTCCAGCCTGGGCAGGCCAAGCGGATGCGGCGACGACAGCACGTCCACCGTCCACCCCGACATCAGCCAGTACCCAAGCCCGGCGATCACCATTCCGATGATCGACACGATCCGGTCGCCGAACCGCGCCGCCGCGTAGCCGCCGATCAGCGCGCCGATCGGAAGTGCGATCAGGAAGCGCAGCAGGACGAACACCGCGCCGCGGTCGTCGTCGCCCAGCAGTGACTGGGCGAAGAGGTCGACGTTGACCAAGGTGACCATCAGCGCCGCCCCGGCCGCGGCGGAGACGCCTAGGGCGGCGAGGAACGGGCGCATCGCGACGCCCGCCGGGTCTATCAGTTTGGTGGTGGCGCGGCGTTCCCACAGCAGAAACAGCACCAGTGCCACCAACGCGCCCAGCAGCAGTGGCGGGCCCCAAGTCGGCAACACCGCTTCCCGCGGCGTCGGGTTGTAGAGGCCAACGACGGCCAGGCCCAACGTCAGCGCGAGCAGCAGGCCGCCGACGACGTCGACGCGCACCGGGGTCGACTGGCGTTCGTGGGCGGGCACCGTCACCTGGATCGCGACCATCGCGATCACCGCGAGCGGGACGTTCACCCAGAACACCGCCCGCCAGCCCGAAACGTCGGCCCACAGCGGCAGACTCGCCAGCGCGACGCCGTAGAGCGGGCCGAGAACGCTGCCCAGTTCCTGGGCGGCGCCGACCGCGCCGAGGACGGTAGAGCGGCGGCGTTCGTCCCACAGGTCGGCGGCCAGGGCCATCGTGACCGGGAGCAGCGCGCCGCTTGCGATGCCCTGGATGACGCGGCCGGTCACCAGCGTCTCCAGGTCACCCGACAGCGCCGTGACGACCGAGCCCGCGAGGAACCCGAGCAGGCACAGCTGAAGCAGCCGTTTGCGGCCGAACCGGTCCGACGCCTGCCCGAGCAGCGGCATCGCCGCGATGTAGCCGAGCAGGTAGCCGGTGACGATCGGGGTGACCCGCTCCAGCCGGTTCACCGGGATCTGCAGGTCGTCGATGATCTGCCGGATGACGCTGACCACCACGTAGGTGTCGAGCGCGCCGAGCAGTACCGCCAGCCCGCCCGCGCCGATGGCGACCGAGCGGCCGCGGCGCGTGCTCCCAGTGGTGACCATTGCTAGGCGGGCGCGGTGATCGTGACCTGCTTGCCCGCGTCGGTGAGCGTCAGGTCGACGGTGGCGGTCTTGCCCTCGCTGCTCGGCAGCGCCACCGACGCCTTGACCGGCTGCTTGTTGTCCGCGCGCAGCCAGAACGTCACCTCGACGTCGGAGCTGACGCCCGGCACGATCGCGGCGACGACGTCCTTGTCACCCAGGCCCTTGACCCGGATGGTCGACACGCCGTCGATGTCTTCCTTGCCCTCGGTGCGCGGGTCCTTGACCTTCGCCAGGACGTTCGCGATGCCCTTGTCCGGGTTGAGGATCGCCGACGGGTCGTAGAGGTTCGACGTCAGCGACGCCGGGTACTTCTGGAACCCGCCGGTCGGGCCCTTGATGTAAAGGGAGTCGTCGACCAGCACGAACTCGCCCTCGATGAGCTGGCCGAGCAGGGTCAGCTTCACCGTGCCCTTGGCCGCGCCGGACGGGCCGCCCTCGCGGGTCAAATCGCCCTCGGCGTTCTGCACGGGGATCGCGGAGACCGAGCCGTTGACCTTGAGGGTGAAGTGCGCGCTGCGGATGTCGCGGGTCGCCGCGGCGGCGTCCTTCATCAGCGTCGCGCCGTCGGGCAGGCCGCTGGTGTCACCCCCGCCCGAGTCGTCGGACGTGCAGCCAGCCGCGAGTGCCGCGGTGAGGGCTAGGGCCCCGAGGAAGATCCGGCGCGTGACCATGTGCGCAGGATAGGGCCAAGTCGCGGAGACCGTCGGTCAGCCCGCGCGGAATGTCTTGCGGTAGGCCAGCGGGGACACTCCGATCGACGCGCGCAGGTGCTGGCGCAGCGACGCCGCGCTGCCCAGACCGGACCGGTCGGCGACCTGATCGACCGGCAGATCAGTCGTCTCCAGCAGCCGCAGCGCGTGCCGGACCCGCTGCTGGATCAGCCACGTCCCCGGCGACAGCCCGGTCTCGGCGCGGAAGTGCCGGGTGAACGTCCGCACGCTCATCCGCGCGTGCCCGGCCAGCGCCGCGAGTTCCAGTGGCTCGTGCAGCCGGTCGAGCGCCCACGCGCGGGTCGCCGACACCCCGCCGGTGCCGACCGGGAGCGGCCGGTCGATGAACTGGGACTGCCCGCCGTCGCGCCACGGCGGCACCACGCAGTACCGCGCGGCCCGGTTCGCCACCTCACTGCCGTGGTCGGACCGCACGACGTGCAGACACAGGTCGACACCCGCGCTCAGCCCGGCCGAGGTGAGCACGTCGCCGTCGTCGACGAACAGGACGTCCGGGTCAAGGTCGACCGCCGGGTACAGCGCGCGGAAGTCGTCGGCGAACTTCCAGTGCGTGGTCGCCCGCCGCCCGTCGAGCAACCCGGCCGCGCCGAGGACGAACGCTCCCGTGCAGATCGACATGATCCGCGCACCCGGCCTGATCAGCGCGAACGCGTCGGCGAGTGGCTCGGGGAACGTGCCGAGGTGCCGCGGTCCGACCGCCCGGGTCCCCGGCACGATCACCGTGTCCGCCCGCGCCAGCGCCTCCGGCCCGTGGTCGAGCACCGCGGCGAACCCGGCCGTCATCCGCACCGGCTTGGCGTCGACCCCGCAGATCAGCACCTCGTACAACGGCTCGCCCGCGTCGTCGAGCGCCGCGCCGAACACGCCGGGCGGGATGCACATGTCGTAGCCCACCGCCTGCTCGACGGCCAGGACCACCACCACATGGGTCATGGCCCGATTCTTTCACATAGTGGCAGTCTGGCCACTTGTTCGAGTGTTATCGAACCTTCAGGCTCCACCTGTGACACTTGTGGAAACCCGCCCCCGCCTGCACTGGGCCTGGATCGTCGCCGCTGTCGCCTTCATCGCGCTCGTCGGCGCCGCCGGGTTCCGCGCCGCCCCCAGCGTGCTGATCGACCCGCTCCACCAGGAGTTCGGCTGGTCGACCGCGACCATCTCCGCCGCCGTCTCGGTCAACCTGCTCCTGTTCGGCGTGATCTCCCCGTTCGCAGCGGCGCTCATGGAGCGCCTCGGCATGCGTCGGGTCGTGACCGCGGCCCTGCTGCTCATCTCCGCGGGCGCGGGCCTGACGGTCTTCATGACCGCGAGTTGGCAGCTCGTGCTGCTCTGGGGGATCTTCGTCGGTGTCGGCGCGGGCTCCATGGCGCTGACGTTCGTCGCCACCGTCACCTCCCGCTGGTTCGTCCACCGGCAAGGCCTGGTCAGCGGCGTCCTCACCGCCGCGGGCGCGGCCGGTCAACTCGTCTTCCTGCCACTGATCGCCGCGCTCGCCGCCGACCACGGCTGGCGCACCGCGAGCCTCGCCGTGTCCGGGGCCGCGCTCGCCGTCGTCCCACTCGTCGTCTTCTTCCTGCGCGACAACCCCGCCGACGTCGGCACCACCGCCTACGGCGCCGCCCCCGACGCCCCACCGCCGGTGTCGGCGACCAGCGGCCGGACCGCCCTGCGCGCCATCACCGTTCTGCGGCAAGCCGCCCACGACCGCACGTTCTGGCTGCTCGCCGCCGGTTTCGCCATCTGCGGCGCGTCGACCAACGGCCTCATCGGCACCCACTTCGTCCCCGCGGCGCACGATCACGGCATGCCGTCGACCACCGCCGCGGGACTGCTCGCCCTGGTCGGGATCTTCGACGTCGCGGGCACCGTCGTGTCCGGCTGGCTGACCGACAAGGTCGACCCCAAGGTCCTGCTCGGCGTCTACTACAGCCTGCGCGGCGCGTCGCTGCTCGTGCTCCCGCACCTCTTCGCCGCGACGACGGAACCGCCGATGTGGGCGTTCATCGTCTTCTACGGCCTCGACTGGGTCGCCACCGTCCCGCCGACCGTCGCCCTGTGCCGACGGGCCTTCGGCGCCGACGGCCCGATCGTCTTCGGCTGGGTCTTCGCCAGCCACCAGATCGGCGCCGCGATCGCCGCAGTCGGCGCGGGCCTGACCCGCGACCACCACGGCACCTATGACCTGGCCTGGTACGTCGCGGGCGGCCTATGCGCGGTCGCGGCTGCGATGTCGCTCCGCATTCGAGTCGCCCCGCCGCGAACCGCGACCTAAGGGGAACGGGGCGGCGGCTGACCACGGTGACCAATGCCACTGCCACCTGCGATGTTGGGTGACCAGGCTTAGAGGTTCGGGGAGGCGGTCCAGTCGCTTCGCATCCGGGTCGAACCGCCCGCAACCCGGTGATCCCCTCTACGCTGCGCTCATGGATCGCCAGCAAGAATTCGTCCTGCGCACCCTCGAGGAGCGCGACATCCGGTTCGTCCGGTTGTGGTTCACCGACGTCCTCGGCTTCCTGAAGTCGGTGGCCGTGGCGCCCGCCGAATTGGAAGGCGCGTTCGCCGAGGGCATCGGGTTCGACGGCTCGGCGATCGAGGGCTTCTCCCGGGTCTACGAATCCGACATGGTCGCCCGCCCCGACCCGGCCACCTTCCAGGTCCTGCCGTGGGAGACCCCGGGCGGCGAGCCCTACTCGGCGCGCATGTTCTGCGACATCGCCATGCCCGACGGCTCGCCGTCGTGGGCCGACCCGCGCCACGTGCTGCGGCGGACCCTGTCGAAGGCCAGCGAGGCCGGGTTCACCTGCTACGTGCACCCGGAGATCGAGTTCTTCCTGCTCAACAACCTGCCGGTCGACGGCAGCGAACCGATCCCAGCCGACAACGGCGGCTACTTCGACCAGGCCAGCCACGCCACCGCCACCCACTTCCGGCGGCACGCGATCGAGACGCTGGAGGCCATGGGCATCTCGGTGGAGTTCAGCCACCACGAGGGCGCCCCCGGCCAGCAGGAGATCGACCTGCGCTACGCCGACGCGCTCACCATGGCCGACAACGTCATGACCTTCCGGTACGTGGTCAAGGAGGTCGCGCTCACCCAGGGCGTGTTCGCCTCCTTCATGCCCAAGCCGTTCTCCGACCAGCCCGGCTCCGGCATGCACACCCACGTCAGCCTGTTCGAGGGCGACCGCAACGCCTTCTACGACAGCGAGGACCCGTACCAGCTCTCCGGCACCGGCAAGGCGTTCGTCGCGGGCCTGCTCAAGCACGCGCGGGAGATCTCCGCGGTCACCAACCAGTGGGTTAACTCGTACAAGCGGCTCATCGTCGGCGGCGAGGCCCCGACCGCGGTCTGCTGGGGCCACGCGAACCGCTCGGCCCTCGTCCGGGTGCCGATGTACTCACCCAGCAAGGCGTCATCCCGTCGGGTGGAAATCCGCTCACTCGACTCGGCGTGCAACCCGTACCTGGCGTACTCGGTGATCCTCGCCGCGGGCCTCAAGGGCGTCGCGGAGGGCTACGAGCTGCCGCCCGCCGCTGAGGACGACGTCTGGTCGCTCTCGGACGCCGAGCGCAGGGCCGCGGGCTACGCGAACCTGCCGCAGAACCTGGGCGAAGCCCTCGCCGAGATGGAGAACTCGGAATTGCTGGCCGAGACCCTCGGCGAGCACGTCTTCGACTTCTTCCTCCGCAACAAGCGCAACGAATGGGACGCCTACCGCCGCAGCGTCACCCCGTATGAGTTGCGAACCCTCCTGCCCGTCCTTTAGAGCGCTGTGCCGGGTAGCCGACGACTTTCTCGGCGGTCCAGCTTCCCGCTGGACGCACCGGCGGAAGACGCGAGTACAGCCCGGTACGAGCGCCTTCCGCCGGCACGCCCAGCGGAAACCTGAATCCGCCGATAAAGCCGCCGGCTACCCGGCGCAGCGCTCAGTTCCATCTACCGGGTGGTCCCGCGCACCGGGCGTGAGCCGTTAGGTTGGCTCGGTGCCTCCCCCAGTGATCGGCTGCACGGTGGCCGGGTGCGCGGACCTTCCCGCCGCCCGGCTCACCGCGGAATCGTTCCGACGCCACCACCCCGGCGCCGAGTTCGTCGTCCTCCTCATCGACGGTGACCGCGCCGACGACGTGATCGTCCCCGCTGACCTGGGCATAGGCGCCGACGAACTCGCCGCCCTCGCCACCGGGCACAGCGCCCGCGAGGCGGGTGTCGCGCTGCGGCCCCGGCTGATGGAGTGGCTGCTCGGCAGGCACGAGAGCGTCGTGCTCTACCTCGACCCCTGGGTCAAGGTCCACGCGCCGCTCGACCTCGACCTCGGTGACGCCGCGCTGCTGCTCGTGCCCAGGGTGCTGCGCCCGCTGCCCGCCGACGGCCTGCGGCCCAGCGCGGGCGAACTGCGCGCCGCGGGTGTCTACGACGACGGATTCGTCGCCGCCGCGCACGGCGCCGAGCACTTCCTGCACTCGTGGGCCGAGGTGTCCACCCGCGACCCGCACGCCGCGGGCGCCTTCCTCGACGGCGCCCCCGCGCTCGTCGACCACCGCGTCCGCCGCGACCCCGGCCTCGGCCTGTCCAGGTGGAACGCCGCGCAGCGGCCACTCGCCCTGACCGCCGACGGCTCGGTCACCTCGGGCGGCGCGCCGCTGCGCACGGTCAGCTTCGCGGGCTTCGACCCGGCCCGCCCCTGGCTGCTCAGCGCCGACATAGCCGACGACCAGCGCGTCCTGCTCTCCGAACACCCCATTCTCAACCGGCTGTGCGCCGAATACGCGGGCGAACTCGCCGACCCACCCGCCCCGACTGTCCGATTCGGACAGCTGACCGACGGCACCACCTTCCCGCCGTCCCTGCGTGCGGCTTACCGCACCGCGAAGAAACGCCCACCCGCCGCGGGCAGCGACCCGGCGGGCTTCCTGCGCTGGGCCTGTGACCCCGAACGCTGGGCGACCGCGCTCTGGCACGACGACCCTGAGCTGCGGGAACGCTTCCCCGACCCGTTGGGCGCCGACCTCGCGGACTACCGCGACTGGTGCGCGACCGACGGCGTCCTGGCAGGCCGGATCCATCCCCGGGCGATCCCCGGCCAGCAGGACAGCGACGTCGCCCTGATCGACCAGATCGGCGTGTCGGTACTCGGCGACGGTCCACTGGCCGATCGGGTCCGGCTCGCCGCGGGCGCCTCCGGCCTACCCACCTCCGACCAGCCCGTATACCCGGTGGTCCTGGTCTGTGACGGCGCCCCGCCGCCCCGGCACCGGCACGTGGTCTTCGTCCGCGACGAGTTCGGCCCGGTCCCGGCCAACGCCGACGAACGCTGGCTGGCCTGGCCCGCCATCGCGCCCGCCCCGGACGGCGTCG
>DATLIA010000295.1:0-7277 GCA_035540215.1 Actinokineospora sp. | reverse complement strand
GGCTTCATCACCCCGGACGCAGGCGGCGACGATCTCTTCGCCCACGTGTCCGTGATCATGGGGTCGGAGCCGCTACAGAAGGGCGACCGGGTCCGGTACGCGGTGCGTCACAGCGACCGGGGCCCGCAGGCCGACCGCATCGAACGCCTCTGAAGAGGCGGCCCCACTGATGGCTGATCACTTCCCGACGAGAGTGCTCGTTCATCCCCGTCGATGGTGCCGTCAGCAACGCGGCTGCAGCCTCCTCCAGGAGATCGATCTCCCTCGTGGTGACGGGGGCCCCGTGCCGACCCGAGGGCCTGCTCCGCGCTCAGAAGCTCACCAGTCACCTCCACCCAACGACACAGAGCTACCGATGTATCCCAAACGAGTGAATGGATGCGTTAGACCTGGTCGCAGAGCTCGATCTTTATGAGCCGGCGGACGTTGATCACGGTGCAGGCCAGCGTGAGTAGCGCCACCGTTATGGAACGCCACAGGCGCGGCCTCGGTCGACCTCGTCGTGGACGCCACCGGTTACTTCCCCACGTACTGACCGGCGCGGCGCGGGACGCGGAGTGGAACCATTCCGCGTCCCGCGCAGTCTCAACGCCCAACGGCAACTGCCACATGGGAGAGAGGCGGCGCGATGGGAGACCAGGTCACGGTCGACCCCGGGGAGCTCGACGGGTGCGCGGAACTGCTGCGGCGCAACGCCCAGCACTTCCTGACGATCAAGGAGCACGCGACATCGAAGGGTGGTGACACCTCGGGCTTCACCGGGCTGCTGTCGCTGCTGATCCCGGTCGTCGACGGCGTTGTCGGGCTCTACGGCGAAACCCTGGACTTCGCCAACTCGATGATGTCGAAGGAAGCCGAAGCGCTGAGCCACACCGCGGAGCTGTACGCGACGGCCGACCAGCGGTGGGCCGACATCTTCCAGGAGATCAGCGACCAGGTCGACACGCTGGAGCAGCCGACGGTCGGGGGTGCCCGATGACCGCGGCCTACGCCGACGTCGAGGATCCGGCCGCCGCGCTGGCCGCGGGGGCCGAGGACCGGCCGGGCAGGCAGTCCACTCAGGAGCTGATCGAGGCGGCGGGTTGGAAGATCCAGGGCGTCAACTGGATCTACGAGAAGGTCACCGGGGAGAACCTGGTCGACGCGCTGATCAAGCCGCTGGTCGGCGACTTCGAGAAGATCGACGCCAACGCGCACGCGTGGGGCCAGGTTGCCAAGGCGCTGGACTCGGTGCGGCGCAACGTCGACGGCGGTGCCGACCAGCTCCGTCCACATTGGACCGGGGACGCCGCGGACAACTTCTCCCGCAGGCTCAGCGGGCTGTGGGCGCTGGCGATCGAGGCCGACTCACAGGTCGCGCGGATCATCGGCGACAAGTTCAAGTCCACCGCGAGCGTCTGCCGCACCGCGGTCAAGGGCGCGCTGACGCTGCTGGACATGTTGGTGGGCAAGCTGATCGAGGCCGCGATGACCGCCTGGATCCCGGTCGTCGGCTGGGGCCGCGCGGTCTGGATGGTCTGGGACGCGGTGGAGATCGCCGACGGCATCCGGAAGATCATCATCTCCATTCAGACGCTCATCGAGGGTGTCATGGGAATGGTCGAGGGCATCAAGGCCATGGGCACCGCGCTGATGAAGCTCAAGGACGTCCGCGACGTCAACGACCTGCTCGATGTCGTCGACAGCTACCAGGACGGCCAGGAGAAGTTCGCCGACGGGAAGAAGGCGGCCAAGTCCGGCGTCATCGGCATCGCCTGGAACGGGTCCCGGCTCAGCGGCAAGGTCGACAAGGCAGGCGGCCGCTACAGCGCCCCGCCGCCCGCCCCGGCACCCGCGCCGAGCGGAGGCGGACAGTGACCTCGCCCATGGACCAGGCCAGGCTCGCCGAGCTCATCGCGACGGTCGACGCCCGGATCGCCGCGGTCGACGACGCCGTCGAGGCGGCCAAGCGGATCCGGCCCAAGTCGAGCGGACTGTCCGAATCGGACCTCGCCGCGATCGAGCGGCACGCGAGCGGGCCGCGCGCGCCCAAGGAACTGCGTGAGCTGGTCGGCCGGATCAAGGCGGGCGACCTGAGCTGGTCGGACATCACCAGCGGCCGCGCGCTAGACGACCCGGGTGTCCAGGCCGCGATGGCCACCGGCCTAGGCGACCTGCGCCGCGCCCACGACGAGATCCGCGAGGGCCACACCCCGGAAGAAATCATCGGCGGCACCGACCCCGACGACGAAGCCCCCCGGATCAAGCGCGACGACGCTTGGTAGTTCCCATCAAGCGCCGGGAAAAGACGAACCCGCGTTTCCCGTAGCGGTGCCATTGCCGCGGATAATTTCGAAGGCCAACGCGGTGGCGACGGCGAGTGTCCGCACCGGATGCCCGAGGCCGGGTGCGAGTCGCAGTGTGTCGCGGCGCACCCGGTCTTTGCCGCGCTTGGCCAGCACGCCGAACTCGAACCGGGCGACGTCGTCCAGAACGCAGAGCGTCCGGCCCGCCGGGTCGCTTAGCCGGATGTCGCGCGGACCGTGGTAGCGCACCGATCCGATCGGCGAGCCGGTCGGATCGGCCACCCGGACCTCACCCTTGCCGAGGGAGAAGCCCTTCTCGATCGACAGCACCGGCGCGCCGCCTGGCTCGGTCACGGCCAGCTCGAACGGCGTGCTCGCCGAGAGCTGGGTCATCCGCACGAGCTTGAGCGCCCCCGGCCCGCTCCGCTCGGCCACCGTGGCCAGCAGCGCGTCGCGCTCGTCGCGGACGGTGACTTGGTAGCGGGTACGCAGCAGCACCTTGCCGAAGCCCCAGGGATGCTCGATGACCAGCGTGTCCGTGTTGAAGACCCCCATGCGGCCAGCCTAGCGCCGGGCTCGGCGATCAACAGTCGGCCTCCGGGCAAGCGGCAAACGAATGTTTGGTGTGGAGTTCGCGCGAACCCCTAACCATTCGGTGATTCATTGACGCCCCCGGGTCGGCGTCGGCACTCTTTTGACTGTCCTGTCGCTCGGATACGTGAGGTGCCGTGTGAACCGACGCTTGGCTCGACTCTTATCCCTGTTCCCCATCCTCGCCGCCACCATCCTGTCCACCCTCGTGCTCACCGCGGCCCCCGCGCAGGCCGACGGTTGCTACACCTGGGGCCGCAACCTGTCGCAGGGGATGTCCGGTGAGGACGTCCGCCAGCTGCAGATCCGCGTGGCCGGCTACCCCGGCTATGGCGCCGTCCTCGCGCTCGACGGGGCCTTCGGTCCCGGCACCAAGGCCGCGGTCACCCGGTTCCAGCAGGCGTACGGCCTCGGTGCCGACGGGGTCGCCGGGCCGGCCACGTTCAGCAAGATCTACGCGCTGCAGGACGACGACTGCACGCCGGTCAACTTCTCCTACGCCGAGCTGAACCGCTGCAACGGCGACTGGTCCGGCGGGGCGGTGTCGGCGTCGACGGCCAAGTCCAACGCGCGGGTCTCGATGTGGAAGCTGCAGGCCATGCGGCACGCGCTGGGTGACCAGCCGATCACCGTCACCAGCGGCTTCCGCAGCGTCGCCTGCAACAACGCCGTCGGCGGCGCCGCGGACAGCCGCCACCTCTATGGGGACGCGGTCGACCTCGGGTCCGGCCCGCACTCCCTGTGCCGCCTCGCCCAGCAGGCGCGCAGCCACGGGTTCAACGGGATCCTCGGCCCTGGCTACCCCGGCCACGGCGACCACACCCACGTCGACCACCGCGGCAGCCGCTTCTGGTCGGCGTCGAGCTGCGGCATCTGACCTACGCCCGAACCGGGGCGCGTCTGCCAAAGGCGCGTCCCGGTTCGCCAGCGGCTTGCGGGCGCCTGCCACGCGGCGTGGCCCGACTACCTGGATCCGAACCCGCGCGCCCGAGTGCGGCAGCTGACCCGCGTCCGAACCGGGCCGTGACGTGCCGACCCCCGGCGCGTCGCGGCTCATTTCGTGGGAACTGCCGGACGCCCGTAATACGATGTGGGTACACCCCGAGCCTGGTTGACGCAGCGCGTCCCACCCTGTTCACAGAGTGACAGGGGGACCCCGATTTGTCCCGGCATATGGGGGGAAGGTATCTTTGCTACTCGCGCCCGACCCATGTCGGGTCGATCCGTGTGCCTGTGCCGCGCGGTCCGCGAACTGGCTGGTCGTTCACCCGATCGCCACGCAGCGGGCTCCTGCCAGTCACGCCGGAGTTCCTTCCGAACCCCGCTGGGATGTTTCACTCCCGCGCGGGGCGCTGTCGAGAGCGGGCGACACGCCCGACCTCGGGGGACGGGCGGAGCAGCAGGAACCGCAAGTACACAGAGCATTTCGGGGCCCGGCGACGGGTGTCGACATGAAGCAGAGAAAGCCGGTCTATGCCCACGATCCAGCAGCTGGTCCGCAAGGGCCGCCAGGACAAGGTCGCCAAGCAGAAGACTGCGGCTCTCAAGGGGAGCCCGCAGCGGCGTGGCGTGTGCACCCGCGTGTACACCACCACCCCGAAGAAGCCGAACTCCGCACTGCGCAAGGTCGCTCGCGTGAAGCTGACCAGCGGCATTGAGGTCACGGCGTACATCCCGGGTGAGGGCCACAACCTGCAGGAGCACTCCATGGTGCTCGTCCGCGGTGGCCGAGTGAAGGACCTGCCGGGTGTTCGCTACAAGATCATCCGTGGCTCGCTGGACACCCAGGGCGTGAAGAACCGCAAGCAGGCGCGTAGCCGCTACGGCGCGAAGAAGGAGAAGAGCTGATATGCCCCGCAAGGGACCGGCCCCTAAGCGGCCGCTGATCTCCGACCCGGTGTACAGCTCGCCGTTGGTCACCCAGCTCATCAACAAGGTCCTCAAGGACGGCAAGCGTTCGGTCGCCGAGCGCATCGTCTACGGGGCCCTTGAGGGCGCTCGCGACAAGACCGGGACTGACCCGGTCGTGACGCTGAAGCGCGCGCTGGACAACGTCAAGCCCACCATCGAGGTCAAGAGCCGCCGTGTCGGTGGCGCGACCTACCAGGTGCCGATCGAGGTCAAGCCGGGCCGCTCCACCACGCTGGCGCTGCGCTGGCTGGTGTCCTTCTCCCAGGCCCGCCGTGAGAAGACCATGATCGAGCGTCTGATGAACGAACTCCTCGACGCGTCCAACGGCCTTGGCGCCAGCGTCAAGCGTCGCGAGGACACCCACAAGATGGCCGAGTCCAACAAGGCCTTCGCCCACTACCGCTGGTGACAACCGGCCCCGGCCACCCGGCCGGGGCTCCAGCGGCGCCGTAGCTGCTCAAGACAGGGGAAGAAACCCGTGGCACTCGACGTGCTCACCGACCTGGCCAAGGTCCGCAACATCGGGATCATGGCTCACATCGACGCGGGCAAGACCACGACGACGGAGCGGATCCTGTTCTACACCGGGATCAGCTACAAGATCGGCGAGGTGCACGACGGCGCCGCGGTCATGGACTGGATGGAGCAGGAGCAGGAGCGCGGCATCACGATCACGTCGGCCGCGACGACCTGTTTCTGGAAAGACCACCAGATCAACATCATCGACACCCCGGGCCACGTCGACTTCACCGTCGAGGTCGAGCGCAACCTGCGCGTCCTCGACGGCGCGGTCGCGGTGTTCGACGGTAAGGAAGGTGTCGAGCCCCAGTCCGAGCAGGTGTGGCGGCAGGCGACCAAGTACGACGTCCCGCGCATCTGCTTCGTCAACAAGATGGACAAGCTCGGCGCGGACTTCTACTTCACCATCCGCACCATCAAGGAGCGCCTGGGCGCCAAGCCCCTGCCGATCCAGATCCCGATCGGCAGCGAGAGCGACTTCATCGGCGTCGTCGACCTGGTCGAGATGAAGGCGCTCACCTGGCGTGGCGAGGTCAAGAAGGGTGAGGACTACACGGTCGAGGAGATCCCGGCCGACCTCACCGAGCGGGCCAACGAGTTCCGCGAGCAGCTCATCGAGGCCGTCGCCGAGACCGACGACGAGCTCATGGAGCTGTACCTCGCGGGCGAGGAGCTGTCCGTCGAGCAGATCAAGACCGGCATCCGCCGGATCGTGACCAACCGCTCGGCGTACCCGATCCTCTGCGGCTCGGCGTTCAAGAACAAGGGCGTTCAGCCCATGCTCGACGCCGTGATCGACTACCTGCCCTCGCCGCTGGACCTCCCGCCGGTCGAAGGCACGCTGCAGGACGGCGAGACCGTCGTCAAGCGCGCGCCGAACACCGACGAGCCGTTCGCGGCGCTGGCGTTCAAGATCGCCACGCACCCGTTCTTCGGCAAGCTGACCTACATCCGGGTTTACTCGGGCAAGGCGCCGCAGGGCACTCAGCTGATCAACTCGACCAAGGACCGTAAGGAGCGCATCGGGAAGATCTTCCAGATGCACGCCAACAAGGAGAACCCGGTCGACGAGGCCATGGCCGGTCACATCTACGCGGTGATCGGGCTCAAGGACACCACCACCGGTGAGACCCTGAGCGACCCGGCCCACCCGATCGTGCTCGAGTCCATGACCTTCCCGGACCCGGTCATCCAGGTCGCCATCGAGCCCAAGACGAAGGCCGACCAGGAGAAGCTGGGCACCGCGATCCAGAAGCTGGCCGAGGAAGACCCGACGTTCAAGGTCAACCAGGACGACGAGACCGGCCAGACGATCATCGCGGGCATGGGCGAGCTGCACCTCGACATCCTCGTCGACCGCATGCGGCGCGAGTTCAAGGTCGAGGCGAACATCGGCAAGCCGCAGGTCGCCTACCGTGAGACGATCCGCAAGACGGTGGACAAGCTCGACTACGTCCACAAGAAGCAGACCGGTGGCTCCGGCCAGTTCGCGAAGGTCATCATCAAGCTCGAGCCGATGACGACCGGCGACGGCGCGCTGTACGAGTTCGACAACAAGGTCTCCGGTGGTCGCATCCCGCGGGAGTACATCCCGTCGGTCGACGCCGGCGCGCAGGACGCCATGCAGTACGGCGTGCTCGCGGGCTACCCGCTCGTCGGCCTGAAGCTGACGCTGCTGGACGGCGCTTACCACGAGGTTGACTCCTCGGAAATGGCCTTCAAGGTCGCGGGCTCCATGGCGCTCAAGGAAGCCGCCAAGAAGGCGGGCCCCGTGATCCTGGAGCCGATGATGGCGGTCGAGGTGACCACGCCCGAGGACTACATGGGTGAGGTCATCGGCGACCTGAACTCCCGCCGTGGCCAGATCCAGGCCATGGAGGAGCGCAGTGGTGCCCGCATCGTGAAGGCGCTGGTTCCGCTGTCGGAGATGTTCGGGTATGTGGGCGACCTGCGGTCGAAGACCCAGGGTCG
>DATLIA010000294.1:0-10846 GCA_035540215.1 Actinokineospora sp. | reverse complement strand
GGGTTTGGGGGCTGGGCCTGGTTGGGTTCGGGTTACGGATACGTCGTTGCGGGATGGGTCGCACCACAAGCGGCATCGGTTCACCGCGGACGAGGCGCGGGTGATGGTCGCGGCGATCGACGGGGCCGGGGTGCCGGTCATCGAGGTCGCGCACGGCGACGGACTTGGCGGGTCTTCGTTCAATTACGGCTTCTCGACCACGCCCGAGCAGGAGCTGATCAAGGTCGCTGTAGCCACGGCTCTGCGGGCCCGGATCGCGTTCCTGATGCTGCCCGGCGTTGGCGTGAAGGACGATATCCTTGCCGCGCAGGACAATGGGGCGTCGATCTGCCGGATCGCCACCCACTGCACGGAGGCCGACATCTCGGTGCAGCACTTCGGGTTGGCGCGTGAGCGCGGGCTGGAGACCGTGGGGTTCCTGATGATGGCGCACTCGCAGCCGCCGGAAGTTCTGGCGCGGCAGGCGCGGATCATGGCCGACGCGGGCTGTCAGTGTGTCTACGTCGTCGATTCCGCGGGTGCGCTGGTGCTCGAACAGGTATCCGACCGAGTGGCCGCGCTCGTCGCCGAACTTGGATCCGACGCGCAGGTCGGGTTCCATGGGCACGAGAACCTCGGCCTCGGAGTGGCGAACTCGATCGCCGCGGTTCGGGCAGGGGCCACGCAGATCGACGGGAGCACGCGCCGGTTCGGTGCCGGGGCGGGGAACACGCCGGTCGAGGCGTTCGTCGGGGTCTGCGACAAGCTCGGCATCGACACGGGAATCGACTTCTTCGCCATCGTCGACGCCGCTGAGGACGTGGTTCGGCCGGTCATGCCGCAGGAATGCACTCTCGACCGGCTCGCGCTGGTCATGGGCTACGCGGGCGTGTACTCCAGCTTCCTGCGCCACGCCTACCGCCAAGCCGAACGCTACGGCGTCCCCGGCGCACAGATCCTTGTGCGCGCGGGGGAACGCAAACTTGTTGGCGGACAAGAGGACCAACTCATCGACATCGCGCTGGAACTCCAGCGTGAGGCAGGTGAGCCCGCCTAGTCGAGCCGGTGGTCAAGGACGCTGACGTCGGGAGTCGGGTCGTGGTGCTGGTCGCTCGGCGGCACTCCCGAGACGATCACGATCGTTGTCATCGCGGCGACGGCGGCGGTGGTCGCCATCCACCGGATGAATGACGTGAGCTTCATCGACACATACATGGCTAGCTCCTTTGGGTTGCCGAGTACATCTTGTGTGGCCATTGGTCCAAGGGGCGGCCATCTGCGCGAGCGCGGCGGGTGACGCGGGGACCGCGTGCCCATGTCCGCTGGTCGGCGGGCTCAGTCGAATCGGGTGGCGGCCGCTCGGCGACTGGCCGGGGGCGTTCAGCGACGCCTCGGACGACCTTCAGCGCGGCGTAGTGGGGTTCGATCGTCGCCGTGTTCTCCTTGACGACCAGCGAGGTCGATCGTGGCTTCAGTTCGGCGCCCACGGTTGACAACGCGACAAGCAGCGCGGTCCTGGGCTCTTCCCGGTCGTACCCGGACAGGTGAACCATGGCGACAGCCGTCAGCTCCGGCGGTGCTCCAGCCAGCGTCGGTTCCATCATTGCGCGCCTCCCTCGACCGGTCGGACCCCCGAGGTCCGGCCGTGGACTTGACGGACGCAACATCAATGCTAGATTGCGCGATGAAAGTGCTGAGGGCAAGCCCCTCATGCAATTGCATTCTGGATTTGCGCCGAAGTTTACCCGTTTGTCGTATCCCGGTTGTCCACCCTTGGGCAGCCGGGTTGTCCCGTTTGCGGGGAGGTAGGCCATGCCCAGCCAGGGCCCGTTGATCCCGCGCCGCAGGCTCGGTGCCGAACTGCGTCGCCTACGGGAGGCCGCGGGCCTGCATCTCGACGACGCGGCCGAACATCTTGAGTGCAGTGCCAGCAAGATCAGCAGACTTGAAACCGGACAGGGTATCCCCAAGTCTCGCGACATCCGCGACCTGTTGACGCTCTATGGCCTTGACGACAAGAAGGCTCAAGACCGGTTGCTGCGCATGGCGGGCGACGGCAGGCGACAGGGTTGGTGGCGCGACTTCGCCGACGTGCTCACCCCGAATGTCGACTTGTTCCTGTCGATGGAGGCCGAGGTCTCCCGCATCCGCGGCTACGTCCACTCCACCGTGTTCGGACTTCTGCAGACCGAGGACTACGCGAGTGCGTTGTTCACCGCGATCTACCCGCGCGCGAAACCCGCCGACAACGATCAGCGGGTGCGGTTGCGGATGCAGCGCCAGCGCGCGCTCGCCGAGCGCGAGGAACGGCCGCGCCTCAACATCATCATCGATGAGGCCGTCCTACACCGCGTTGTCGGCGGACCCGCGGTCATGCGCGACCAGTTGGCCCACCTGATCGAGTTGTCGCGCACGCCGGAAGTCACTCTGCTGGTCTTTCCGTTCGACAATGGGCCTGACATCGCCGCGCAGTGCACTTTCGTCGTCTTCACCTTCGAGAGCGACTACGACCGCAACGCCGTGAACATCGAACTGAGCCTCGACGACCGCTGGCTGGAGCAGGAGTCGGAGGTCGCCCGCTACACCAGGATCTTCGATGAGCTCGCGAAGAAATGTCTGGATCCGCCGGGATCTCGCGGCTACATCGAGGCAATGATCAAGAAGTATGAACAGATGGGCCAGTGATGACATTGAGATTTCGGCAGAGCAGTTTCTGCGCCACGGGTGCCTGTGTCCAGGTCGCCTTCGCTCCGACGGGAGCCGTCGTGGTGCGTGACTCTAAGAGCTTCACTCAGTTCTCGGCCGATCCCGGGCCGTGGCGCAGTTTCGCCGAGCAGGTCCGGGTAGGGACGTTCGTCCCACGCGGAAACGCTTGAACTGAAAAGGTTCCAGCCGACAGAGCCCCGGTGCCGTGCGCACCGGGGCTCTGGTCTGTTCGGTTACGTTCCGGTAACCTCAAGTGACCGGCCGCGCCGCGCTGAGTCACGGGCGCAGGCGTGCCGGGCGGGAGGAGGGCTGGGGTCCATGCCGGAAGACTTTCGCCGTAGCCGAGCGTGTTCGACTGGCGCCTGTGTCGAGGTGGTCGTTCGCGACGGAGGATCGACTGTGCGCAGCTCGTTCGCGCGTGGCAGGCATATGTCGGTGGCCAGACGCGGATGGCTGACCTTCCTCGACCAGATGAGGCGGGGCGAGTTGCCGCGGTAGCTTCGGTCGACACAAACGAGAACGTGTTCTAGTCTGACAAGGGTCAGCGGGAACACGTTTCAGTTTGGGGTGCGGTCGATGAGTGACGACGTTCTTGCCGCGGTGGTGGAGCTGTTGCCCGGGCTGCGTGAGCGAGCCCAGGAGACCGAGGATGCCCGGCGGGTTCCGGTGGAGTCGGTCAAGGCCCTGCGCGAGGCCGGGTTCTTCAAGCTGCTCCAACCAGCCCGCTACGGCGGGTCCGAGGCGTCGCCGAACGTGTTCTATCGGGCGGTTCGGATGGTCGCGGGCGCCTGTGGGTCGACGGGGTGGGTGGCCTCCGTGCTCGGCGTGCATCCCTGGCAGCTGGCGCTGTTCGACGATGAGGCGCAGCGGGAAGTGTGGGGCGAGGACACCGACACGCTCGTCTCGTCCTCCTACGCGCCGATGGGGCGGGCGACGGCGGTTGAGGGTGGGTTTCGGTTCAGTGGGCGGTGGAGTTTCTCCTCCGGCTGCGACCATGCCGGGTGGGTGTTCCTCGGCGGTCTGATCCTTGGTGACGACGGTGTCCCGGTGGACTTCCGGACGTTCCTGCTGCCCCGCGCCGATTATGTGATCGATGATGTGTGGGACACGATCGGGCTGCGCGGTACCGGCAGCAACGACATCATCGTCGACGACGTCTTCGTCCCCGAGCATCGCACGCTGAGCTTTATGGACACCGGCAAGTGTGTCTGCCCTGGTCAGCAGGTCAACACCTCACCCATCTACCGGCTTCCGTTCGCGTCGGTGTTTTCTTGTTCTATTTCTGTTCCGGTGATCGGGATGGCGATGGGCGCCTATGAGGCCTACCTCGGCTACACCCGGGAACGGGTGCGTGCGTCGACCGGGGGCAAGGCTGCTGATGACTCGTTCACCCAGTTGCGGATCGCCGACGCGTCGGGGCGGATCGATGGGGCGATCATGGCTATCGAGCGGGACATCGATGAGGAACTCGCGTTCGCGACCGCGGGCGAGAAGATCCCGATGTCGCTGCGGATGCGGGTGCGCCGCGACCAGGTCAACGCGACCGGGGCGGCCATCGCCGCGGTGGATCGGTTGTTCGAGAGTGCCGGTGGGCGGGCATTGAAGGCGGGCACGCCGATCCAGCGGTTCTGGCGCGACGCGCACGCGGGGCGGGTGCACGCGATCAACGACCCGGAGAAGGCGCTGGCCATGTTCGGGCAGGCCGAGCTCGGGCTGCCGGTGCGGGACGCGTGGGTGTGACGATGGAGATCCGCGGCGGCTTCGTCGACACCGGCGGCTTCAAGGTGCACTACCAGGAGGCGGGCGACGGGAAACCGTTGGTGCTGTTGCACGGCGGCGGACCCGGCGCGTCGGGGTGGAGCAACTTCGGCGCGAACCTGCCCGTGTTCGCCGAGCGGTTCCGGACGATCGTGGTCGACCAGCCCGGCTATGGAAAGTCGGACAAACCTGAGGTTCAGGGCCAGTATTTCACCTTCAGCGCAGATGCCCTGCTGTCCACAATGGATGAGCTGGGCGTGGAGAAGGCCGACCTGGTCGGCAATTCGCTCGGCGGTGGCACCGCTGTTCGGTTCGCGCTCCGTCACCCTGACCGCGCGGGCAGGCTCGTGCTCATGGCGCCTGGCGGTCTCGGCCTCAACGTCTTCGCGCCCGATCCGACCGAGGGTGTGCAGCGGCTGGCGCGGTTCGGTTCCGCGCCCACCAAGGAGAATCTGGCCGAGTTCCTGCGCACGCTTGTCTACGACCGTTCACTCGTGACCGACGAACTCGTCGACGAACGCTTCGCGGCGGCGGCCGATCCGTTGTCTATCAAGGCGATGGCGTCGATGGGCGCGTCCTTCATGCGGCCGGACACCTTCGAGGAAGGCATGCTCTGGCGAGAGGCGCACCGGCTGCGGCAGCGCGTCCTGCTGGTGTGGGGCCGGGAGGACCGGGTCAACCCGCTCGACGGCGCCCTCGTCGCGCTCAAACTCATCTCCCGCGCGCAGCTGCACGTGTTCGGCCGCTGCGGTCACTGGGCGCAGCTGGAGAAGTTCGCGGAGTTCAACCGCCTCGTGCTCGACTTCCTGACCGACGGGGGCAGCTGATGGGCATCCGATCCCTGGCGTACCTGCGGATCGAGGCCACCGACATGGCCGCGTGGCGCGAGTACGGCCTCAAGGTCCTCGGCATGGTGGAAGGCAAAGGCCGCGTGCCGGACGCGCTCTACCTGCGGATGGACGACTTCCCCGCCCGGCTGGTGATCGTGCCGGGCGAAGCCGACCGGCTCGCTTGCTCCGGCTGGGAATCGGCGAACGCCGCCGAGCTGGCCGAGGTCCGGGCGAACCTCTCGGCCGCGGGCGTCGCGTTCAAGGAGGCCACGGCCGACGAACTCGCCGACCGCCGGGTCGCCGAGCTGATCCGCTTCGATGACCCGTCGGGCAACACGCTGGAGGTCTTCCACGGCGCCGCGCTGGAGCACCGCCGTGTCGTCAGCCCGTACGGGCACCGGTTCGTCACCGGTGAACAAGGACTCGGCCACGTCGTTCTGTCTACAAAGGACGACGAGGCGGCGCTGACGTTCTACCGTGACGTGCTCGGCTTCCGGCTGCGTGACTCGATGCGCCTGCCGCCGCAGCTGGTCGGCAGGCCCGCCGACGGGCCGCCCGCGTGGCTGCGGTTCTTCGGCTGCAACCCGCGCCACCACAGCCTGGCGTTCCTGCCGATGCCCACCCCCAGCGGCATCGTGCACCTGATGGTCGAGGTGGAGCACTCCGACGACGTCGGCCTGTGCCTCGACCGCGCCCTGCGCCGCAAGGTGCCGATGTCGGCGACCCTTGGCAGGCACGTCAACGACCTGATGCTTTCCTTCTACATGAAGACACCCGGCGGTTTCGACGTCGAGTTCGGCTGCGAGGGCAGGCAGGTCGACGACGCGGACTGGATCGCCCGCGAGAGCACGGCGGTCAGCCTGTGGGGCCACGACTTCGGCGTCGGCGCGCGATGACCACGGCCATGGTCGACCCAAGGGCGTTCCGCACCGCGCTCGGCCACTTCTGCACCGGGGTGACCGTGGTGACGGCGGTCGACGATGGCGAGCCGGTCGGCTTCGCCTGCCAGTCCTTCGCCGCGTTGTCGCTCGACCCGCCGCTGGTGCTGTTCTGCCCTGGCAAGCGGTCCCGCGCGTGGCCCGCGATCGAGCGGGCCGGGCACTTCTGCGTCAACGTGCTCACCCACGATCAGCGCGACCTGAGCACGGTGTTCGGCACGCCAGGCGCCGACAAGTTCGCCGGGGTGCCTTGGCGTCCGGCGCCATCCGGGGCGCCGGTGCTGGACGACGTGCTGGTGTGGGTCGACTGCCTGATCGAGGCCGTCCACGACGCGGGCGACCACTACGTCGTGGTCGGCCGCGTGTCGACGCTGAGCGAGCCGCGCGACGAGCGGCCCCTGCTGTTCTACCGCGGCCGTTACTCGGTGACCGAGGCGCCGGAGTCCACGCCGGGCGTGCTGGAAACGCTCATCACCTGGTCGAGAGACGACGACTGGATGTGAGCCAGGTGCGCGCGCACCGGCCCGAACAGGCGCGCGCTCCCATGGGCCCGCTTGAGGAACAGGTGCGCGTCGTGGTCCCAGGTGATCGCGATCCCACCGTGCAGCTGGATCATCTCGGCCGCCGCGGTCTGGAACGCCTCCGTGCAGTGCACGCGCGCGGCCGCGGCGAGTTCGGGTGCCGCCGCCGCCGCCTCCGCGATCGCGGACGCGGTCTCGACCAGCACGTGCACGTCGGCCATGCGGTGTTTCAGGGCCTGAAACGAGCCGATGGGCCTGCCGAACTGGACCCGCTGGGCGCAGTAGGCCACGGTCAGCTCAAGGCAGCGCGCCGCGGCTCCGGCCTGTTCCGCGGCCAGCAGCACGCACGCGACGTCCTTGGCCTGACGTAGCGCCGCGGTCGCGTCACCGCCGATCCGCCTGCCGGGACCGTCCACCACGACCGTCGCGAGCCTGCGGGTCGGATCGAGTGTCCTGACCGCGGTCACGGCGGCGGGTTCGACCTCGAACAGGCCGGTTCCGTCGTCGGTTCGCGCCGCGACGAGCACGGTGTCGGCGATGTCACCATCGAGTACATAGTGCGCGGAACCGGTCACCGTCCGGCGTTCCGCGAGGCACGCGGGCCGCTCGGGATCCCACGCGCCGTCGGGCCCGGTCCAGGCCAGCGTCACGACCCGTCCCTCGGCGATCGCGGGCAGCAGCCGGGCGGCTGCCTCGTCGTCCCCGGTGGCGAGCACGGCGTGCGCGGCCAGCGTCGAGCCGAGCAGCGGCGACGGGGTCAGCGTCCGGCCGAGTTCGCCCAGTACGACGGCGGTTTCCGCGACGCCCGCGCCGACTCCGCCGAAGCGCTCGGGCACGCTCAGCCCGGCCACCCCGATGTCGTCGCACAGCCTGCGCCACAGCGTCTTGTCGTACCCCTGGTCCAAGATCATCGCAGCTCGGACGGCGGCGCTGTCGGAATGCCGCGACAGCAGCGATCGGACGGTTTCGCGCAGCGCGGTCCGCTCTTCGGTCACCCCTCGATTCAACCAAACAATCGCTTGGTTGACTAGCTGGACCGCTGCGGTCGGCGCGGGCTCGTTCGCTACTGTCGTGGGTCCACGGGAACGCCACGTTCGAGGAGTGCCGGGTCATCGAAGAGGGTCAGCTTGTCGCGGATCGGTACCGCCTGCTGGAAAACATCGGCAGCGGGGCCATGGGCGTCGTCTGGCGGGCCAAGGATGAACGCCTCGGGCGGGTCATCGCGGTCAAGCACCTGCATCCCAAGCCCGGCCTGAGCGCCGCGCAGACCGACGAGGCGCGCAGGCGCGCGATGCGCGAGGCCCGCATCGCCGCGCGGCTGCAGCACCGCAACGCCATCGCCATGCTCGACGTCGTCGAACACGACGACGACCCGTGCCTGATCATGGAGTTCCTGGCGTCGCAGAGCCTCTCGGCGGTGCTGTCCGAGCGCGGCACACTGCCGCCCGGCCAGGTCGCCGCCATCGGCTCGCAGGTGGCCGCCGCCCTCGCCGCCGCGCACGCGGCAGGCATCGTGCACCGCGACGTCAAGCCCGGCAACATCCTGCTGGCCGAGGACGGCACGGTGAAGATCACCGACTTCGGCATCTCGCGCGCGCTGGGCGACGCCACGATCACCGAGACCGGCATGCTCGCGGGCACCCCCGCCTACCTGGCCCCGGAGATCGCCCGCGGCAAGGACCCCAGCCACGCGTCTGACGTGTTCTCGCTGGGCGCCACGCTCTACCACGCCGTCGAGGGCTCGCCGCCGTTCGGCCTGAACCCGAACCCGCTCGCCCTGCTGCACGCCGTGGCGAAGGGCCACGTCGAGCCGCCGCGCAACGCGGGCACGCTGACCCCGACGCTGATGTCGCTGCTGCGGGCCGAACCCGCGCACCGGCCGACGATGGCCGACGCCGCCACGACCCTGGCCGCCCCCACCGCGCCGCTGCCGGTGGCTGAGCCGCACACGGTCGACCTGCGTGGGACCCGCCTGCCTGACCTGCGCATGTCCGATCTGCACGCGCGCGCCGAGCACCGGCCGCCGGTCGGTCGGCCGGTCGGGGTGCGCACCGGACCGCGGCCGGACCCGCGCACGGCGTACGCCCCGGTGGAGACCACGGCGCCGGTGCGCCGGGTCCCGCCGCCGCCCGCCGACGAGCCCGCGCCGCGTCGTCGCAGCCAGTTCCGGCTGATCGCGGGGGCACTCGCGGCGGTCCTGGTGATCGGTGGCGCGGTCGCGTTCGTCGCGCTCAACAACAAGGCCGAGAAGGGCAGCGGGGCCGCCCAGCAGACCACCGCGCCGACAACGAGCCAGTCGACGGTGATCGCGCGCGCGGAGAAGGTCACCAGCTACCAGGCCGCGGGCCAGATGGTGATCGACTACTTCGGCAACGCGACCCTCGACCAGAAGTGGAACATGCTCAGCCCCAACGGCAAGGCCGCCTTCGCCGACCGCGCCGCGTTCAACACCTACTGGGGTGGCTTCCAGTACGTCAGTTCACGCCAGGCCCGCGTCGTCGGGACCAACCCGGACGGCTCGGTGATGGTCGGCGTCGACGTCACGACCAAGGCCGCCACCGGGGAAGCCACGGCGAAACGCACCGTGCGGGTCATCCTGGTCGCGGGCCTGCACCTGATCGACTCCGACTCGAAGTGACCTAGCCCGCGAGCATGGTGTCCAACGCCAGCCCGACGACGGTGGCGGCCACGTCACAGGGGCTCTTGGTGCCCACCTTAGCCGGTGACTGGTGCACCGACAGCCAGAGCAGCAGCTTGTCGTCCAGGCCGATCAGTACGACGCACTCACCCATCGAGCGCTGGTCGAGCGGGTTGGCGAAGATCCCGGGCTGACCGTGGATCAGGGTGGGCTCGAAGTACGCGAACCCGCCCGCGTTCCGGTTCGCGTACGGGGCGCTCAGGCCGCGGACGTTGGTGGTGAGGAACTGGACCTTCGCGAAGCCGCCCGCGCTCCCGTCCCACTCGCACACCGCCCCGTTCTCGGGGGTGCTCGGCTTGCCGTCGCCGAACCCGACGGTCTTGCGCTGCGCGTCGGTGAACATGGCGCACGGGTTGGTCAGGAACCGGCCGGGGTCGACGGTCCGGTCGACCTTGGGGGCGCCGTCCGACGGCAGCGGGTTCGCCACGGCGGGCACCGCGACCGGGGCCCCGGAGATCGGCGCCGAGCAGCCCGCGAGCAACCCGATCAAGAGCACTAACGGTCCGCCCCGCACGTCAAACCCCTCCGCCTGCCCGTTTCGCGCAGACCCTAGCGGGCGGCCGACGCGTCAGCGCCCAGTTCGGTGAGGATCCTTCCCCGGTGCGCCGCGGCGGTTCCCCAACTCGACCGCAGGGCCCGGGCCTTGGTGAGCCAGAGGCCGAGATCGCATTCCTGCGTGTAGCCGACGGCCCCATGGATCTGCAGGGCCGCCCGCCCGGCCAGGTTCGCCGCCTCGCCCGCCGCCACCTTGGCGGCCGAGACGTCGATCGGCGCCATCGTCACGGCGGCGCCATAGACCAGTGGGCGGGCGAAGTCGATCGCGACGTGGACGTCCGCGAGCTGGTGTTTCACCGCCTGAAACTGACCGATGGGACGGCCGAACTGGGTCCGGGTCTTCGCGTGCGCCACGGTCTGGTCCAGCATCGCCTGCGCCAGGCCGACGAGCTGAGCCGAGCAGGCCAGCACGCCCCAGTCGAACGCGGCGTCGTCGCCCCCGGTGGCGGGGAACAGGCGGCGGGTCCGGTCGACCGACTCGACGCCGACCCCCGAGACGCCGGGCGGCACGACCTCGGCGATATCCGCGTCGACCGCGTATGGGACGTGCGGCGGGATCGCGGTGGTGGCGATCAGCGTTCCCTCGGCCAATGAGGAGGCCAGGTGCGGAGCGAGCCGGGGCACCACCGCGACGGACTCGATCAGTGGGCCGGGGACGGCGAAGCGGCCAACGGCCTCGAAGGCGACCGCCAGGTCGACGGGCTCGGTCAGCCCGAGGACGCCCAGGTCGGCGAGGCCACGCCACAGCGTCAGGCCAGGGCCGTGGTCGGCCGCCGCCCACGCGCGAGCGACGGCGGGCACGTCGGACTTGGACAGGAACGCGTCGATGGTCGCGGCGAAGGCGCGCAGCTCGGGGGACAG
>DATLIA010000293.1:0-8411 GCA_035540215.1 Actinokineospora sp. | reverse complement strand
GTCCTCGCCGCCGCCGCGACCGCGGCCGAGGCAGGAGCCGAGTCCACCAAGCCGCTGGTCGCCCGCAAGGGCCGGGCCTCCTACCTCGGCGAACGCAGCGCCGGACACCTGGATCCCGGCGCCCGGTCGGCGTCGCTGCTGCTCAGGTCGTTCGCGGACTCCGCGGGCGGACAGGACGCGGTGGCATGAGGGTCGGGCTGGTCATCGTCTCCCACAGCGGCCGGCTGGCCGAAGGTGTCGCCGAGGTGGCGGGGCAGATGGCGCCGGACGTGACGATCGCGGCAGCTGGTGGTGTGGACGGCGGGCTCGGCACGGATTTCGACGCCGTGGCCGCCGCCATCGACAGCGCGCAGGACGGGGCGGGCGTGGTCGTCCTCTATGACCTGGGCAGCGCGAAGATGGTCGCCGAACTGGCCGTCGAGATGCTCGGCGACCCAGAGTCCGCTGTCGTGGTCGACGCGCCGCTGGTCGAGGGTGCGGTGGCCGCCGCGGCCGCCGCGCAGGGCGGGGCCGACCTTGACGCGGTCCTCTCCGCCGCCGCGGGTGCGCTCGCGGCGATGGAGCCGGAGGCAGGAGAAGCCGACGGCGGCATCGACCTCCTGCTCACCAACGAAGTCGGCCTGCACGCCCGCCCGGCCGGGCTGCTCGCGCGGACACTGTCCGATGTGGATGCCGCCGTGACCGTGTCCTTCGACGGCCGATCGGCTGACGCGCGCAGCGTGCTCAGCCTGATGGGACTGGGCGCGGGCGGCGGTGACCAGGTGCGCGTGTCGGCCACCGGACCGCAGGCCGAGGAGGCGTTACGGCGCGTGCGTGAGCTGGCCGCGCGCGGGTTCGACGAGCCCTCACCTGGGTGAGAGTGGCGCAGTTCACCTGGCGTTCGCCGAGTGGCGTGGCATCATCAGCACACGATGTTACTGACAGGTAGCAACGGTATTGCTCACCACGGAGGTAGCTGTGGCGCGTGAATTCTCCACCGTCGGCGTGATCGGACTCGGCACGATGGGCGCCGGCATCGCCGAGGTACTGGCCCGGACCGGCGTCCAGGTCATCGCGGTGGAGGTAGACGACGCGGGCCTCGAGCGTGGCCGCGGCCACATCGAGCACTCCACCAGCCGCGCGGTCGCCAAGGAGAAGCTGACCGACGCCGAGCGCGACGCGCTGCTCGGCCGGATCACCTACTCGCTGTCGCTGACCGACCTCGCCGCCGCCGACCTGGTCATCGAGGCCATCCCCGAGTCGTTGGAGCTCAAGGCGCGGGTCTTCAGCAAGCTCGACGGCATCGTCGGCCCGGAGACCATCCTCGCGTCGAACACGTCGTCGCTGTCGATCACCGAGATCAGTGTCCACACCGCACGCCCCGGCAAGGTCGTCGGCCTGCACTTCTTCAACCCGGCCCCGGTCCTCAAGCTGACCGAGGTCGTGCGCACCGTGGTCACCGAGCCCGACGTCGTCGCCGACGTGGTGGCCTTCGCCGAGAAGCTGGGCAAGGAGCCGGTCGTCATGGGCGACCGCGCGGGCTTCATCGCCAACGCGCTGCTCTTCGGCTACCTCAACCACGCCGTGTCGATGTATGAGGCCAAGTACGCCACCCGCGAGGACCTCGACGCGGCCATGCGGTACGGCTGCGGCTACCCGATGGGCCCGCTCGCGCTGCTCGACCTGATCGGCCTCGACACCGCCTACGAGATCCTTGAGACGATGTACGCGCAGTCGCGCAACCGGCTGCACGCGCCCGCGCCGATCCTCAAGCAGATGATCACCGCGGGCCTGCTGGGCCGAAAGACCGGCCGCGGCTTCTACAGCTACGACGGCCCGGACTCGCCCAACGTCGTCGCCGACGCCCACACCCCAGCCGTCGGTGGAGACGCCGCCGCGTCGATTCGCGAGGTTCAGCGGGTCGGCGTCGTCGGCACCGGCACCATGGCCACCGGCATCGCCGAAGTGTTCGCCCGCAAGGGTTTCGACGTCGTCCTACGCGCTCGCAGTGCCGACAAGGCGGCCGCGGCGGTCGGCAAGGTCGGCAAGTCGCTCGACCGCCAGGTCGCCAAGGGCAAGCTGTCCGAAGTGGACCGCGACGGGATCATCGGCCGGATCAGCCCGGCGGTGGAGTTCGAGGAGCTCGCCGACTGCGACCTGGTCATCGAGGCCGTGGCGGAGGAACTCGCCGTCAAGCAGGCCGTCTTCGGCGCCCTGGACGAGGTCGTCAAGCCGGGCGCGATCCTGGCCACCACGACGTCGTCGCTGCCGGTCATCGAGTGCGCCGCGGCGACCTCACGTCCGTCCGATGTGGTCGGTCTGCACTTCTTCAACCCGGCGCCGATCATGAAGCTCGTCGAGATCGTCGAGACCATCTCGACGGCCGACGACGTCATCGCCACCGCACACGCGCTGTGCGAGAAGGTCGGCAAGGTGCCGGTGCACTGCGGCGACCGCGCGGGCTTCATCGTCAACGCGCTGCTGTTCCCGTACCTCAACGACGCGATCAAGATGCTGGAGGCGCACTACGCGGGCGCCGACGACATCGACAGCGCGATGAAGGTCGGCTGTGGCCTGCCGATGGGCCCGTTCGAGCTGCTCGACGTGGTCGGCCTCGACGTGTCGCTGGCCATCGAGCGCACGCTGTACAACGAGTACCGCGAGGCGGGCTACGCCCCGGCCCCGCTGCTGGAACACCTGGTCACGGCCGGTCGCCTGGGCCGCAAGACCGGCAAGGGTTTCCGCGACTACTCCTGAATTCGTGACAATCCCCCGGGATAGAGTCCGGTCGACTCTTTCCTGGGGGATTTCCATGATCAGATCTTGGGTCACCGCGGTCTGCGCGGCGACGATGCTCAGCGCGTGCACCGCCTCGGTCGAAGTCACGTCGCCCGAGGCGCCCACGACCGCAACGGAGTCGATACCGACGACCCGGGCGGTCGACCCGGCGCGGGTGACCGCCGAGGCGGCCTTCGGCGACCTGGTCGCCGTCGACCTCTGTGAGTTCCTCAAGCCGGAGGACCTGCGCGAATTCGGTGAGACGCGGATCGGGTCGCCCGGCGGGTTCGACTCCTGCGTGGTCGAGGTCGCCCTGCCGGACAACACCCGCGCCAGGGTCTACGCGGGCAGCTTCTTCGACGTGCTCGACGAACCGTCGCGCGCGCCGTCGCGCACGCTGGCGGGCGGGGTCCGGATCTACGACGGCGCGGGCGGGGAATGCCGCACCGACATCTTCTTCCCCGACGACGTGGGCCTCGCGGTGTGGGCCGTCATGCCGACGCCGCCCACGATCGACCTGTGCCCGCTGGTCCACCGGGCCGTCGAGGCCATGGGCAATCGCTTCCCGACGGGGATCGTGTCCACCAGGAATATCGCGTCGAACTCGCTGGCCAAGGTCGACGCGTGCGCCGCGCTTCCGGCCGACCTCGCTGGGTTCGACCCAACCCGGGAGTCGGGGCGCGCCAAACACTCCTGTGGGAGCCCGAGCGGCGACGCCACGACGCCGCACGTGAGCCTCACTTTGGCGGCGGGCTACGCGCCGGTCGCCGACCTCAGGACCGACACCGCGACGATCGACGGCAGGCCGACGATCATCCACAAGTTCCCCTTGGTGACGAACGAAGGGTTGAAGTACTGCGCCGCTTCGGCCGCGCACATCCCCATCGAGATCAACGACCTGCCCGGCGCGACCGAGTACGCGGTCGTCGAGGTCTGGCTCGCGACTGACGACAAGTGCGCGACCGCGAAGGCGATCGCCGAGCAGGTTTGGCCGAAGCTGCCCCGCTGAAGATCGCCTGACCGGTGACCTACGCTTTGCGTGAGGTCGGGGCCTCCTTTCGCTGGGGAAGTACATGATCAGGACTGTTGCTGCTGCCTGCGCTCTTACAGTCGCGCTCGTAGCGTCCTCGTGTTCGGTGTCCGTGTCGGGGTCGGCGCGGCCCGTGCCGAACCCGCCGCCGCCGACCCGGCTGTCGGCGAAGGCCGTGACTGTCGACCCGGCCCGCGTCACCGCCGAGGCGGTGTTCGGTGACCAGCTGTTCGTCGACCTGTGCCTGTACTTCCGCGCGGACGACCTGAAGTCGTTCGGCAGCCCCAAGCTGATCAGCCCAGAGGCCTTCGACGCGTGCGCGTACTCGATCACCCGCGCCGACGGCAGCGTCGTCGAGGTCGAGGCGCACGAGATCGACAGCCTGGAAGGCGGTCCAGGCGACGATCCCGAGCTGATCGACCTGGGTGGGGGCCTCAAGTCGCTGGTGTTCGATGACGAGACCGGTGGCTGCGGCCAGGGCGTGGTGTTCCCCGACGACATCACGTTCATGGTCGACGTCTACGCGGACACGCCCAAGGACGACCTGTGCCCGATCGCGGCCAAGGCGGTCACGTCGATGGTCGCCAGATTCGACGACGGCCTGGTCTCCAAGCGCGTCATCGAAGCCGACTCCCTGGCTCGCGTCGACGCCTGCGACCTGCTCCCGCCCGCGCTGACCGAGCACGTGCCCGGCCTGAACAGCCGAAGCGGCCTGAGCCCCGTCACCAAGCACGAGTGCCACTACGGCGACGTCGGCACGTCCACCCTGAGCCTCACGCTCGGAGCGGGCTGGCTCGACTTCGAGGGCACCGACCGCCGCAACGTGACCCTGGCGGGCCGCCCGACCACGATCGCGGGCGGTCCGGGCGCCCCGGCGGACGGTTTCGTCGAGTGCTGGGCGATGACCTACGTGCAGCCCATCGCCATCGACGGCCTCGACGCCCAAGCCGAGTACGCGGCCCTCTCGGTCTGGGTGAAGGAAGCCGACGCCGACGACGCCTGCCCGGCACTCACCAAGGTCCTGGACGAGGTCTGGCCGAAGCTCAGCCGGTGATCGTCACGTGCTGCTGATCGTCACCAGCAGCTGCGGCGACCACGACCCCGTGGGCAGGGTCAGGGTGGCCCCGTTCGGGTCCTTGGAGTCCCGGATGCGCAGGTCAGTGGAGTAAGCAACCTCCACGCACTCGGTGTCTTCGTCGCTGGCACTCGACTTCCGCCACTGTCCGCGCACCCTGATCAACTCCATTCACATGGTCCTGGAGGAGGTTTGGCCGAAGCTCAGCCGGTGATCGTCACGTGCTGCTGATCGTCACCAGCAGCTGTGGTGACCATGTCCCAGTGGGCAGGGTCAGGGTGGCCCCGTTCGGGTCCTTGGAATCTCGGATGCGCAGGTCGGTGGAGTAGGCAATCTCCACACAATCGGTGTCGGGGTCACTGGCACTCGACTTCCGCCACTCTTCGCGCACCCTGATCAGCTCCGTTCGTGATCGGCCACCACCTTGCTCATGAAGTTCACCGAATCGGCTGAGTTCAGAGCCAGTTTCATCATCCTACTGACTCGAACAGGGAATCTGTCGGTCTCGTCGGTGGCATCCAGGAACCCGCTCGTCTCAACCGCCTGTATGTAGACGAGTCTCGGCAGACGGGGGAATTCAAGGATCGAGAAGCTGGACGAGGCGTCGTAGCCGCCGTGTTTGAACGGGATCACATTGACCGTGGCACGTCCGACCTTCACGGCGTCGATGATCCAGCGAATCTGGTCAGCCATCGCGTACCGGCCCCCGAAGGGGCGGCGGAGGGCCGCCTCATCCAGGATCACGTGATACCGCAGTGCAGGGGACTTGCTCAGGACCCGTTGCCGCTGAAGGCGCTGGTCCACCCGTTGGTCAAGCTCGTCCCCGGAGAATTTCGATCCGATGATCGCCCGTGCGTAGTTGGGAGTCTGAAGGAGTCCGGGTATCAGCGTCGGCGAGTACGCGATTATCGCCGATGCTTGCTGCTCGAACTGCATCAGTGCGTGGAGCAACGTGTGTTTGTAGTTGGTGTCCCACCAGCCGCTTGTGGCGATGTTCTCGACGAGGCTCATGATGCGGCGGCGTTCGGGGCCGGTGATCCCGTAGACCGCCAACAGTGCTGACACCTCAGCGATAGTCGCCAACCGTCGCCCGGTCTCCGACCTGTTCAACGTGGTAGGCGACATGCCCAACCTCCGCGCGGCCTGAATCGTATTCAGGCCGCTGTGCTCCTCCCGGAGTTGTTTCAGCTCCGCCGCCACTGCTCTCGCCCTCGCGGGCATTCGATCGCTCATGTCTCAATGAGACCAGAGAATTCCGGGCGCGCGCATCACTCGAACAGGTGGTCGAATTTCGGTATCTGAAATGAATATAGGACCCGGGCGGGATCGTTGAGGCGTCGAGCGGCCTCCCGTGCGTGGGCCGTAAATGATCATGAGGCGTCATGATCCACTTCGGCCGCTCGCTTCGTTCATCAGCACGCCGGGCTGCCCTCGGGGTCACACTGGCGGCGCTGGTCGCGAGTTGGTCATCCGGATCCGCTCCGGTGCGAACTCCCAGAAGTGGTCCACCCCGTATCAGGCCCTGACCTGAGTCGACGTTCCACGATGAACCAGTGATCGGCACACCCGCGCGGGTGTGTCTTGTGGAACGGCCCCTATGTCAAGAGTGGGGCGAGTCGGGCGACGTCGTCCGCGCCCGCCAGGTCGGGCAGGCTCAGGAACACCGTCCGCACGCCTCGCTTGGCCAATTCCGCATACCGCTCGCGATGGTCGGCGACCGTGCCCGCGTGGTGGCGGGCGGCGAAGGTCGCGGCGGGCGTCCGGCCGCGCAGCTTCTCCACGCGGGCCCAGGCGTCGTCGCGGTCCTCGCCGATGACGGGCAGGTCCAGGACGGTGACGGCGACCTCGGCCGGGTCGCGGCCCACCTGCGCGCAGTGGCGGCGCAGGACCTCGATCTTTCTGTCCACTGTGGCCAGATCGGACGGAACGTTGCAGCCGTCGGCCAGTTCAGCTGCGATCCGCAGGGTCCGCCGCTCGCCGCCGCCACCGACGATGATCTCGACGTCGCCGCGCGGGTAGCACGTCGTCTCCGGCAGTGACACGCGCGCGCCCGCGTAGGGCTTGGTGCCCTTGGCGGTGAGCGCCCGGATGGTCTGGATGGCGTCCGCCAGAGCGTCGAGGCGTTCGGCGGGCTTGGGGAACGGCAGGCCGAACGCGGCGTGCTCGCGCTCCCACCAGCCCGCGCCGATGCCGAGGAACGCCCGGCCGCCGGTGAGCGCGGACAGCGTGCCGACGGCCTTCGCGGTGATGCCGGGCGGGCGGAAGGTGACGGGGCTGACCAGGGTCCCGAGCTTGAGCCGGGTGTCGAGGCCCGCCAGCAGGCCGAGGGTCACCCACGGCTCCGGGATCGGCTCCCAGGCGCGGCCGACCTGCGGGATCTGGATCAGGTGGTCCATCAGCGCGATCCCGGCGAACCCGGCCTGGTCGGCGGCCCTGGCGATCCCGGTCAGCCAGCCCGCGGGGTCCTCGCCCCAGGGAAACCTTGAGATCTGGAGGATCACCTCCAGTCCGTCGCGCTTCACCCCGGCGGCGGGCGCGGAGACAGGGGCGGCCACGGGTTCGGTCGAGCCCGTGATCTCCAGGACCTCGTCCCAGCCCTCGTCCGCGAGCTCCGCCACCACCGCGGCCGCGCGCTTGAGCTGCCCCGCGAGCACGGGCGCGGGCACCGGCCGGTCGCGATCGCTGTTGCGCCGCTTGCACAGCACTGGCGACGTCGCCAGCACCACAGCCACCGCGGGCAATCCGGCCGCCCGCGCGACCTCGCGCCACCGGGCGCGACGGACCGGATCGAAACCGAGGGTGTCGACGACCGTCGTCAGCCGCCTGCCCAGGCGTGCGTCGACTATCTGGTCGAGCAGGGAGAACGCGTCGGCGGACGCGTCGATGTCGTTCGGGCCGCTGCCCGCGATGCCGCGCAGTTCGTCGGAACTGACGATCTCCGCGGCCCGGAACCGCTCCCGCGCCCAGGTCGACTTGCCGGACCCAGACGCGCCAACGAGCACGACCAAGGCTGGGTCCGGCAGGCGCCGGTCACGGGAGACTGTGTCCTGGGACGTCACGCCCCACATCTTCGCCGGTCACGCCGAGGTCGGCCGGGTTCGGACCCGCGCGATCCCTGTCTGAGCCTCGAATCGAGGCCCGAACAGGGGCGCGCGCCGACTGGGATCAGCCCTTGGTCCAGGTCCCCGAGCCCTTCCCGCCACCGATGCCGAGGCCCGCGACGAAAATGCTCATCGCCCCCAAGGTCGTGCCGTTGACGCTCCAGAGAAGAGCGACGCCGCCCCCTTCAAGCGCCGCACCCGTCCAGACGAAGTCCATCTCCTGGCCGTTCGGCGGTATCACCGACCAGAAACCCGCGCCGCCGCCCGCGGCCGCGATCGGGCTGGTCCACATTGATCCGGAGAAGCTGAAGGGCCCACTGTCGCCGAAGGTGATGTTGGCATTCATGCCGCCTCTGATGAATCCCCAGAGCGAGGCGCTTCCGGCATAGGAGGCGGGGCCGCCCGCCGTCACCATGGCGTCGAGCTTGGCCTGGGCGCTCTGCGCGGC
>DATLIA010000292.1:0-45395 GCA_035540215.1 Actinokineospora sp. | reverse complement strand
ACCTCAACGTCACCACGGTGATCCTGAACAACCGCGCGTACGCGATCCTGCGGATGGAGCTGACCAGGGTGGGCGCGCAGGGCGGGCCCGCGGCCAACTCGCTGCTCGATCTGTCCACACCGGACATGGACTTCGTGCGCATCGCGGAGGGGATGGGGGTGCCCGCGACGAGGGCGACCACCGCGGAGGAGCTGGCCGAGCAGTTCAGCCGGGCGCTGGCGGAGCCGGGCCCGCACCTCATCGACGCGATGGTGCCGTCCCTGATCTGAGCGGGCGGCTCGACGAGGTGCGGGGCGCGCGGGCTACAGCGGCCAGTCGCACCACCCGTCGTGGTCGACGCCGATGTGCACGCCCAAGCCCGCGTCCACGTCCGCGTCGACAACCGCGGTGACGTCGAGGCCAATGTCCAGGGAGACGTTGAGGTCGAGGTTGAGGTTGATCCCGCAGCAGTCGGCTGCCGCGTCGGAGCTGGTCTCGGCGGAGGCTGAGGGGGTCGCCATGGCGAAGCTGAGCGCGATCGCGCCGAGCAGGATGCCGAGTCGTCTTGCCGTGGTGCGCATATGTCACTCCTAGCTGGACAGTACGGACCAGAAGAGCCTGACAGACAACAAAAGCGCCCACGAGACCTCGGACGAGTGGACCTTGCTTGCTCGCAAGTTCGCACTATCGTGTGACAACAAACAGACGAGAGCCCACGTTTGAGGAGTATGCAACCTCAAACGTGGGCTCTCGGGCTACTACTGGTGACCTACCTGGTCTCGTCGATGATGCGGACGGGCCGGTCGGCCTTCGCCTTGTCCGACGCCTCCCGCATCTCGATGATGTCGGTGGCCAGGTCGCCGATCTCCCTGGCGATATCGCGCACCGCGCCCGTGATGATCAGCGCGATCCGGCCGATGTGGCTCGCGGCGGACTCGGTGACCTCCTGCACGGTGTCCTTCGCCGCCTCGAAGTCGCTGACCATGGTCGCTCCCGTTCCGGTGTCCGTCATGCCGCGCGCACCGCGCGGCCACCGCCGACGGTACCGGCAGGCGGGCTGTCCGGCTTGCCCCAGAGCTGGTCCGGAAGGGCAAGTCGCACGATCTTCACAAACACCGAGCCGAGCTGCTTGGCGAAACCGCCGGTGTTGTACCGCAGGCCGTACTTGGCGCAGATCGCCCGCACCTCCGGAGCCATCTCCGGGTAGCGGCGGGCCGGGATGTCGGGGAAGAGGTGGTGCTCGATCTGGTGGGAGAGGTTGCCGGACATGATGTGGAACAGCGGTCCGCCGGTGATGTTGGCCGAGCCCAGCATCTGCCGGTAGTACCACTGGCCGCGGCTCTCGTTCTCCGTCTCCTCCTCGGTGAAGCTCTCCACGCCCGCCGGGAAGTGACCGCAGAAGATGATGGAGAACGCCCAGACGTTGCGGACGAAGTTGGCGGTCAAGTTGCCCGCGAGGGTGGTGACGAACATGGGGCCGGTCAGGGCCGGGAACAGGACGTAGTCCTTGATGGTCTGCTTGAGTCCCTTGTGCCACATGCGCTTGCGCGCGGCGGCGCCGTCGGCCCACTTCTTCTCACCAGAAAGGATCCGATCAGCCTCCAGGTCGTGGAGCATGACGCCCCACTGGAAGAACGCCATCAGCGCGAGCGCGTACGCCGGATTGCCGAGGTAGTACGGGTTCCACTTCTGTGCCTGGTCCATCCGCAGGACGCCGTAGCCGATGTCGCGGTCCTTGCCCAGGATGTTGGTGTAGGTGTGGTGCACGTAGTTGTGTGAGTGCTTCCAGTTCTCCGCGGGTGACACGGTGTCCCACTCGAACATCTTGGAGTTCAGCGCGGGGTCACGCATCCAGTCGTACTGGCCGTGCATGACGTTGTGGCCGATCTCCATGTTGTCGAGGATCTTCGACACCGACAGCGCGGTCACGCCCAGCACCCACGCGGGCGGGAAGAACCCGGCGAACAGCAGGCCGCGGCCTGCCACCTCCAGCGCGCGCTGGACCTTGATGATGTTGTAGATGTACTCGCGGTCCTCGTCGCCGAGTTTGGCGATGGTCCGCTCGCGCAGCTCGTCGAGGTCGCGGCCGAGCCCGTCGAACTGTTCCTTGGTCAGAGTCATGCCGATGCTCCTAGAGGTCGATGGCGACGTCGCCGACCGGGACGGAGACACACAGCTGGATCTCCTCGTCGGGGTCGGTGGACAGGGCGCCGTTGCGCACGTCGCGCACGCAGCCCGTGGTCTTCACGCGGGTGCAGGAGAAGCAGATGCCCATGCGGCAGCCGTGCTCTGGCCGGAGCCCGGCGGCCTCGGCCTGGTCGAGCAGGGTGGCGCCGGAGTTCGCCGCGGTCATGTCGCTGCGGACGAAGGTGACGTCGCCGGTGGCGTCCGCCGCGTCTACGGCGATCGGCGCGGGCGCGAAGTCCTCGGTGTGCAGCCGGTCGGCGACGCCGAGGTCGGTGTAGATCTGCCGCACGCCGCCCATGAGCCCCGGCGGGCCGCACAGATAGGTGTGGGCCTCGGCGTACCAGGGCGCGACCTTGCGCAGGTGGGTCTCGTCGAAGAACCCGGTGAGGTCACCGTTGTGGGCGTTGGTGTAGGCCAGCACGGCGCCGCGGGAGCGCAGTTCGTCGATCGCGGGCACGTCGGATTCGCGGTAGGCGTAGTGCAGGAACGCGACTTCGCCCCGGTAGCCCTCGTCGGCCAGGGTCCGCAGCATGCTCAGCACCGGGGTGATCCCGCTGCCGCCGCTGATGAGCAGGATCTTGTCCGGACGGGCCGCGGGCAGGGTGAACGTGCCCTCCGGCTGGGACAGGTGCAGGACCAGGCCGGGCTTCGCGTTCTCCCGCAGCCACCGTGACACGAGGCCCTCGTGATGCGCCTTGACGATCAGCTCGAAGCCGCCGTCGCGGTGCTGCGAGGTGGCGGGGGAGTAGCACCGGGTCCGACGCACGCCGTCGATGTCGACGGACACGCGGACGTACTGCCCGGCGGCGAAACCGCGCCAGCGGCGGGTCGGTCGGATGGTCAGGGTGACCGTGTCCGGGGTGCTTCGGTGAACGGCTGTCACCTCACCGCGCAGGTCGCGGACGACCAGCATCGGGTTGATCAGTTCGAGATACCGGTCGACTCCATGGGGTGTGGCCAGGGCCTCCAGCAATCGCAATCCGGGAGTGCGCACCGTGACCTCCTCCGTCGGTGAACATGCGTACACTGAAAAGTGCATCGCGGTCAGGCGTGGGTGTCAACTCGAGGGAGGTGTGACAGTGCACACGCGTACTCTCAACGGCGTGGCAGTGGAACCGGTCGGGTCGCGGCAGGAACGCAAGCAGCGCACTCGCCAGGCGCTGCTGGACGCGGCGCTGCGGGCGGAGGAGAGCCTGGCGAGCCTGAGCCTGCGCGAGGTCACCCGCGAGGTCGGCATCGTCCCCACCGCGTTCTACCGGCACTTCGCGTCGATGGACGAACTCGGCGTCGTGCTCGTCGAGGAGTCCATGCGCACCCTGCGCGCCATGCTCCGCGAGGCTCGCCGCAGCCCGGGTGGCGACGCGATCCGTGGGTCGGTGGCGATCCTGGTCAACCAGGTCGACGCGTACGCGCCACATTTCCGCTTCCTGCTGCGTGAGCGGCACGGTGGCGTCGAACCGGTCCGCCGCGCGATCCACGGCGAGATGCGTCTGCTCGGCAGCGAACTGGCCACCGACCTCGGCCGATACCCGGGGATGACCAGATGGTCGGCCGACGACCTGCGGATGGCCGCGGACCTGATGGTCGGCGGCATGCTGTCGATCGTGACGGCCCTGCTGGACGTCGGTGACCACCCGGACGACCGGGCCGAGGTCGTGTCGGTCGCCGAACGCCAACTGCGGCTGATCGTGCTCGGCATGAGCCGCTGGACGAGTCCCCGCAACGGAGTCAGCACCTAAGCAAGAAGGTGCTTGAGGGCTAGGAGAACGGGCCGCCCTCACTCCACAGGAGGGCGGCCCGTCCGGCTCAGCGTTCGATCAGGGCGACGCTCGTGCGGTAGTTGGAGTCGCCAACGAACGGCACGGAACGGCCGATGCCGATGGTCACCGCGACGTCCTGGGCGGTGATGTCACCCAGGTCGAAGAAGCGGGTCTCGACCAGCCTGCCGGGGCACCAACTGCGGGGGTTGGTGGTGAGGTTGTTGCGGAAGATCCCTGGGTTTCCGTCGGGGCTGTACTGCTCGTACGCGGCGCAGTCGACCTGGGTGCTGAAGCGGCCGACCTCGCGGCCCAGCGCGGTGAGCGTGACGGTGGTGTTGGAGTACTCCTCGCCGCCGGACGCCGCGCCGTAGCCCGCGATGCTCACGGCAAGGGTGCCGCGCGTCGCCGCGTGCTTCATCGCGGTGGTGGTGAAGTTGTTAGTCCGGATCTCATAGCGCGACAGTGCGCTGACGACGCCGGTCTTGCCCGCGCCCAGCGGCTGCGCGGAGACCAGCGACAGCGAGTACTTGAACCCGACGGCCTTGAACGCCGCGTCGACGGGGCGCGACGAGCAGGCGTCCTGGGCGTAGGGGTTCGAGCCGCCGCTGATGCCGACGTAGACGTCGCGGGTCGTGTCGGCCAGCGCGTTGGCGTAGGCGGCCATCGGCGCGTCCGGGTAGACCAGGGTGGCCTTGCTGCCCTGCCAGAAGTCGCTGAACGGGGTGATGAAGTCCTGCAGCGTGACCCGCGGCGTCGTCGGCGTCGGGGCCTCGCCCTTCGGCATGCTGACGTAGAACAGCGAGCCGAAGCGGTCGTAGTTGTCGCACTGCGCGTGGTAGGTCAGCCGCAGGGCGACGTCACTGCCCAGCTTGCTCTGCTCGGTCGTGGTCAGCTTGCGCGCGTACTCGGTGCCGCGGTTCCACATCAGCACGCCTGCGGGCGGGGTGTAGTTGGGCTCGGTGCTGACATAGATGCCGAACTGCGGGATCTGGTCGAACACGGGGATGACCGTGGGCGCCGTGCCGCCGGTGCCCTGGACCTCGAACTCGTAGATCCGCGCGGCCGTGTCGGTGTTCTGCGTCGGCGTGGTGATGGTCAGCCGCGCGTAGCGGGCAGTCGCCGTCGCTGGGTGGGTCGTCGTGCCCGCGGTGTTGTTGGTGACTGTCGCGGCGGTGGTCCAGGTGCTGCCGTCGGTCGACGTGGCGATGGTGAACGCCTTGGTGTTGTACGTCGCGGGCTCACCGCCCGCGCCCGCGTGCTTCACCGTGAAGCCGGTGATGCTCGCGGCCGAACCCAAGTCGACCTGCAGGTACTTGCTCGACGCGTTGGTGCAGAACTTGTCGCTGTTGCCGCCGTTGTCCGTGCCGTTGACGGCTTTGGCCGGTCCTTCGTTCGCGTTGCACGCCGCCGACCCGGTGGCGGGCTTGTTGAGCGCGATGTTGGTCCCGGACGGCGGCGGCGTCGTGGCGCTGCCGAACACCTCGAACTCGTAGATGCGCGCGGCGCTGTCGGAGGTCTGCGTCGGCGTGGTGATGGTCAGCCGGGCGTACCGTGCGGTGGCCGTCGCTGGATGGGTCGTGGTGCTGGCGGTGTTGTTGCTGACCGTGGCGGCGGTGGTCCAGGTGCTGCCGTCGGTCGACGTGGCGATGGTGAACGCCTTGGTGTTGAAGGTCGTGGACTCGCCGCCCGCGCCCGCGTGTTTCACCGTGAAGCTGCTGATCGTCGCGGTCGCCCCGAGATCGACCTGCACGTACTTGCTCGACGCGAGCGAGCAGAATTTGTCGCTGTTACCGCCGGAAACGGAGCCGTTGACTGCCTTCTCCGGCCCCTCGGTGGTCGTGCACGCGGCTGAGCCGGTAGCGGGTTTGGACAGGGCAAGGTTGGTGTCCGCCGCGAGGGCGGGAGTGGTGATCACCGCCGCGAGGCCGCCTGCCAGGGCGGTCGCGAGCAGTAAGGGAGCGATGCGCATGCGGTCTCCAGGAGATGTCGCAGGGGGAACATGTCCTACCGCTGAGTAGGACACGCCACCGCGGCCACGGGACGGCGCTGCGCGAGTTGCCAGTTACCAGAAGTCGCCGATAGATCTGATCTATCGGCCGTTCGTCGTCGCGGAACCGTCGTTGACCTGGTCCGGGGCCCGACGAGCTTCACACTGTCCGTCGCCGGTAGGCCGCAGCGCGCTACTAAGGAAGTAATAGCAGGTCAACCCGCGTGAAGTGGGAAAGTCGATCAGCGCTAGCCCGCCCAGCTCGCAAATGGTACAACTGTACTGTGACCGCCAACACAGTCGTAGGCGTCCCGCGCGAGTCCGCCGCGGGCGAACGCCGGGTGGCGCTCGTGCCCAAGGTGGTCGAGCGGTTGCGGGCCAGTGGCCTGGACGTCGTCGTCGAGCCAGGAGCGGGCTCAGCCGCCCTGATCCCGGACGACGCCTACGTCAGAGCGGGTGCGACGCTGGGTGATCCGTGGTCGGCGAGCGTCGTGGTCAAGGTCGCGCCGCCGAGCCGGGACGAGATCGCCCGGCTGAAGTCAGGTGCCGTCCTTATCGGGTTCCTCGCCCCGCTCACCGATCCCGACGGTGTCGCCGCGCTGGCCGACGCGGGGATCACCGGCTTCGCCATGGAGTCGGTTCCGCGTATCTCCCGCGCGCAGACCATGGACGCGCTGTCGTCGCAGGCGAACGTCGCGGGCTACCGCGCCGCGATGCTCGCCGCCGAGCGGCTCACCAGGTTCTTCCCAATGCTTACAACCGCCGCGGGTACGGTCCCGCCCGCGAAGGTCCTAGTTCTAGGCGTCGGTGTCGCGGGCCTGCAGGCGCTGGCTACCGCGCGCAGGCTCGGCGCGCACACCACCGGCTACGACGTGCGGCCCGAGGTCGCCGAGCAGGTGCGGTCTGTCGGCGCCCAGTGGCTCGACCTCGGGATCGAGGCGACCGGCGAGGGCGGTTACGCGCGGGCGCTGACCGACGCCGAGCGCGCCGAGCAGCAGCGTCAGCTCGCGCAGGCGATCGGCGGGTTCGACGCGGTGATCACCACCGCGCTCGTCCCCGGGCGCACCGCGCCGACTCTGGTCACCGCCGAGGCGGTCAAGGGGATGCGGCCCGGCAGCGTGGTCGTCGACCTGGCGGGCGAGTCGGGCGGCAACTGTGAGCTGAGCGAGCCTGGGGAGACCGTGGTCGTCCACGACGTCACCATCGCCGCGCCGCTCAACCTGCCCGCCACCATGCCCGAACACGCCAGTGAGCTCTACGCCCGCAATGTGCAGGCGCTGCTGGACCTGCTGGTCGACGCGGACGGCGCGCTGGCCATCGACTTCGGCGACGAGGTCGTCGCGGGCGCGTGCGTGACCAGGAAGGAACCCTGATGCTGGTGCAGAACCTGGCGGTGCTCGTGCTCGCGGGCTTCGTCGGCTTCGCGGTGATCTCCAAGGTGCCCAACACCTTGCACACGCCGCTGATGTCCGGCACCAACGCCATCCACGGGATCGTCCTGCTAGGCGGGCTGATCGTGCTCGGGCTGGGCGCGGAGAGCGTGCTCGACAAGATCCTTCTGGTCATCGCGATCGCGTTCGGCACGATCAATGTCGTCGGCGGGTTCCTGGTCACCGACCGGATGCTCGCCATGTTCAAGGACCGTTCCAAAGGGACGGGCAAATGAGCCGCGACATCCTCATCCAATGCCTGTACATCGTCGCCTTCGCGTTGTTCATCTATGGCCTGATGGGACTGACTGGCCCGCGGACAGCCGTGCGAGGCAACCTGATCGCCGCGGTCGGTATGGGCATCGCCGTGGTGGCCACCCTGCTTACGCCGGGCATGGGCAACTGGCTGCTGATCGTGCTCGGTGTCGTGCTCGGCACGATCGTCGGTGTCCCAGCGGCCAAGCGCGTCAAGATGACCGCCATCCCGCAGATGGTGGCGCTGTTCAACGGCGTCGGCGGCGGGGCGGTCGCGCTGATCGCCTGGGTCGAGTTCCGGCAGAGTGACGGGTTCGCGCACGAGCCGGTCTATGTCGCTGTCGCAAGCCTGTTCTCCGCCATTGTGGGCTCGGTGTCCTTCTGGGGCTCCAACATCGCCTTCGGCAAGCTCCAGGAGTTGATCTCCGGCAGGCCCATCGGCGTCGGACGGCTGCAGCAGCCGCTCAACCTCCTGCTCCTGCTCGGTTCGGTGGCCTGCGCGGCGCTGATCGCGACGGGCACGGACAACGAGTGGCTGATGATCGGCCTGCTCGTCGCCGCCGCGGTGCTGGGCGTGATGGTCGTTCTGCCTATCGGCGGCGCGGATATGCCTGTCGTCATCTCGTTGCTCAACGCACTCACCGGGCTCAGCGCCGCCGCGATGGGCTTGGCGCTAAACAACACCGCGCTAATCGTGGCGGGCATGATCGTCGGCGCGTCCGGCTCGATCCTGACCAACCTGATGGCCAAGGCGATGAACCGGTCGATCCCGGCGATCGTCGCGGGCGGCTTCGGCGGCGGAGGCGGTACGGGCACGGTCATCGAGGGCGACCGCTCCGTTCGGCGCACGAGCGCCTCCGACGCGGCGATCCAGATGGCCTTCGCCAACCAGGTGATCATCGTCCCGGGTTACGGGATGGCGGTCGCTCAGGCCCAGCACGCGGTCCGGGAGATGGCGGAACTGCTGGAGTCCAAGGGAGTATCGGTCGTCTACGCGATCCATCCGGTCGCCGGGCGCATGCCGGGACACATGAACGTGCTGCTCGCCGAGGCGGACGTGCCCTACGACCGGCTCAAAGAGATGGACGAGATCAACCGCGAGTTCAGCCGCACCGACGTGGCGATGGTGATCGGCGCCAACGACGTCACCAACCCGGCCGCGCGGACCGACCAGGACTCTCCGATCTATGGCATGCCGATCCTCAACGTCGACGAGAGCCGGTCGGTGATCGTCCTCAAGCGAGGGATGGCCCCCGGCTTCGCGGGCGTCGACAACGCGCTGTACTTCGACCCCAAGACGTCGATGCTCTTCGGTGACGCGAAGTCCTCTGTGAACGAAGTGACCGAGGAACTCAAAGCGCTCTAACTCTTTTGAGGGAGAACAGACCTAGGACTTCTCTACCTCCTGCGAGGGGGACGAATCCCTCGCGAGGTTGATGCCCAGACGTCCGGTGCTGCATACCGTCGAAGGCATGAGAACCCGACTGTTCGACTGGATCCTGGTGCCACTGGTCCGAGGCCTGACCACCCTCCCGCTCGCGCTCGCGACGATCCTGCTGGCCCCTTTCGGCTTGGCGGGCCCACTGTCGCGGACACGGCACGCGGTGGCGACCCGGTTCCCGGTCGGCGTGCCCCGCCGCCAACGTGTGGGCGGAGCGTTGGTCGCGCTGCCGCTCGGGATCGTGGCCTTCGCGGTGACGGCCGTGGGCATCCTCGTCACGTTCGCGGGCTATCTGTACTTCCTCCGACCGGACACCATCGCCGCCATCGGCCACCCGTTCACCGCCGACCCGATCCTCGCCACCGCCTGGGGCGGCCCGACCCTCGTCGGCGCGTGGTTCGTGCACTCGATGGTCGCGTTGGGAATCCAGGTGGTGGCCGTCGCCGTGGTCCGGGCGTGCGTCGCGGTCCAGGACCGTAGGGTCGCCTCATGAAGGGGAACTGGCCGCTGATCGGCGCGGTGGTGGTCCTCGTACTGGGATACCTGGACCTGGTGCAGCACTACCCGGACTCGACCGCCGTGATCCTGCCCGCCGCGGTCGCCAGGGCCGTGCCAATGCTGATCGCCCGCCGCGCCCCGCTCGTGGCCGCAGGGTTGGCGTACCTGGCGTGCGCGGGCACCGCGTTCGCGCAGATCCCCTCCGGTTTCTCGACGGGAGAACCGTGGCCGTGGGCGGTGACGAGCGTGCTCGTCCTCGGCGTGATGGCCTGGGTCCTCGGCGTGCGTCGGGTCCGCCGGGACACCGCCCTGTTCGTCGCACTGATCGCGGTCACCGGAATCGGCTTGGCCCCGATGGAAGAGGACGCGGCAGCCTGGACCTCCGTGATCGGCACCGCCATGCTCGTCGCCGCGGCGGCGGCCATGGGGGACTGGCGGTCGGGCCTGCGCGGCCAGGTCGTGGAGGAACGCGAACAGCGGGTGGCCTTGGAGGAGCGGGCCCGGATCGCCCGCGAGATGCACGACATCGTCGCCCACCACATGTCGATGGTCGCTGTCTCAGCCGAGACCGCGCCGTACCGGATCCCGGACCTACCCGACTCCGCCCGCGCCGAACTGGCCGACATCGCGGGCACCGCCCGAGCGTCCCTGACCGAGATGCGCAAGCTCCTCGGCGTACTCCGTGGCGGGCCTCCCGAACTCGCACCACAACCAGGCATCGCCAGCCTCGACGCACTGGTGGCAGGCGTCCGGGGTGTGCCGGTGACCCTGGATTGTGAAGTCGGGTCGGTGCCGGACTCGGTGGGCCTGGCGGCCTACCGGATCGTGCAGGAGGGCTTGAGCAACGTCATCCGCCACGCCCCGGGCGCACCGACGACGGTGTCGGTTCGCCAGGACGGCGAGACCGTGGTGGTCGAGGTGACCAACCAGGCGCCCCAACCGGCACCAATCCAGCTGGGGGCCACACCCCACAGACCGCCCAATGCCCGCGCAACGGTTGCCCACACGCCTGCTGACGGCCCGCTCGTCGGCCGCGTGCCGGGGGATCGCGATCCCACCAACTCCGCGCCCGCGGATCGCTCGCCCGCCCTTGAGCTCGCCGACCGCGCTCTGGCGGATCGCGTGCCCGCTGACCCTGCACCAACGGGTCGCGCGCCGTCGGGTGGGCATGGTCTGCTCGGCGTTCGCGAACGGGTCGCGATGCTCGATGGCACGCTGGACATCGACAGACCCGACGGCGGCTACCGGCTGCGCGCCGTCCTGCCCCTGGGAGACCCATGACCATCAGCGTCGCGATCGTCGACGATCAGGACATGGTCCGCGCGGGCTTCGGCGCCTTGCTCGACGCTCAACCCGACATCACTGTCGTCGCCCACGCGGCGAATGGTGCCGAAGCGGTCCGTGTCTGCGCCGAACTGCACCCGGACGTCGTCCTCATGGACGTCCGCATGCCGGTGATGGATGGCCTCGCCGCGGCCCGCGAGATCCTGGCCGTGGGCAGATCCCGGGTCGTCATGCTGACCACCTTCGACATCGACGACTATGTCTACGAGGCACTACGCCTCGGCGCGAGCGGATTCCTCCTCAAGGACTCACCGGCGGCCGACCTGATCGCCGCCGTCCGAGTCGTGGCCTCGGGCGACGCCCTCTTGGCGCCGAGTGTCACCCGCCGTCTGATCGAGTCCTTCGCGGGCCGACCAGCTCCCGCAGACACTTCACTGGTGAACGCGTTGACCTCACGCGAACGAGAGATTCTGATGACCCTGGCCCGGGGCCTCTCCAACGTCGAGATCGCCGCGGAGTTCGTCGTCGCCGAGCAGACCGTGAAGACCCACATCCGCAACATCCTCGCGAAGCTGGGCCTGCGCGATCGGACACAGGCCGTCGTTTTCGCCTACGAGAGCGGGCTGGTCCGAGCCGGTCGGACATGATGGGCGGCATGTTCACAGTCGACGACGCGAAGGCCGAGATCGCCCGGTTGCTGCCGGTGTTCGATGAGATCGTGGCGCTGCGGGCGGACGCCGCTGAGTTGGGGGCCGCGCTGAACTCCGGCGTCGGCACCGGGTTGGGTGGGATGCCGGAGTTCAAGGCGGCGCAGGCGCGGCTCGATGAGTTGATGACGCAGGTGCAGCAGACCGGCGCCGAGCTCAAGGGGTTCGCTCCGCTGCTGGTCGACTTTCCCGGTGAGCTCGACGGTGTGCCGGTGCTGTGGTGCTGGTTGGAGGGCGATCGGGAACTCGGCTGGTACCACCGGTCCGACCTTGGCTTCGCTGGGCGCAGGCCGCTACCGGTGTGAGGCGAACCAGGGGCGGTGCAGGTCGAGATACTTGACGTCCTGCAGGACCGCCATTTCCTCCTGCATGGCCGCGCTGACGTCCGGGGGCAATTCCTTGGCCTCGCCCATCCGGGCCTCGTCCTCCGAGGTGAAGAACACGGTCTCGGTGAAGAAGCCTTCCGCGTCGATGGCGATGGTGGCGCCGATGACGTCGGGGCGGTACTTGGTCATCATGTCGGCGGCGCGCTCGTTCATGGCGTGGGCCTTGTCGAGGTCGGTGACGCGGCCCTGGATGATCTGGACGAACCCGGCGTCGTCGGAGCCGCCGTTGAGCAGCAGCATGACGTCCTCGCAGTCGTGGAACATCACTTCGCCGTCGAAGCACTGCTCCATCTCCCGCCACCACGCGCCCTGTTCTGGGCGTTCGCTGTTGCGGTGGGCCGCTTCGGCGTTCTCGAAGCGGACGCAACAGACCAGCATTCGGTCGTCGGTGATGCCGTATGTGCCGCCGAGCCAGCCGTCGGCGCCCGGCTCCAGGTCGGCGAGCCAGCGGTCCATGGTGGCGCGTGCGGTCTGTTCGTCGCGCACGCGGCCCTGGATGATCTGCATGAACATGGTGGGCTCCATTCGGGTCGTCATCCCGATGGCGTCCCGTGGGGCCCGGACGGCGACCAAGTGAGGAAACACTCACCCTACGACCGCCCGGAGGGTCTTCCGACAGGGTCGAAAGCCTTGGGCCGCGCCGTCACGCTCAGGTGTCGTCGCGGCCCTGTTCGGCCAGGAACTGCTCGAACTGGGAGGCGAGTTCGTCCCCGGTGGGGATGGGCGCGCCCGGTTCGGCGAGCATGTTGCGGCCCGCGGCGTCGGCGAAGTTGTCGTACTGGCGTTCCAGGGCGCGCACGCCCTCGGCGATGTCGTCGGACTCGGCGACCTGGCGTTCGATCTCCAGGTCGGCTTGGCGCTTGGCCTCCCGCAGGCTTTCGGCGGGCAGCCGCAGGCCGGTGGCCCGCTCGACTGAGTCCAGCAGCGACAGCGCGGCCGCCGGGTAGGAGGCGTGGGAGAGGTAGTGCGGCACGTGCGCGGCGAAACCCATCGCGTCGTGGCCGGACTCGCCGAGGCGGAACTCGAGCAGCGCGGAGATGCCCGCGGGGACCTGCAGGCGGTTGAACACCTGGCGGTAGTCGCGGACCAGTTCCGGGCGGGTCCCGTGCGCGGTGACCTCAAGCGGTCGGGTGTGCGGGACGCCCATCGGGATTCCGTGGAAGCCGACAGCCATCCGGACGCCCCAGCGTTCGATCAGCGAGCCGACGGCCGCGGTGAACCGCTCCCACTCCCGGTCCGGTTCAGGGCCCGTGAGCAGCAGGAATGGCATTCCCTCGGTGTCGTGCAGCAAGTGCACGGCCACCTCTGGCGCGGTGTAGGACTCCCAGTGGTCGGTCAGGTAGGTCATCGTCGGGCGCCGGGCGCGGTAGTCGACGAGGCGGTCGGCGTCGAACCGGGCGACGACCCGGTGCTCCAGGGTCTGCAGCAGGTGCTCGGCGACCAGGCGACCGGCCGAACCCGCGTCCATGAACCCCTCGAAGTTGTGGAGAAGGACAGTGCCCGTCAGGTCCGGGACGTCCGAGTCCACGCCGTACAGGTCCTCAGGACCGTCCACCACAACTGCCTCCCAGCTTCGACCATGCCACTCCAGTAAACGCCACCACACCGCCGTCCATTCCGACTCGCGAGTGACAAACTGATCTCACACACATGCGGCGGCCGTTAGACCGGCATGCCGCAGGCCAACAGGAGGGTGACGGTGGCCCGCACGGTAACCGCCCATGCCGCACTTTCATCGCCATGGTGACCAAGAGTGAAATTCCGGGGAGGCGGAACAGCTTGGGCCTTTTCGGGCCGGACTCGGTGACTTGGCAGGTGCACGCCGACCCGTCGATGTGGTTCGGCGGGATCCGCAGCCTGTTCCTGCAGGCCCTGCACCCACGCGCGGTGGCGGGCGTCGTGCAGAACTCGGACTTCCAGGCCGACCCACTGGGCAGGCTGACCCGCACCGCCGACTTCGTCGGGATCAGCACCTACGGCACTGTGGACCAAGCCGAGCAGGCCGGTGCCCGTGTCCGCCGGGTGCATCGGTCGCTGCGGGCCCGCGACGAACACGGTGTGAGCTTCCGCATCGACGACCCGGAGCTGCTGCTCTGGGTGCATTGCGCTGAGACTTCGTCATTTCTCTCGGTCGCGCGCCGCGCGGGCTTCCCACTGACCAAGGAACACGCTGATCTCTACTTCAGGGAACAACGGTCGTCGGCCGCGCTCGTCGGTCTCGACCCGGACGAAGTCCCTGGCAGCGTCAGCGAAATGTCGACCTACCTGAAACGTGTTTACCCTTTGTTAAGGAGAAGCGAAGACTCGGATCTGATCTACGACTTCTTGCACCGGCCGCCCGTGCAAGGGCTTCTGGCGGCGGGCGTGCGGCTCTACGAACCGACTATCGGGCATTTGTCGTATTCCCTGCTGCCCGGGTGGGCGCGGCGGCTTTACGGCCGCCGCGCTTACCCCGCCTCGGTGACCACCTTGGCCGTACGCGCGTTCCGTAAGGGCGCGCTGGCCGTGCCTGGTGGATTCCGGCTGTCTCGCAAGATCGAGCCTGCTCCGGTTGCCGCAATTCGGCGACTCGGGGAATGGGCCGCGCCGTCGCAGGCGCGGCTGCCCGACCTCAGTTGCCGTGAGCTTCCTGGAACTTGATCACCAGCGCCTGCGGGATGCGGCCGCGCTCGGCGATGCTCTCGCCCTGGCTGCGCGCCCACTCGCGAATGGCCTGGTTGTCGGCCTTGTCAGCGGCCGAGGTGGACTTCCGCGCGGTGACGGCGCTCGCCTTGGCCTTGCGACCGCCGGTGCGCCGGGCGTGCCCGACGAACTCCGCCAGCGAGTCACGCAGGCGCTCGGCGTTCTCGGTCGACAGGTCGATCAGGAAGTCCACGCCGTCGAGTGCGAAAGCGACGGTCTCGTCGGCTGTGCCACCGTCGAGATCATCGACCAGCTCGACAACGGTCTTCTGCGCCACGGTTTCCTCCGCGTGATGAGAGTCGTATTGGCCGAATTGGCCGCGGTCGGGATGGTATTCCTCGACCGCCTGCCGGAATCTTATAGGTATCAGGCCTCGGAACCCACAACGCGGTCCGGTGTGGCGTGCTGGATAATCATGCCGGGAGGTGTCATGGCGGCCGACATTGCGGCGAAGGGCACGTTGGCCGCGGTCGCCGTGGGCGGGGCGGCGGGCGCGCTCCTGCGATATTGGCTGGTCAGCGTCGTTCCGACCAAATCCGGCGGATTTCCGCTGGGCACTTTGCTTGTCAATTCCGCGGGCTGCCTGCTCATCGGTGCACTGATGGTGGCGGTGGCGGAGCTGAGAAACGTTCACACCCTTGTCAGGCCATTTCTCGGTGTCGGTGTACTCGGTGGGTTCACCACCTTCTCCACCTACGCCGAGGAAGTCCGCGCCCTGCTGACCCCCGACACTCTCGTGCTGGCGCTGGCCTACCTGCTCACGACGGTCCTGTGCGCGCTGGCCGCGGTGGCGGCCGGGATGCGCTTGGCCCGGTGGGCGCTGTGACCCTACTACTCGTCGCGCTCGGCGCGGCCGTCGGCGCTCCCGCGCGCTATCTGACCGACCGCGCCCTGCGCAGACGCTTCGGTGACGGCTTCCCATGGGGCACGCTTGCGGTCAATATCGTCGGCTCAGGTGTGCTCGGCGCGCTCGCCGGTGTGTCGACTGCGACGCACGCACTGGTCGGCGTCGGCTTCTGCGGCGCGCTGACCACCTACAGCACCTTCGGCTACGAGACGATCCGCCAGCTTGAGGACGGCGCGTACCGCAAGGCTTTCGCCAACGTGACAGTCAGCGTGGTCGCGGGCGTCGGTGCCGCCGCGCTTGGCCACCTCCTCAGCCTGCCAGGCTGAGCTGCAGCGCCTTCCCGACGATCTCTTTGAGCGCCGGGTCGTCCGGCGCCGACGGCTGGTCCAGCCAGACCGCCTGCACCAGCTTGAGGCTGTTGCCCTCGCGCCCGCTGGCGTAGGCGGCCGACTCGAAGGTCGGTTTGCGGTCACCCGGCCACGCCACGCCCTCGGCGGCCTGGTCGGTCACCCCGCCCGCGCCGGGCCGGTCGGCCACGGCCCGCAGTTCGCTGGCGGAACTGCTGGAGTTGAACCGCAGGACCGACACGAGCACCGCGGCGTGCTTGCCGTCGGCGGTCGCCTCGAAGCGTCCGCGGATGAGGCGCGCGCACCCGTTGGCCTCCAGCCAGCCACGGACGTCGCCGAAGGCGTGGGCGGCGCAGTCGGTGTGCTCGGCGGCGCCGCGGGCGCTGAACGCGACACCGTCGACCGGGATCGGGCCAGACCGGTTGCCGTCGGGGTCGCGCTGACCGCCGGAGTCGCTGGCCGAGCTGATCGCGACGGCGATGCCCGCGATGAGCAGGATCGCCACGAGTATCGCGGCCACGATCGGCAGCCACCGCAGGCTTCCGGACTTCGTCGCGGTCGTGGGCTCGGCCGTGGCCGGGGCTCCGACGACGCGGGGGATCAGGGTGGTGGTCGCCGCCGCTGTCTCCCGGGGGAAGCCCTCGGTCACCAGTTCCGCCGGGGCGGGCGCGGTGCCCGCGGGGTGCACCGCGGCGAGGATCCGGGCCGCCTCAGCGGCGGTGCACGGCCGCGGGTGGGTGGCCAGTTCGCGAGCGGCGTTGAGGAGGTTCATCGGCTCGGGGTGCAGGATGCGGACCCCGCGCATGAGGTCGGCGGTCGGCTGGGAGACCTGTGAGACATAAGGGCCGATCGCCACGACAGTGCTCACCGGCAGTGGCTCGACTCGAGTGGCCTGCAGCAGTTCGGTGACCGCCGCGGTCGCGGCCAACGCCTCGGCGGCGGGGTTGGTCGCCCCGTCCGGCCGGACCAGTGGCCAGCCGTCGGTCTTCCACTGTCCGCCCAGCGGCGCGTCCAGGCGCACGGCCGGGTCGGGCAGGTCGACCCCGACGATCACCAGCACGCCGCGTGGGAGTACCACGACGGCGTCGATAGGCCGGTCGTGGCCAGGGGGTTGGACGTTCACGAGCGCGATCCCACCGACGACCTCGTCGCCGCGTCCCCAGGACACCAGGGCGGCGCTCAAGTCCTTGCCGACAGCGGAGGTCGCGTCCCCGATCCGGACCAGCCGCACCCGCCACCTCCCGACCAGTGGCGGTTCGATCTCGAACTGCGCCGTGCCCGACACGGTATCGGCACGTTCCCTGGCTGGTGGCGGCGCCCTGCCGAGCGGATGGACCTGAGGTCGTCACCCGAACGGTCGACCGTCGTTACGGTGAATGTCACCTTCCATGTCAGCTTTTGTCCTGGAGGTTCCATGTTTGGTCGTTCCCTGCGCGGCCGGCGAGTGTTCATCGGCCTGGCCGCGGCGGCCGTGGTGGTCCCGTTGGCCGTCACCGCGCCCGCGTCGGCGGGCCCGCTCGCCCCCATGTCCGCCTCGCTCACCGCATTGCTCGGTTCGGCGACGCAGCCGCTGACAGTGCTGGTGCACGGCACCTCGGCCACCGCCGCGGACAGCGCGGCGCGGCAGGCCGGGCTCACCCCGGTAACCAGGTTCGCCAAGGTCGGGGTGGTGGTCGCCCGTGGCTCGGCCCAGCAGGTGCAAGCGGTGCGTGGCGCGTCCGGGGTCACCTACGTCGAGGGCAACGACCCGGTCCGGCTGCTCGCCGGCAGCCCGGGCACGACCGCGACCAACAGCCTGCAGGCCCAGCAGACGCTGACCGGCGCCAACGGGCGCAAGCTCGACGGCAGCGGCGTCTCAGTCGCGATCATCGACTCGGGCATCGACCCGACTCATCCCGCGTTCAAGGGCGACGACGGCAAGACGCGCGTCGTGCGCAACCTCAAGAGCCTTTGCCTCGACGAGGCCAGTGTCGGGACCGGCTGCATCATCGACGTTCCGACCTCCGTCGACACCGACGCACTCGCCCTCGGTGGCCACGGCACGCACGTCTCGGGCATCGCCGCGGGCAAGCGGTTGACGCTCAGCGACGGCACGGCGGTCGGCGGCTCGGCCCCCGGCGCGAAGATCGTGTCGATCTCCACCGGCGCGGTGATCCTCATCGTCGGCGCAGACGCCGCCCTGAACTGGGTGCTGGAGAACCACGGCGCACCCTGTGGCGCGGGTGTCCCGGCGAGCACCTGTCCGCCGATCAAGGCGATCAACAACTCCTACGGCCCGTCTGGCGGCGGCGCGTTCGACCCGAACTCGGCCACCGCGAAGATCCAGCGCCAGCTCGCCGCCGAAGGCGTCGTGACGGTGTGGGCCAACGGAAACGACGGCGGCGACGGCTCGGCGAATCTGTCCAACCCGCCCGGTCAGGACCCGACTCCGGGTGTGCTGTCGGTCGCGTCGTACAACGACCAGGCCACCGGCACCCGCAACGGCACGGTGTCCGACTTCTCTTCGCGCGGCCTCGCCACGAACACCGCGACCTGGCCGGATATCTCCGCGCCCGGCGAGAACATCCTGTCTGCGTGCAGGCTCTATCTGCCGATCTGCTCCACCGGCCTGGCCCCGGCGAATGGTCCCGGCCTGCTCGACATCGGCACATACAACGTGATCAGTGGGACGTCGATGGCCGCGCCCCAGATCACCGGCATCGTCGCCCAGTTGTTCCAGGCGAAGCCGACCGCGAGCCCGGCCGAGATCGAGGACACTCTCAAGCGCACGGCGTACAAGTTCACGAATGGGGCGCCGTACGCGTCTGTCGGGCCGTACACCAGCAGCTATGACAAGGGAACCGGGCTGGTCGACGTGGTGGCAGCCGCGACGGCGCTCGGCGCTCACTGACCCACTGACTAGGGGTATGCGGGGAGTCTGGCGACAGGCTCCCCGCATTCTTGCTAAACCTAAGAATTTGCTGATGCGCCTGATGCTTTCCGTGGTTCGTGTGGCCAAAGTGTCCGGATGCAGGGCACAATGTCGACGGGTATTCCGCCCGTGCGACAACCGCCTATCGACAGGACGTAGGGGAAGACGATCCTCGTCGAGCAGCGGAGGTCAGCAGTGAGCACCCGTGGAAACACCCAAGGCGTGGTGTACGTCCACTCGTCGCCGTCTGCGGTATGTCCGCACGTCGAGTGGGCGATTTCGGGCACCCTTGGGGTGCGCGCCGAACTGAAGTGGACCGCACAGGCCGCGGCCCCCGGCCAACTGCGCGCCGAGTGCGCGTGGACCGGAGACGCGGGCACCGGCGGCAAGCTCGCGGGCGCCCTGCGCGCGTGGCCGATGATCCGCTTCGAGGTCACCGAGGAGCCCAGTTCGGGCGTCGACGGTGAACGATTCTGCTACGCCCCGACCCTCGGTCTCTGGCACGCGCGTACAAGCGCCAACGGCGACATCGTCGTCGGCGAGGACCAACTTCGAACCCTGGCCGCCTCCGCCCGCGCGGGGGAGTCCTTCGCCTACGGCGTCGACGAGCTTCTCGGCGCGTCGTGGGACGAGGCGCTGGAGCCGTTCCGGCGGGCGGGCGACGGCGCTCCGGTGACCTGGCTGCACCGGGTCGGGTAGCCGCTGTGGCACGCTTGACCTGTGGCTGAGGGGTCGATGCGGCAGCAGTGGGTCTGGCCCACGGTGTTGGTCGCCGTGGTGCTGACGGCCGCGGCGAGCCTGCTCGCCCGCGAGCTGTACGCCGACGAGCGGGCCGCCCCACCGCCGTCGGCCGTATTGCCGAGCGAGGGTTCGCTGCCCGCCGCCGAACAGCCGGGGCATCGGGATGTGCGCGGGACCCAGGACGCCATTCAGCATCCGATGTACGAGACGGTCCGGCAGTTGCTGCAGACGTACTTCGACGCGATCAACGGCAAGAACTACGCCCGCTGGCAGACGACGGTCACGGCGGACCGGATCAAGAACATGCCTGAGGCCACGTGGCGGGCGAGCTATCGGTCGACACTGGACGGCAGCATCGTGCTCTACCGGATCGATACGGGCCCGGAGGACAGCGCGCGGGTGATGCTGCGGTTCATCAGCAAACAGGACGTGGCGGACGCGCCGTTGGAGCTGCCGGTGGAATGCATCCGGTGGAGCGTCGTGTTCCCGATGACGGTTGAGGACGACGTCTGGAAACTGGCCGGGGGGCCGACCGGCGCTTCGCCGCAGCACGAGGCCTGCTGACCCGGCGACGGGATGGTCAGCGCGGATGTTCGCTCACTGCGCCCGCCGCACTTCTGGTCGGCAGAGCCTGGTCGGATCGCTCAACAATACGACAATCCCCACGTAGGATTGTTCAACAAGGGAATTGTTGGACAATCCTACGTGGGGACAATGGGACGATCCGTCCGAGTGCCGGCCGCTGGGTGCTGGGTGCCGGGCGGCCGCGACCCTGGACGCGGCGAGACGGTGGCTCGCGGAACTTGAGCCGAAGTCGTCCCCTGGGTGCCGGGCGCCGGATGCCGGTCCGCTGGGCTACAGCGGGATGTTGCCGTGCGCGCCCCGGCCTGCCGGGGCGGCCGCCAGTGCCTCCGCCAGCTTCCGACGGGTCTGGCGCGGGTCGATGACCTCGTCCACCACACCGATCGCCATGGCGCGGTCGACGCCGCCCGCGATGCGTTCGTGTTCGGTGGTCAGGTGGGCGTGCAGTGCTTCCCGCTCGTCCTCCGTCGCGGCCGCGAGCTTCTTGCGGTGCAGGATCCCGACCGCGGCCTTGGCACCCATCACGGCGACCTCGGCCTCAGGCCACGCGAACACCGCCGTGGCGCCCAAAGACCGCGAGTTCATCGCGATATACGCGCCGCCATAGGACTTCCGGGTCACCAGCGTCACCCGAGGCACCACGGCTTCCGCGAACGCGTGCAGCAGCTTCGCCCCGCGCCGGACGACGCCGTCCCATTCCTGGCCGACACCAGGCAGGTAGCCCGGCACGTCGACCACGACGAGCAGCGGCACGCCGAAGCTGTCGCACATCCGCACGAACCGCGCGGCCTTCTCCGCGGACAGCGAGTCCAGACAGCCGCCCTTGCGCAGCGGGTTGTTGGCGATCACACCGACCGTGCGCCCGCCGAGTCGACCGAGGCCTACCACGATGTTCGGCGCCCACTTCGCCTGCAGTTCCTCGAACTGCGAGACCCCGTCGGCATCGGTATCGAGGATGCCGCGCAGGACCGGCTTGACGTCGTAGGCCCGGTTGAGCTGCTCAGGCAGCAGATCGCGCAGCGGTGCCTCTTCGCGCACGGCGTGCAGGTCGAACAGGCCCGGCTTGGCGAACAGGCTGGTGATGCGCCGCGCCCGGACGTACGCGTCGGGCTCGTCGGTGGCCAGAACGTGCACCACACCGGACTTGCGGCCGTGCGCGTCGGCCCCGCCGAGGCCCTCCTGGTCGATCTGCTCGCCGGTGACGCTGCGGACCACGTCGGGCCCCGTCACGAACACCCGACCGGCCGGGGACATGATCACGACGTCGGTCAGCGCCGGGCCGTAGGCCGCGCCGCCGGCGGCCGGGCCGACGACGACGCTGATCTGCGGGATCCGGCCGGAGGCGCGGATCATCGCGGCGAAGACGTTGCCGACCGCGTCGAGCGACTCGACGCCCTCGGCCAGCCGCGCGCCGCCGCAGTGCCAGACGCCGATCACCGGGCAGCGGTCGCGCACCGCGGTGTCGATGGCCTCGACGATGTGCCCGCACCCCTCCGTGCCCATCGCGCCGCCCATCTTGGTGGCGTCGGTGCAGTAGGCGACGACCTTGACCCCGTCGATGCGACCGCGCACCGCGAACACGCCGCTGGTGTCGGCGGGCCGCAGCGGGGCCATCGAGTCGGCGTCGAGCAACTGGGCGAGCCGGACCAGCGGATCACGCGGGTCCAGCTCGAGCAGCTCGCTCGAGCTGGTGGCCAGGGCCGTCATATGGGGGTGCTCCTCGGTGAAGGTGGTTCGCCGAAGCCGGTCAGGCAGCGGTGAACGCGAGGGCGACGTTGTGCCCGCCGAAGCCGAACGAGTCGTTCACCGCCGCGGTGAGCTCGATCTTGCGCGGCTGGCCGGTGACGACGTCCAGTCCGACCCTGGGATCGATGTTCTCCAGGTTCCGGGTGGCCGGAATGACGCTGTGGTAGATCGAAAGGATCGTGATGATGCTTTCCACCGCGCCCGCGCCGCCGACCAGGTGGCCCAGCGCCGACTTCGGCGCGGTGAGCACGGCGTGGTCGCCGATCGCCTTGCGGATGGCCGCGGCCTCGCCGATGTCGCCGACCACGGTGGACGTGGCGTGCGCGTTGACGTGCTGCACGTCGGCCGCGCTGAGACCCGCCATGCGGATCGCGTTGGTGATGGCCTTGATCTGGCCGACGCCCTCGGGGTGGTTGCCCGTGATGTGGAAGGCGTCGGAGGTCATGCCGTAGCCGGACAGGCGGCCGTAGATCCGCGCGCCGCGGGCCCTGGCGTAGTCCTCGCGCTCCAGGATGACAACGCCCGCGCCCTCACCGAGGACGAAGCCGTCGCGGTCCTGGTCGAACGGGCGTGACGCGCGCTCCGGCTCGTCGTTGCGGGTGCTGAGGGTGCGCGACTGGGCGAACCCGGCCACCGTGATCGGGTGGATGCATGCCTCGGCGCCACCGGCGACCACGACGTCGGCCCGCCCGGTCTGGATCATCTGGTACGCCGTGGCCAGGCCCTCGGCGCCCGACGCGCAGGCCGACGCGGGGGAGTGCACGCCCGCCCTGGCCCGCAGCTCGATGCCGACGTGGGCGGCGGGCCCGTTGGGCATGAGCATCGGCACCAGCAGCGGCGAGACCTTGCGCAGACCCTCGCGCTCCAGGATGTCGTCCTGGTCGAGCAGGGTCACGGGACCGCCGATGCCGGTTCCGATGCACACCCCGAGACGTTCGGGGTCGACCGGCGCTTCCTCGTCCCTCGGCATTTCGAACCCGGCGTCCGCCCACGCCTCGCGGGCGGCGATGATCGCGATCTGTTCACACCGGTCGAGCCTGCGGGCCTGGACCCGGGGCAGCACATCGGTGGGGTCGACCGCGAGCGGCGCGTGCAGCCGGGCGGGCAGCTCGTAGCGGGCGGCCCACTCGTGTTCGTTGGCGCGCACGCCGCTCTTTCCCGCGAGCAGCGCTTCCCAGGTGGTCGTGACATCCCCGCCGAGGGGCGTGGTGGCGCCCAGCCCGGTGATGACGACGTCGACGTTGCTCATGGGGTTTCCTTCGCAGCGGTTGGGTGCTGAGTCGAGTGCCGAGGGCACGAGGAGCGGATGGTCAGTTCTTGCTGATGTAGTTGACGGCGTCGCCGACGGTCTTCAGGTTGGCGAGCTCGTCGTCCGGGATCTTGACGCCGAACTTGTCCTCGGCCTGCACGGCGATCTCGACCATCGACAGCGAGTCGATGTCCAGGTCGTCGACGAAGGACTTGTCCGCGGTGACGTCGTCCGGCGACACACCGGCGACCTCTTCGACGATCTCCGCCAGGCCTTCGAGGATCTCGGCTTCGCTGGGCTTCTCCGACATGCCAGTCGTCCTTTCTCAGTTGGTCAACCGGCCGGTACTTCACCTGCCGGAGCTCTAAATTCGTGTCCCTGCTCAGGGACAGATGACGACCTGTCCCGCGTAGGACAGTCCCGCGCCGAACCCGATCAGCAGGGCGACGTCGCCGGGCTTGATCCGGCCCGCCCCGCGCATGTGGTCCATGGCCATCGGGATCGACGCCGATGAGGTGTTGCCCGACAGCACGATGTCGTCGGCGACGACCATGTCCTCGCGGGCGCCCTTGGCGCGCAGCCGCTTGGCGATCGCCTCGATGATCCGCAGGTTCGCCTGGTGCGGGATCAGCACGTCGATGTCGGCGGGCTGAAGGCCAGATGCCTCCAGCGCACGCAGCGCGATCGGGGCGATCGCCGTGGTGGCCCAGCGGAAGACCGACTGGCCCTCCTGGTAGATGAACCGGCGGTCGGTCATGCCGATGGTGTCGACCAGGTCGCCCGCGCTGCCCCACACGACGGGGCCGATGCCGGGCTCGTCGGCCGGTCCGACCACCGCGGCACCCGCGCCGTCGGCGAAGATGATCGCGTTGGACCGGTCGACCGGGTCGACCCAGTCGGTCAGCTTCTCGGCCCCGATGACCAGCACGCGCCGGGCGGAGCCGGAGCGGACCAGGTCGGACGCGGTGGCCAGGGCGTAGCAGAACCCGGCGCACGCGGCGTTGAGGTCGAACGCGCCAGCGGCCTTGATGCCGATGCGGTCGGCCACCTGGGCCGCGCCGTTGGGGATGGGCGTCGGCATCGTGCAGTTGGCCAGGATGACAGTGTCCACATCGGACGGCGAGAGGCCGCAGTCGGCGAGTGCCTTCGACCCGGCGATGACCGCCATGTCGACCAAGCGCTCGTCCGGGGCGGCGAATCGACGCTCCTGGATGCCCACGCGCTCGCGGATCCACTGGTCGGTCGTGTCCATCTTCTGCGAGAGCTCGTCGTTGGTGACGATGCGCTCAGGCTGGAAGCTGCCGACCCCGAGGATTCGGCTGGCTGTTGCGCCAGTGGCGAGTCGCAGTGTGGTCATGCGGTACTTCCGATCAGTTCGGCCACCGTGTCGAGGTTCGCGGGGGTCTTCAGGGCCACGGTGGGGGTGCCGCTGAGTTCGCGCTTGGCCAGGCCGACGAGCGCGCCCGCGGGCGGGAACTCGACGATCGCGTCGACGCCGTGCTCGGCCATGGCCGCCATGCAGCGGTCCCACCGCACCGGGTTGGTGACCTGGTCGATGAGCCGGGCGAGCACCTCCGCGCCTTCCGCGACGCTAGCGCCATCGCGGTTGGACAGCAGGGTGAACGCCGGGTCGGCGGGCGCGGCGAGGGTGGCCGCGTGCGCCGCGAGCGCCTGCTGTGCGGGCGCCATGTAGTGGGTGTGGAACGCGCCCGCGACCTTCAGGGTGATGACCTTGGTGTCGGCGGGCGGCTCGGCGACGAGCTTCTCCAGCGCCGCGACGGAACCGGCGGCGACGATCTGGCCCGCGCCGTTGCGGTTGGCCGGGACGAGGTCGAGCTCGGCGAGTCGGGTGAGGATGGCTTCCTCGGTGCCGCGCATGAGGGCGGCCATGCCGGTGGGCTCCAGTTCGCACGCGGCGGCCATCTCACGACCGCGCACGGCGGCCAGCGCGATGGCGTCCTCGGCGGTGAGCGCGCCCGCCATGGCGGCGGCGGCGAACTCGCCGATCGAGTGGCCCGCGATGAGCGCGTCAGCCGGGATCTCGACGCGCGACTTCAGCTGCTCGAAGGCGAGCAGCGTGGCCGCGACGATCAGCGGCTGGGTGATCGCGGTGTCCTTGATCTCGTCGGCCTCGGCGGTGGTGCCCAGCCGGGTCAGATCGAGTTTCGCGATCTCCGACCAGCCCGCGAGGCGCTCAGCCGCGCCGGGCAGTTCCAGCCAGGGGGCGAGCATGCCGGGGGTCTGGGAGCCTTGCCCAGGAGCGAGTAGCGCGATCACGTCATCACTGAACACCGTTTGAGTGTTGTTCACGCATGCTGAGGCGGACCAAGTCCCGGGGCCTGGGTTGTAGGGGGTCTACAAAAGTTAAGCCCGGGTGAACGCTACGCGCGGGTATTTGTTGTCAGATGTGGCGTGTACCACGGCCCGACTCCGGCGTGTCACCACAACCCTCGTGAGCGCGACAGTCTGCCTACGGCGAGTGCCACCCGCAGCACGAGCGCGTCACGCGGATCGCCCGCGTTGCGCCCTGTGAGTTCGGTCGCTTTCCGGAGGCGGTACCGCACGGTGTTGGGATGAACGAACAACTGCCGCGCGCAGGTCTCCAGGACGCCGCCGGTCAAGAGGTAGGCCTCGACGGTCTCCTGCAGGGACCCGCCCGCCTCTTCCAGTGGCCGGGCGACCCGGTCGATGAGCTGCCACTCGGCCTCGGGGTCGCCCGCGAGCGCGCGCTCGGGGAGCAGGTCCGTCGACCGGACCGGCCGGGGTGCCTCTGGCCACGCGACGACCGCGCGCAGCCCGGAGAGAGCGTCGGACGAGCTGCGGTGCGCCTCGGCGAGGGTGGCGACGGTCGGCCCGGCGACGACCGCGCCCGCGCCGAACGCCTCGGCCATCTTGGCCATGACCTCGCGGTCGGTGTCCTCGGTGGGTCCGGCGAGCACGACGACCAGCCTTGATCCCTGCACACCTAGCAGGACCGGCCGCCCGACGCGGGCGGCGCGGCTGCGGACCTCGTAGACGACGGTCGGCGGGTCGTCGGACGGCGGATTGCCGACCAGGACGGTCGCCTCCGCGGCGGGGTCCCAGCCGAGTGCGGCGGCTCGGGAGAGCAGCGACTCCTCGGCGTCGCCACGGACGATGCCGTCCACCACGAGCGCCTCCAGCCGCGCGTCCCAGGCGCCGCGCGCCTCGGCGGCTGACGCGTAGGACATGGCGGAGGCGAAGGCGACCTCACGGCCGTAGCGGAGGACGGCCTCGGACAGCACGGCGCGTTCGGTGTCGTCTTTGGCGAGGTCGGGGACGAGGTCCTCGAAGATCTGCAGCGAGACGCGGACCATCTCGACCGTCTGGCGGAGGCTGATCCAGCGGGAGAGGTCGCGCGGGGCGCCGCGGAAGGTGTCGGTGGTGAGGCGGAGTGCTTCCTGGGGGTCGCGCAGCCAGGCGGTGAAGCCCGCGACACCGTTCTGGGCGATGAGGAGCACGGAGGCGCGTTGGTCGGCTGGCATGCGGCCGAACCAGGCGAATTGGCTGTCCATGGCCGCCACCGCCGCGGACGCGAGCTTGCCGGACGCACGTTCGACGGCGTCCAGCGTTTCCGCTGACAGTGCTCTCGGCCCACTCACACCGTCAGACTCCCACACGGCTGACGAGGGGTTTCGCGGGTCCGGCTCGTCTTCGACTTCGCGGCCTATGGGACGGCTCGTCTTCGACTTTGCGGTCTTGGGAGACGGCTCGTCTTCGACATCGTGCGCGGGGCATGACTTTGGCGGGCCTGTCCGGGTGGTTCGGCTTGATCTGGGGCCCCTGCGACGGCCCTGTGGGGGAAAAGCGTGGGGAGAAGGGCACCCCCACCACTGGTCAAGTTTAGGGCCGTCGCCCCCCAGATAAGCCGAACCACCCGCACAGGCACTTGGCGAGCCCCCCTCACCCTGACACCCATAAGCCTTCCGACAGCAACAGCCAGAACCCCAACAGCAACCACAACTTGTTTCGCCGGTTGCCTCGCTACCAGCAATCCTCACCTTTGAGGGTGGGCGGTCAACATTGAAGTACCGCCAGCCTTGCGGATCGGCACCGTCGATACCTTTAGACGGGCCGAGGATTCGACAACTTCGCGACTCGGCCCGCTATCGGTTGCTTTCCAAGTCCGGTAGCCCCGATTCCGCATGACGATCGCACCGTGGGGGTCTGGGGGGTCGCCCCCCAGAACAATGAACCGCCCGAACCGACGAGCGATTTCCGCGAGTATCGCCCGCCCTTCGGGCGGGCCGCCCGGCATGTTCGGTGCGCTCGATGCCGGGCGGCCCATCTCCCCGGTCCCCACCGGTGGTTCAACTATGGGGTTTGGGTTGGGGGTGGCGCCATCTGAAGGTGGATGGTTAACCCATTCGTGGGATGTGTCGCGGTTGCCTGTGTCCTTTGGCTGAGAAACGATCACGCAGGACAGGGATCTGCCCGTCGGGGGCCCTAGGAGGTAGAACATCATGGGTGCGGAACTTCGCGAGGGGCTTGGCCAGGCGTGGTCGTTGGTTGCCACGTTCGTGCCGAAGCTGCTCGGTTTTCTCATCATTCTTATGATTGGTTGGCTCATCGCGAAGGCGGTGAGCAAGGGGTTGTCCATGTTGATGGGCAAGCTCGGTTTCTCCCGTCTGATGGAGAAAACCGGAATGTCCGGTATGGCCCGGAATTCGGGCGTCGATGTGGGCGCCATCTTGGTGAAGTTGGTCTACTACTTCATTCTGCTGATCGCGCTGCAGCTGGCGTTCGGTGTGTTCGGCGAGTCGAACCCGGTGAGCCAGTTGCTCAACCAGGTCATCGCGTTCCTGCCGCGGATCCTGGTGGCGATCGTGCTGCTGGTCGTGGCGGCGGCGGTGGCGAAGGTGGTGCGTGACCTCATCACCAGCGCGCTGGGCAGCCGGCCGTTCGGGCCGATGCTGGGCACGGTCGCCTATGTGTTCATCATCGCGTTCGGTGTCATCGCGGCGCTGAACCAGGTGGATATCGCGACGACGGTGACGATGCCGGTGCTGATCACGGTGTTGGCCACGATCGGCGGCATCCTGGTGGTCGGGCTCGGTGGCGGTCTCATCCGGCCGATGTCGGACCGGTGGGGTGGCTGGCTGGAGCGTATGCAGACGCAGATGGGCCCGGGCCACGCGCCGCAGCCGCGGGTCGAGACGCCCCCGGCCGAGGCGATGGCCACTGAGCGGACGCCGCGCGAGTCGCGTCGCTGAGTTCGTTAACGCGCCGATGGCGCCAGACCCGGTCGGGTCTGGCGCCATCGGCGTCTCTGGAGGGTTCTCCGGCTGTCAGGCCGAGCCGGGGTCCGAGGTCTGCGGACCGGCGGCGTTCACGTCTTCGAGGCGGTACTTGCGGGTGGCCTCGACGACCTTGGCGTGGTCGACCTCGCCGCGCTGAGCCAGCGCGCTCAGTACCGCCACCGTGATCGACTCGGCGTCGACCAGGAAGTGCCTGCGGGTGGCCGGGCGGGTGTCGGACAGGCCGAATCCGTCGGTGCCCAGGGTGACCATGTCGGTGGGCACCCACGGGCGGATCAGGTCGGGTACCGCGCTCATCCAATCCGACACGGCCACGACCGGGCCGGGCGCGCCGTCCAGCACCGTGGTGATGTACGGCACCCGCGGCTCGGCCTCCGGGTGCAGCATGTTGTGCCGCTCGATGTCGACGGCCTCGCGGCGCAGCTCGGTCCACGACGTGGCCGACCAGATGTCGACGTTGACGCCCCACTCGTCGGCGAGCAGGGACTGGGCCTTCATCGCCCACGGCAGCGCGACACCCGAGGCGAGGACCTGAGCCCGCAGACCGTTGGCCGCGGGGGCCTCGGCGTAGCGGTAGAGGCCGCGCAGCAGGCCCTCGACGTCGAGGTTCTCGGGCTCGGCGGGCTGCTGGTACGGGTCGTTGTAGACGGTCATGTAATAGAAGATGTCCTCGGCCTGCTCGCCGTACATGCGGCGCAGGCCGTCCTTGACGATGTGGGCGATCTCGAAGGACCACCCCGCGTCGTAGGCGACCGCCGCCGGGTTCGTCGCGGCGAGGAGCAGCGAGTGGCCGTCGTTGTGCTGAAGGCCCTCACCGGTCAGCGTCGTGCGGCCCGCGGTGGCGCCCAGGACGAAACCGCGCGCCATCTGGTCGGCCGCGGCCCAGAGGCCGTCGCCGGTGCGCTGGAAGCCGAACATCGAGTAGAAGATGTAGATCGGGATCATCGGCTCGCCGTGGGTGGCGTATGACGTGCCGACCGCGGTGAACGACGCCGTCGAGCCCGCCTCGTTGATGCCCTCGTGCAGGATCTGGCCCTGCGCGCTTTCCTTGTAGGACAGCATGAGCGAGGCGTCGACCGAGGTGTAGAGCTGGCCCTGGGGGTTGTAGATCTTCTGCGTCGGGAACATCGAGTCCATGCCGAACGTGCGCGCCTCGTCCGGGATGATCGGCACGATCCGCCCGCCGATCTCCGAGTCCTTGGCCAGGTCGCGGACCAGGCGGACGAACGCGTGCGTGGTGGCGACCTCCTGCTTGCCGGAGCCGCGCTTGATCACGTCGTAGACCTTGTCACCGGGCAGCACCAGCGCCTTGGCCTTCGAGCGACGCTCGGGCAGGTAGCCGCCGAGCTGGCGGCGCCGCTCCTGCAGGTACTGGATCTCGGGAGCGTCCTGGCCGGGGTGGAAGTACGGCGGCAGGTAGGGGTTCTTCTCCAGCTCCGCGTCCGAGATCGGGATGCGCAGGGTGTCCCGGAACAACTTGAGGTCGTCCAGGGTCATCTTCTTCATCTGGTGCGTGGCGTTGCGCGCCTCGAAGTGCTTGCCGAGGTTGTAGCCCTTGATCGTCTTGGCGAGGATCACCGTCGGCTGGCCGTGGTGCTCGGTGGCGGCCTGGTAGGCGGCGAAGACCTTGCGGTAGTCGTGGCCGCCGCGCTTGAGGTTCCAGATGTCCTGGTCGGACATGGGCTCGACGAGCGCCTTGGTGCGCGGGTCGCGGCCGAAGAAGTGCTCACGGACGAACGCGCCGTCGTTGGCCTTGTAGGTCTGGTAGTCGCCGTCGGGGGTCTGGTTCATCAGGTTGACCAGGGCGCCGTCGCGGTCGGCGTGCAGCAGCGTGTCCCACTCGCGGCCCCAGATGACCTTGATGACGTTCCAGCCCGCGCCGCGGAAGTAGGACTCCAGCTCCTGGATGATCTTGCCGTTGCCGCGGACCGGGCCGTCGAGCCGCTGCAGGTTGCAGTTGATCACGAAGGTCAGGTTGTCGAGACCCTCGTTGGCCGCCACGTGGATAAGGCCACGCGACTCGGGCTCGTCCATCTCGCCGTCGCCGAGGAAGGCCCACACGCGCTGGTCGGAGGTGTCCTTGATGCCGCGGTCACGCAGGTACCGGTTGAACCGGGCCTGGTAGATCGCGTTCATCGGGCCGAGGCCCATGGACACGGTCGGGAACTCCCAGAAGTCCGGCATGAGCCGCGGGTGCGGGTACGACGGCAGGCCGCCGCCGGGGCCCGCGTGCGACAGCTCCTGGCGGAAACCGTCGAGCTGGCTGGTGGAGAGGCGGCCCTCGAGGAACGCGCGGGCGTAGATGCCGGGGGAGGCGTGGCCCTGCACGTAGATCTGGTCGCCGCCGCCCGGGTGGTCCTTGCCGCGGAAGAACCAGTTGAAGCCGACCTCATAAAGCGCCGCAGAGGACGCGTAGGTCGAGATGTGACCGCCGACACCCACACCGGGCCGCTGCGCGCGGTGCACGGTCATCGCCGCGTTCCACCGCATCCACGCGCGGTAGCGGCGCTCGACCTCCTCGTCGCCGGGGAACCACGGCTCGCGGTCGGTCGGGATGGTGTTGACGTAGTCGGTGCTGGTCAGCGACGGGACGCCGACGTGGCGCTCACGCGCGCGCTCCAGCAGACGGAGCATCAGGTAGCGGGCACGCTGCTGCCCGCCGCCCTGCAGGGCGGCGTCGAACGACTCCAGCCATTCCGACGTCTCCTCCGGATCGATGTCCGGGAGGTGCGCCGCGAGTCCGTCACGAATGACGCGGACCCGTTCGGGCGTGCCGGGGTTGCTGTTCTGGGTGGGCAACGTGCGCTCCAGCCTGGCTCGGTGATGGTTTACGCGCGCGCATGCGCGCGCGTACGGGGTCACTCTGCCATGTTCGTCTGAATCGACGCGGGCGTCATCGTTACTGGTCAGTACGCGTGCTTCGCCACCCGTGAGGGCACGAGGAAAGGGGTAGTTGCGGCGTGTCGGACAGCACACGGTTGCGCAGGTGGGCACAGTCAGTGTTCGCTATCGCCTAACCGAACAGGCGTAACGCGGTCGGACGGGCCAAGATGGGCCTTGAGACCGTGCGAGAACAACTGGAGGAGTGAGACCGTGGTGGCCGCGGGAGACGCCGGGAACGCCGGCGTCGCCGACAAGCTGGGGATCGAAGAGGGCACCGTCGTCCAGGAGATCGGCTGGGACGAGGACGTCGACGACGACGTCCGCGCCGCAATCGAGGAGCGCGTCGGCTCCGATCTCCTCGACGAGGACGCCGACGAGGTTGTCGACGTCGTTCTGCTGTGGTGGCGTGAGGAAGACGGAGATCTCGTCGACGCGCTGATGGACGCCATCGGCCCGCTCGCCGACAACGGCGTGATCTGGGTGCTCACCCCCAAGACGGGCCGCGATGGACACGTCGAACCCAGCGACATCGCCGAGGCGGTGCCGACCGCCGGGCTGGCCCAGACCTCGAGCGTCAGCGTGGGCAACGACTGGGTGGGGACCAGGCTGGTCTCGCCTAAGTCGGTGAAGACCAAGAAGTGACGACCACGTGGACCGGGAGCGGACTCCCGGTCCACGGTCTGAACCCCGCGGTGTCGTGGCCTAGGCTGGGCTGGACACGATGTCTCTGGGTGCGCTGATGCGCGCCCTCACTCCAGGAGGATGCCGGGTATGGCGGTCGAGGTCGGTCAGAAGGCTCCGGACTTCACGCTCAACGACTACAACAAGCAGCCGGTGAAGCTCTCGGACTTCGAGGGCTCCAAGAACGTGCTGCTCGTGTTCTACCCGTTCGCGTTCAGCGGCATCTGCACCGGCGAACTGTGCCAGGTCCGCGATGAGCTCGCGACCTACACCGACAACGACATCCAGGTCATCGGCGTCTCGGTCGACACCCCCTTCAGCCTCAAGGCGTGGGCCGACCAGCAGGGCTACACCTTCCCGCTGCTGTCGGACTTCTGGCCCCACGGCGCCGTGGCGACCCAGTACGGCGTGTTCATCGAGGCGGCAGGCCTTGCCACCCGTGGCACCTTCCTGATCGACACGGAGGGCGTCGTCCGCTTCGCTGAGGTCAACGCCCCCGGCGAAGCCCGCGACCAGGACGCGTGGAAGAAGGCCGTCGCTGCCCTCAAGGCGTGACATCCTTGTCCCGGTGCTCTCGGGCACCGGGACGTTGGGGCGTATAGCTCAGCGGAAGAGCACTCGGTTTACACCCGAGCGGTCGCAGGTTCAAATCCTGCTGCGCCCACCAAGTCGAGATCGGGAACGTCGGTGGGCCGGGGATGCCCGGCCCACCGACGTTCGTACCGCGCTATCGACGGCGTCTCACGATGCGGCGAGGGCGGTGATCTCGGACTGGTTGAGTGCCGCGGTGGTGACGCGCACGTCGTCGATCATGCCGGTCCAGTGACCCGGGCCGGTCGTGGCCGGGCCCGTTCCGGTGTCGTTGGGCGTGACGCCGATGCCCAGCGCACCGAACCCCGTTTTCAGGGTGCCGTCGTAGGCGGCTGAGGAGACCTCGATTCCGTTGCGGTACAGCCTGAGGCGGGCACCGTCCGCGACCACCGTGAGGTGCTGCCAGCTCGCGGTGGGAAACGCCGCGGTGTCGGTCGCGGTGATGACGGTGCCGTTGGCCTGGGCGATCCGCGCGCGCAGGCGCCCGCTGCCGTCCACGGCGAGGCTGACCTGCCCGGTCGCCGTGGTCCCCCAGTTCTGCAGAATGGACCGCCCGGTGGGTGCGCTGCCCGCGTACACCCAGGCGGAGTAGGTGGCGGTGTCGGAGGGCAGCGAGTACGAGCCCAGCCCGGCGACCATGGCGTAGCCGGAGCTGCCGTCCAGATTCAGCGCGTTGTCGATCTTTCCGGGCACGGGGGCCGCGTTGACCATCGTGGCGTTGTTCCAGTCCTGGACGCCGTTGTTGTACATGCTCGCCGACGTGTAGGCGGTCGAGCCGCGGGTCTCATCGAACTTCCACCAGCCGACGTCCGGCATCGACGGCCGGTAGGACGCCGGTGGCGTGGCGGGCACCACCTGGAACTCCGCCAGGCCCACGTTGGGGCCGGTACCGGCCGTGGCGTGGAAGCGCGCCCACGTGATCGTCTTGTTCGGGAACGACACCGTACGTGGCGCGCCGTCGGTGGGGATGCCGGACACCGGGACGGAGCTGCCGTCGCTGAAGGTCAGGGTGCCGCCGTTGGCGTTGTCCGACTGGTTCGGCCGGTCGTGCAGCACGACCTGCCGAACGGTCTGGGCTGTCGCCCAGCTCAGCTGGATCCACGGGGTCGCCTCGCCCGCCGAGGCCCACTCGGACCCGCCGGTGTTCCCGTCGATCGCCATGGCCGGGGTGTAGGCGGTGTTGAACTGCGACGACGCGCCCGCGGTGGCCGTCAACGCGGCGTTTCCGGTCGCGTAGGACGGGCTGACCCCGCTGGAGTGCACCTTGATCTCCGACAGTCCGACGTTGGAACCGATTCCTCCTGCGACGGTGAACCTGACCCAGGAGACGTTCTTGTTGGCGAACGACACCGTGCGCGCCGCGCCGCCGTTCGGGATGCCGGACACCGCGACCGAGCTGCCGTCGCTGAAGGTCAGGGTCCCGCCGGGAGCCCAGTCCGTCGTGTTGGCCCGGTCGTGGAAGGTGACCTTGGTGATCGTCCGCGCCGCGGTCCAGTCGAGCTGGAGCCACGGATTCGACTCGCCACGGGAGGCCCACTCCCCGGTGGCGTGCTGGCCGATGACGCCGTCCACGGCACGATTCGCGGCATACCGGCTGTCGAATTCCGACGACGCGGTCACCGTGGCCTCCGGCCCGATGTCCACCAGGGTGGACGGCCGGGGCGCGGCCGGGCTCAGGAACGCTTGCAGCTCGGACAGCCCGACGTTGGCGCCGCTGCCGCCCGAGGTCCGAAACTCGGCCCAGGTCACGGTCTTGTCGGGGAAGGTGATCGTCTTTCCGGCGCCGGTGATCGGGATGTCCGCCACGGCGACGCTGGTGCCGTCGCTGAACGCCAGCGTGCCGCCCGTGGCATTGTCCGTCTGGTTCGGCCGGTCGAACAGGACGACCTTGTTGAGGCGCTGCGGCGTCGTCCAGGTCAGCCGTGCCGAGGGGTTGGCCTCGCCGAGTGAGGCCCACTCACCGCAATTGCCCGCGACCAGGTAGTTGAACCGCGAGGCGATGCCGTCCACGAGGGCCTGCGGGCCGAAGCAGGAATTGAATGACGACGACGTCGTCACCGTGGCGTTCGGGGCGACGTTGACGCCGTAGGAGTACGGATTCGGCGCGGGCTGCGGTGGCACGGTGCCGGTCGCGGTCGGGAGCTTGACCCGGATGGCTTCCTTGGCGGCGTAGCTGACGCTGTAGGTGCCGTTCGGGTTGGTGGTGTACGACTTGGTCGCGTCCACCACCCAGGCGCCGGTGCCGTCCTGGTGCCCGGAGGTGACGGCGAGCGGTTGCCGGTGCAGGGTAAAGGTTCCTGTGCCCGCGGTGTCGGAGACCAGATAGACGCTGTCGCCGTTGCTCAGTGCCATGGCGACGTCGGCGCCGCGGTAGCCGACCTGGTGGTTGAACACGGTCTTCGTGCTGTCGTAGCCCGCGACCGGGGAGTCGGTCTCGACGTTGAAGCCCGCCATCCGGTGCGGTGCCGTGGTCGACACCAGCGCGCCGATCTTGTTCAGCGCGGGCAGCAGGTTCGCCATCCGCGCGGTGCCCGGCGGCATGACGCCCGGGGTGCCGACCGTCCAGCGGGTGTAGTCGTCGGAGTACATCGCCTGGCCGTTGTTGCTGTCCAGTTCCCAGACGTCGTAGTAGCCGCCGTTGATCAGGCTGGCGACCTCGAGCGAACTGTGGTTCGAGTACGACCCGTCGTTCTCCGCGATGTGCGGCAGGTTGGTGTCGCCGAGGACGCTCTGGTTGCGGATGACGTTGCCGATCACCTCGACGTGTGTCGAGTACGCGTCGTCACCGACGGCGTCGACCCCGGAGAGCCGCTGCACGGCCTGGAAGTCCGGGAACGGCATGTTCCCGCCCGCGTTCACCCGGGTGGCGACGACGTAGTCGGAGTTCTTGACCGCGTTGCCCAGCGCGTTGATCCAGTTCCAGATCAGGTGCTTCTGCGCGGTGTTGTACTTGCCGTGCCAGTCCGGTTCGTTCTGGACCTGGAAGAAGATCGTCCGGTGGGTGGTGTCCTTGACCGCCAGGTGGTCGAACAGCGCGCCGACCGCGGCGACCTCGCTGTTCATGACGAACCGGGCGTCGGCGTCGTGCGGCCCGCCGTCGGGCAGCCACGGCATGTGGTTGACCCCGACGTAGACGCCGTTGCCGAAGTACTTCTCCTTGTCCTGCAAGTAGTCGGGGACGAACGTGGCCCAGCCTTGGGCGTGGCCCTTGAGGCGGGTGCCGCCGCAGGAGTTGGAACCGAAGTAGGCGAAGTCGATGCGCAGGTCGTACTTCTCGGCCCACTGGACGTACTTGTCGATGATGGTCCAGTCGTAGGCACCCCGCGTCGTGGGTTCCCAGTCCCGCCAGCGCAGGATGATGGAGATCGTCTTGTAGCCGACGGCCTTGGTCTTCTCGAACAGGTTCTCCATCCAGTCGACGGGCAGCGGGGTGCCGAACTGGCCGCCCGAGTTGCCCAGCAGTTCCTGGGCGCCCGCGTTCTGGACGTGGCCGACCAGGAACGGTGTGCCGTCGACTTCGAGGTACTTCTTGCCATCCACGGTCCGCGTCACCTCAGACACGACGATCTGTGCGGACTCGGCGGCGGCCGGTGGCGCCATGGGGATGGCCAACGTGGATAAGACGATCATGCCGGACAGGGAACCGCGTACAAGACGGTCGAACCTCGACACGACTGGCACTCCTCTCGATCACGCTCGACGGGATCGCGCGAGTCGGTCGCACCGCTAGCGCGCCGGAGTGTGGGATACTTGCATACTAATAGGCTTCGAGGGAACCCGCGGAAGCGCCGGACGGGACAAGGAAAAGGCCGTCCACCCCCGAAGGGAGCGGACGGCCTTTCATCGCATCAGATCAGCCGACGGGGTCCAGGTCGTGGTCAGCTTGAACAGGCGCGACGACGATGGGAGCGGCGGCCTTCTTGCGCTTCTTGACCATGTGCACGACGACGCCGATGACAACGACCGCGCCGAGTAGGACCAAGCCGCCGGTGGAGAGGACGCCCTCGATGCGCTTGGCGGCCTCGCCGAGGGCGGCGCCGATGCTGATGTGGATGGCCGACCAGCAGGCGGCTCCGGCGACCACGGCCGGGAGGAACTTGCGGTAGGGCAGGCCGGACGTGCCCGCGGCGGCGGGGGTCAGGGTGCGGACTACCGGCATGAAGCGGGCGAAGAAGACCGCCCAGGCGCCTCGGCGCTTGAGGATGTCGGTGGCTTTGTCCCAGCCCTCGGTGCCGTACTTCTGGATGAGCTTGGTCTCGCGGAGGCGGGGGCCGAACCTGCGGCCGATGAAGTAGCCGATCGAGTCGCCGACGCCCGCGCACAGGGTGACCACGGCCCAGAGGATCAGGAAGCGGGGCACACTGTTGACCGTCGTGGCGGCGACCAGCAGGCCCGCTTCGCCCGGGGCGATGAAGCCGAGGCCGATGGTGCACTCGGCCAGCACCAAACCGCCGGTGGCGGCGACTAGGGCGGGCTGCGGCAGCGCCTGGAGCCATTCGAGCACGTCGGTAACCAAGGCCACGGTGGAGATCCCCCTCATACGACAGCGCCGGTCCCTCCGGCGCTGTGAAGTCTGTCGTTTGGAGGGAGCCTGGCATAAGCGGGTTCCCTCTGAGATCGCCCTGAGATCCGACTTGGGGGTCAGACCTGAGGTGGATACCGACTCAGACGCGCGGGAACCTACCGGGTTGCTAGCCCTGCGGTGCGACCCGCTGCATGAGGGCGCTGATCTCCTGGCTGGAGGAGCCCGCTTCCGCGAGGTGGCGCAGGTTCTCCGGCACTTCCTCGCCCCGGTGCTCGACGGCCTGGGTGTAGAGCCGACCGGCGCGGTAGGACGAGCGGACCAGGGGGCCTGCCATGACGCCGGCGAAGCCCAGCGCCTCGGCGGTTTCCTTGTGCGCGAGGAACTCCTCGGGCTTGACCCACCGGTCGATCGGGTGGTGGCGCAGGCTCGGCCGCAGGTACTGGGTGATGGTGATGATGTCGCAGCCCGCCTCGTGCAGGTCGGTCAGCGCCTCGGTCACCTCTTCTGGGGTCTCGCCCATGCCCAGGATCAGGTTCGACTTGGTGACCAGGCCGAACGCGCGGGCCTCGGTGATCACGTCGAGCGAACGCTGGTAGCGGAAGGCCGGGCGGATGCTCTTGAAGATCCGCGGCACCGTCTCCAGGTTGTGCGCGAGCACCTGCGGGCGCGACCCGAATACCTCGGCGAGCTGGTCCGGCTCGGCGTTGAAGTCGGGGATCAGCAGCTCGACGCCGGTGCCCGGGTTGAGCGCGTGGATCTGGCGGACGGTCTCGGCGTAGAGCCAGGCGCCGCCGTCCGGCAGGTCGTCGCGGGCGACGCCGGTGATCGTCGAGTAGCGCAGGCCCATGGCCTGGACCGACTCGGCGACGCGGCGGGGTTCGTCGCGGTCGAGGTCAGCCGGTTTCCCGGTGTCGATCTGGCAGAAGTCGCAGCGGCGGGTGCACTGCTCGCCGCCGATGAGGAACGTGGCCTCGCGGTCTTCCCAGCACTCGTAGATGTTGGGACAGCCCGCTTCCTCGCACACCGTGTGCAGACCTTCGCGGCGGACGAGGCCCTTGAGTTCTCGGAACTCGGGGCCCATCTTCGCGCGGGTCTTGATCCACGACGGCTTCTTCTCGATCGGCGTCTGGCTGTTGCGCACTTCCAGGCGCAGCATCTTCCGACCCTCGGGTGCGACAGTCACGCCCGTAGGCTACGCCCAGCCTCCTGGTGACCGGTGTCACCCAGGTCACGCGGGGTCCGGCGAAACGCCGGTCAGCGCAGCCGTGCGCTCCCACAATGTCCGGCCGAGGTCGTGATTTAGGGCCGCAGCCCTCGGTTTCGCCAACGCGGGCGCGCCGAACAGCTCGGCAGGCCCGCCCGGTCCCCAGTACTGGCCGCCGACGACACCGGGGGCGGTCGCGGCATACAGCTGGGGGAGCGCGCCGCGCTCGACGGACTGGGTGACGAGCTTGTTCCCGATGGCGACGATCTTGGCCGCGGTCGAGCCGAACCGCGTCTGGGCCGATGTGGCGGCGAGGCTGGTGTCGGTCATGCCCGGGTGCGCGGCGACGCTGATGACGCTGTCGCCCGCGGCCCGCAGCCGTCGATCGAGCTCAAGGGCGAACAGAAGGTTGGCCAGCTTCGACTGGGCGTACGCGCCCGCCGCGTTGTAGCGGCGGCGCTGGTAGTTCAGGTCGTCTACGTCGAGGCCGTCGCCGCGGTGGGCGATCGAGGACAGCGTCACCACCCTGGACCCCGGCGTGGCGCGCAGCACGGGCATGAGCAGCCAGGTGAGCGCGGCGTGGCCGAGGTGGTTGGTGCCGATCTGCAGCTCGAAGCCGTCGACGGTGGTCGAGGACGGGGTGCCCATCACGCCCGCGTTGTTCATCAGCACGTCGAGCCGGTCGTTGGTCCGCTCGCGGACCTCCGCTGCGGCTTTGCGCACGGAGGCCAGGTCGGCGAGATCGAGTTCGAGCAGTTCCGCCGGACCCTCGATGGTGGCGATGGCCGCCCGGCCGCGTTCGACCGACCGGCAGCCGACGAGCACGTGCGCGCCGTGGCCCGCCAGCACCTGGGCGCTGCGCAGCCCGAGGCCGGAGTTCGCCCCGGTGATCAGGACGGTGTGTCCGCTCAGATCGCCGATGTCGGCATCGGACCACGCCATCGTGCCTCCCTGGTTCCCGATCGACCTTAGGGCCGGGAGGCTGAGACGGGGCTCAGGCGCTCGCGACCAGCTTGCGCAGCAGCTGCTCGACCGGGTTGCGCCGCTTGCCCGCCGCCCGCGCGGGCGCGCTGCGCACCAGCGCGACGAAGGCCGCGCCGACCCGGGTGATCTCGGTCTTGTCCTCGTGCGGCTCGGCCAGGCCCGCGGCCAGCGCGAGCATGCGCTGTTCGCTGTCCAGGGCCGGGCGCAGCAGGTCCGGGTAGGTGCGCGCGGCGTCGTCGACCAGCCTGCGCAGCGCCGGGTGCTCGGCGGCGGTGGTCCGCCACGCCTGCGATACCGCGTCGACCAGGTCGATCGACGCGTCGCGCTCGGCCTCGGCCTGCGCCATGCCGACCCGGCCGGTCAGCTTCAGTGTCCAGCGGTAGTGCAGCGCGAGCAGCAGTTCCTCGTGGCTGCTGAACACCGCGTCGACGCCGGGCACCTCCGCGTAGGGAAGAGCCCCCTCCGGCGTGCGTGCCGCGTGCGCCACGACGGCGTCCATCGCGTCTCGTCTGCGGTAATAGTCGTTCCAGCTCATGGCCCCTGGCTCCCCTCCGTCACCTCGGCCATACCGTTGGTTTCGGCATACCGTCGGTACGGAACCGATAAGGTCAACCTACCACGAGTACGTACCGTCGGTATGTCGTACCGTTGTGAATATGACGACAGCGCCGTCGCGGAGAGTCGATTTCAGCGAAAGCACCAGGAAGGCACTGGTCGACTCCGCTGTCGACTTGTTCACCAAGCAGGGGTACGCGGCCACGTCGCTCGACGCCATCGCCAAGCAAGCCCAGGTGACCAAGGGTGCGCTCTATCACCACTTCTCCGGCAAACAAGCCCTGTTCGAGGCCGCTTTCCGGGCCGTGGAGACGGTGGTGATCGGCCGACTCGGCGAGGTCGTCGCCGGGCCAGGGGCGGCATGGGATCGCGTGCTGGGCGGACTCAAGGCCTATATCAAAATCTGTATGGAGCCGTCCTATCAGCGCATCGCCATCCATGAGGGGCCAGTCGTCATGGGCTGGGAACGGTGGAGAGAGGCCGAGGAACATTTCAGTTACGGGATAGTGAAATCCGCGCTCGAATCGCTGATCGAGGCGGGCGAAATCGACGAGATGCCCGTTGAGGTGACCACCCGGATACTCTTCGGCGCCCTTTCCACCGGCGCGACGATCATCGCCGCCGCCGACGACGCGAAGAAGGCCGCGGCGGACGTGATGTTCACCATCACCAAGGTGCTTGAAGGTCTTCGCAGGCCGCATAGCTAACGGGCGCACGGTCCCCAGCGATCCTGACTTTGAGGGCACCCTGGGGAGAGCAATGACCGTACCGATGGCGGGCGTCCGTGCGCCGTCCACTGATAGACCGGCGTCGTCCGATCCGACCACCGCGATCCTTGTCTGGTCCAGGCTGCGCAGGCGCGGCTACCTGCAGGGCGGGGCGGTGCTCACGGCCATCAACGTCGCAGTGCAGGTGCTGCTAGCGGTGATCGGCAGCGGCCACATGCTCGCAGCGACCACCAGTGTGCTCGCGGCATCGGCGGTGTTCGCCTATTTGGTTGTCCAGTTCGGCCACATCCGGGATGCCCCCGCGGTCGACGCGTTGCTCGGGACTCAGCCATGGCGGCCGGTCGACGTGCGGATCGTGCGTGGACCAGTGGGACTGTGGACGCGCAGCGTGGTCGAGGTCGGCGACGTGCGGTTTGAGGCGAGCGGGCCGTCACCCGCCCACCTCGCCGTCTTGGCGCGATCAGGGACCGCCTGGCTGATCGGGCCGGATGCGCGGGGACGCGCCGCGATGCGGATCGAGGGGTCCCATGAGGCGTGGCCCGCCAGGGTGCGTCTCGGGTCAGTGAAGCCGGGACGCCTGCCCGTAGTCGGCGCGAATGTCGACAGGCTCTGGGCGACCTGGTTGGCCGCGTGGCCGCGACTCTCGCGTCGTGGTCTGGTGGGCCTGCTGAATGCCGGGGAGTGGTCGAAGGTCACCGCGTCGGTGGCGCCATGGCAGGCATGGCACAACAACCGCGCGAACGCGATCGCCACGATCCATACGGCTGACGGTCGGGTGCTCACCCTGGACATGCGCGGCGCGCCGGTCGACCTGCTGGGCACCATCTGGGACACGGGTTCGCTGTGGGTCGTGGGCGACCCGGCGCCAGACAAGACCGTCGCCGTCGGCTATCCCGGGTATCCGCTGGTCACCGAGGCGACGATCAGCGAGGCCGCGCATGTCTGACACCGTGACTGTCCCTGAGCCTCGGCTGGACCAGCCCGTGTTGGCAGACCCCGCCACGAACCAGTTGTTCTCCCTCGTCTGGCAGGCGCGATGGCGGGTCCTCATCATGGCGCCGATCAGTCTTCTTCTGCCTTTCGGTGCCTACGCGCTGGATCCAGTGGGGTCGATCCTTCGCCCAGCTGTGGTCAGTGGCGTGTTCGGGCTGATGGCCGTCGCCTATCTCGTCCTCGTGCCCGCACGACCGGATCGCGAGTTCCTGGGGCGTTCACCGTGGCGGGAGGCCCCGGCGACGGTGGTCGGTGCCACCCGGATCGAGTTGGATGATCCGCTCGTTCCCGCTGTGCGCGCGATGAGCATGCCGAGTCCGTATCGGGCCGTGGTGGCGCGGACCGGCCGGATATGGGTCACCGGGCCGGATCGGCGCGGGCGAGTCGCGGTGCGCGTGGAAGGGTCGCGCGTCATCCATCCGGTTCGTCCGCTCGACCGAGGTCGGTCGAGGCAAGCGGTTCACCGTGATCAAGCGACGGTGACCCATCGGACGGCTCGATGGATGGCGACAACGCCAGTGGCGATGGTTCTGGCCATGACAGGCGTTTACGGCTTGTTCTCGTCGATCACGGTCACTCGGCTCGTGTCGTTCGTGTTCGTTGTGGGGAGCATGACGGTCCTCTGGTGCGCCATGGTCGGGCATCGCTTCGCCTGGTGTCGGCTGCCGCGACTGATTCGTGCGGGCGAGTGGGCTCGTGTCGATGTCCAGGTGTCGCCGTGGGATGCCCGGCGTGATCTGACCGTGGACGCGCACGGGCTTATCCGGCTCGCGGACGGCACGGTCCGCTCGATCAGGATGCGGGCGGCGACAGTCGACTTGTTGGCCACCATCGCCGAGACCGGTGTGCTGTGGGTGGCCGGGGAGCCCACACCAGGACGGACCGTGGCCGTGGGCTTCCCCGGTTACCCGCTGCTCGCGTCGGCGCGGGTCAGCTGAGGGCGAAGGTGACGCCGGGGCTGGTCGGCTCCGCGGGCTTGAGCCAGTGGTCGGCCACCGGCAGCGTGCCCTCAAGCGCGGCCAGTACGGCTTCGCGGGCCAAGGGCAGCACCTCTGCGACGGTCACCTGACGACCGAGTTCGAGGGTCAGCGAGGTGACGCCCGCGTCGCGGATGCCGCAGGGGACGATGCGGTCGAAGGCGCTCAGGTCGGCGTCGCAGTTGATCTCGAAGCCGTGCATGGTGACGCCGCGCTGGACGCGGATGCCGATGGCGGCGATCTTGCGTTCCGGGCGGGTGGCGTCGGCGGGCAGCCAGACGCCACTGCGGCCCTCGACGCGGCCGGTGCGCAGGCCCAGTTCGGCGCACACCGAGATCAGCGCTTCCTCGATCCGGCGGACGTACTGCACGACGTCGACCGGGTCGGACAGCTTGATGATCGGGTAGCCGACGAGCTGGCCTGGGCCGTGCCAGGTGATCTTGCCGCCGCGGTCGACGTCGATGACCGGGGTGCCGTCGTCGGGGCGCTCGTCCGGCTCGGTGCGCTTGCCCGCGGTGTAGACCGACGGGTGCTCCAGCAGCAGGAGTGCGTCGCCGCCGAGGTCGTCGGCGCGGGCGCCCGCGAGTTCCTTCTGCAGGTCCCAGGCCTTGAGGTAGTCGATGGTGCCGACCTCGCGCACCTCGATCTGAGGGCCATCGGCGCGACAGGAGATGTTCGCTGTGCTCACCCCGCGACCCTACGCCGTCGGTGGGAGCAGCCTGAGCGCGCGGGCGGCCAGCAGGCCGACCCCGGCGACGCCCAGGGTGGCGCCGACGACGTCGGTCAGCCAGTGCACGTCCAGCAGCACCCGGCACACGGCCGCGACGACCACGGTCAGCACGGAGCCGAGGACGACGTCCCGCAGCCGCTCCCGGGCCAGCCACGCGCAGAGGACCGACGCGGTGAAGGCGACCGACGCGACGGACACCACGTGGCCGCTGGGGAAGCTGAAGTCGGGGTAGTCGGTCGGCCGGGCCCGCTCGAACAGCGGCTTCACCAGCGAGACCGCCCGGCAGACCACCAGCAGGACCAGCGCCCGCCCGAACAACCCGGCCCTCGCCCGGACGGATAGCGCCGCGATGAGCAACGCGAGCGCCGCCGCCGCGGGCAGGATCGGGCCGAGAACCAAGGTCACGACGGACGCGACTTCGACGGCGGGGCCGCCGCCCACCGACTCGGCCACGAACCGGTCGACCGTGGGCGGCTGACCGGACACCGCGACACCGAGCAGCACGAACAGCAGCACCAGGCTCGCGCCGACGCGGATGATCACTTGCTCTCGACCGCGGCCAAGGCGTCGTCGATCGCGGTGAAGGTGAAGCGGAAACCGTTGTCCAGCAACACCTTCGGCGTGACCCGCTGGGTCATCAGCACCGCGTCGGCGAGTTCGCCGAGTACGAACTTCAGTGCGAACGACGGCACGGCGAACACCGCCGGCCTGCGCAGTGCCTTGGCGAACGCGGCGGTGAACTCGGCGTTGGTCGTCGGGATGGGGCTGGCCAGGTTCACCGGGCCGGAGATGTCGCTGGTCAGCAGGAACATCATCGCGTCGATCTGGTCGTCGAGGTGGATCCACGGCATGTGCTGGCGGCCGTTGCCCAGCCGGGCGCCCAGCGCGAGGAAGAACAGCGGACGCAGCGGGCCGAGCAGCCCGCCCTTGCGGGCCAGGACCGGCGCGGTGCGGGTGCGCACGACCCGGGTGCCTGCCGCCTGGGCCGCTTCGGTCGCGGCTTCCCACTGCGAACACAGGTCGGCCGCGAAGTCGCGACCGGCGGAGCCGGACTCGTCGGCGGTCCGGCCGTCGGTGTCGCCGTAGTAGCCGACCGCCGACGCGTTGAGCAGGACGGGGACGCCGTGCGCGGCGACCTCGGCGGCGAGGACCTCGGTCGGTTCGATCCGGCTGTCGATCAGCAGCTGCTTGCGCGCCTGGCTCCACCGCCGGTCGCCGATTCCCGCCCCGCACAGGTTGACCACGGCGTCCACACCGTCGAGCGCGCCCGCGTCGATCCGGCCCGCGGGTGGGTCCCAGCCGCGCTCGTCTGGGCCGTGTGGGGTGCGCCGGACCAGGCGGAGCACCTCGTGGCCTTCCTTGCGGAGCCTGGCCACCAGTGCGGTCCCGAGCATGCCGGACGAACCGGCGACGACTACGCGCATGATCCGATCGTCCCGAACTTCGCCGACGACCGCACGATCGGGTCACCCACCAACGACAGCTGGGCCGTCCCGATCGGGACGGCCCAGCTGTCTTGAGTGCGAAATCAGAGCCCGAGGTCGCCCTCGAACGCGCCTTCCTCAAGGCGGTTCTTCACCGCGGTGAGGAACCGGCCCGCGTCAGCGCCGTCGACCAGGCGGTGGTCGTAGGTCAGCGCAAGGTAGACCATCGAGCGGATGGCGATGGTGTCGTCGCCGTCCTCGTTGGTCACCACGACCGGGCGCTTGACGACCAGGCCGACGCCCAGGATGCCGACCTGCGGCAGCTGGATGATCGGGGTGTCCCACAGCGCGCCCATGCTGCCGAGGTTGGTCAGGTTGAACGTGGCGCCGAACAGCTCGTCCGGGGTGACCTTGTTCGCCCTGGTCCGGCTCGCCAGATCGTTGATCTTGTGCGAGAGGCCGCTGATGCTCAGGTCGCCCGCGTCGCGGATGGCCGGGGTGAGCAGGCCGCGGTCGGTGTCCACGGCGATGCCCAGGTGCTCGGCGCCGTGGTAGGTGACCTCGGTGGCGTCGTCGTTGATCGACGCGTTCAGCTTCGGGTGCTGCTTGAGTGCCTCGACGGTGGCCTTGGCGAAGAACGGCAGGAACGTCAGCTTGACGCCCTCACGCTGCTCGAAGGCCGCCTTCGACCGGGACCGCAGCTTGGCGATCTTGGTCACGTCGACCTCGATCACCTGGGTGAGCTGGGCCGCGGTCTGCAGCGACTCCACCATGCGGCGCGAGACCGTCTGGCGCAGACGCGACATCTTCTGCGTGGTGCCACGC
>DATLIA010000291.1:0-11703 GCA_035540215.1 Actinokineospora sp. | reverse complement strand
GATCGTAATGCGGATCGTGTGGTCGCGTTGACCGGACCCGTCGCGCTATGACCGAACCGTCGAGGCCCGGCGGGCGAACGCGGGCGTGGGCTCGGTGAACAGTCCCCGTCCGACCAGTAGCACGGGAAGGCGGTTGAGCCAGGGGATCCGGGCGATCAGCCGCAGGGGAGCGGGCGGTTCCACGGACTGCGCGATGTTCACCCGCCCGTCCAGCGCGGGCTTGAGTGCCTTCGCGTGCGCGATCCGTTGGAAAGTCTGCACCGTGACCGTGGGGATGAGCCGCCTGCGACGGACAGCCGCCAGGTCCTTTGTGGACAAGGTGCCCCGCTTCAGTGGCGCTGCCAGCAGTCGAGCCGCGGCGACGGCGTCTTGGACGGCCAGGTTGATGCCGACGCCGCCGACGGGGGACATGGCGTGGGCGGCATCGCCGATGCACAGCAAGCCGTCGGTGTGCCACCGGCGCAGTCGGTCCAGCTTGACGTCAAGGACTTTGACATCGTCCCAAGAGGACACCGCGTCGGCGCGGTCGGCCAGCCAGGGCGCGGCTTCGGCCATGTCGCGCATGAGCGTGCCGACCGGCGTCTGTCGGGCCGCGGCGTCGGAGCCTTTGCGGATCAGGGTCGCGACCTGCCAGTAGTCGCGGCGGTCGATCATCACCGCGGCCCGACGGTCGCCGATGAGACCGACGATGCCGCTGGGGTCGCCGTCGTGCTTGGGCAGGCGGTACCACCAGACGTCCATCGGAGTCGGGTAGTCAGTTGGACGCAAGCCCGCCGCGGCGCGCAGCAGGGAGGAGCGGCCGTCGCACGCGACCGTCAGGTCCGCGGTGATCGTGCCGATCGCGCCGTCCTTCGTTCGGTATTCGACGCCGGTGACGCGGTCGCCCGCCCGGGTCAGGGCAGTGGCGGCGGTGTTCATCCGCAGGGTGAAGGTCGGCTCGGCCTTCGCGGCGTTGGCGAGCAGGTCGAGCAGGTCCCACTGCGGGACCATCGCGATGTAGTTGCGTGGGCCGCGCAGCCGGGTCAGGTCTCCGACCGTGACCGAGCCGCCTCTGAATGGGATCAGGACCTTGTCGACGCGGCTCTGCGGCAGGGCGTCGAACGCCGGGCCGAGGCCGAGGTCGTCGAGCAGGTCCAGGGTGGGTGGATGGACGGTGTCGCCGCGGAAGTCGCGCAGAAAGTCCGCGTGCTTCTCCAGCACGGTGACCTCGACGCCCGCCCGCGCCAGCAGCAGCCCCAGGACCATCCCCGCCGGTCCGCCCCCGACCACACACACCGTTGTGCGCTCCATGTCGATCTCCCCTTTTCAACACCGGTTGAATAATTTGAGGATGCACCCGGGCGTCGGCTCGGTCAAGTGAGATCGGCAGGGATACCCTGATCGGGCCATGAGCACTCCTGACGCGAACACCCCAGTCCGAGCCCGCTTCTGCCCGTCACCGACCGGCACCCCGCACGTCGGGCTCATCCGTACCGCCCTGTTCAACTGGGCTTTCGCCCGGCACAACGGCGGCAAACTCGTCTTCCGCATCGAGGACACCGACGCCGCCCGCGACTCCGAGGAGAGCTATGAAGCCCTTCTCGACGCGCTGCGGTGGCTGGGCATCGATTGGGATGAGGGCCCCGAGGTCGGCGGTGACTACGGCCCGTATCGGCAGAGTCAGCGCTCCGACAAGTACGCCGAGGTCATCGCCAAGCTGACCGAGGCGGGCGAGCTCTACGAGTCCTTCTCGACCAACGAAGAGGTCGAGGCGCGCCGTAAGGCAGCGGGTCAGGACCCGAAGCTCGGCTACGACAACTTCGACCGCGACCTCACCGACGAGCAGCGCGCGGCGTTCCTGGCCGAGGGTCGCGAGCCGACCCTGCGGCTGCGGATCCCCGACCGCGCCATCGGTTTCACCGACCTCATCCGCGGCGACATCAGCTTCCCCGCGGGCAGTGTCCCGGACCCGGTGCTCGTGCGGGCCAACGGCCAGCCGCTCTACACGCTCGTCAACCCGGTCGACGACGCGCTCATGCGCATCACCCACGTGCTGCGCGGCGAGGACCTGCTGCCGTCGACGCCGCGGCAGATCGCGCTCTACGAGGCGCTGCAGCGGGTCGGCGTCGCCGAATTCACCCCCCACTTCGGCCACATGCCGCTGGTGCGCGGCGAGGGCAACAAGAAACTGTCCAAGCGCGACCCCGAGTCGAATCTGTTCGCCTATCGCGAGCGCGGATTCGTCCCGGAGGGAATGCTGAACTATCTGGCATTGCTTGGCTGGGCCATCGCCGACGACCGCGACATCTTCACGATGGCGGAGATGGTCGAGGCATTCGAGATCGGCAAGGTCAGCTCCAATCCGGCCCGATTCGACCTGAAGAAGGCCGAGGCCATCAACGGCGAGCACGTGCGCGCGCTGTCGCATGACGACTTCGTGCGCCGCGTCTTGCCGTATCTGATTACCGCGGGCGTGCTTCCCGCCGAGCCGACAGCCGAACAATTGGCCACTGTGGACGCAATCGCGCCGATGGTGCAGGAGCGGCTTATCGTCCTGTCGGACGCGGTGGCCATGGTGCGCTTCCTTTTCACCCCTGAGGGTGAGTTCAAGCCCGAGGCGGACTCGGCGGCCAAGGCCCTCGGCGACGACGCCAAGCCGGTCCTCGACGCGAGCATTGAGGCGTTGGCCGCACTGGAAGAGTGGACCACCCCGGCCATCGAGGGCGCCCTCAAAGCTGCGCTGATCGACGGCATGGGCCTCAAGCCGCGCAAGGCGTTCGCGCCGGTCCGGGTGGCCGCCACCGGCCGCACGGTCTCCCCGCCGCTGTACGAGTCCCTCGAGCTGCTCGGCCGCGATCGCACCCTCACCCGTTTGCGAGCCGCACTGTCGTAACGAATTGCGAACGCCCCGCGATAAGGCCCTTTCCGGACCGGTCGCGGGGCGTTCGTGCTTGACCGTGGCAGTAGCCGAAACATCACCGTTTCAGACGAATCGGAAACCCCTATCGGCAACCTAACCTCGCTGGATGACTTCAGCGCTCGTGCCTTTTCCACCGCCTTCGACAACGTCGGCGGCGCTGAGTGCTGAGCACCGTCCGCCAGTAATTCACGCGGTATGCCTGGATATCGACGACACGGTGATCGATTACACCGGCTCGGCGAGATCGGCCCTCACGGAATTGATCGGCCGCGACGACATGTGGCCTGCCTGGCAGCGGATCACCGACGAGTACAGCGCCAAGGCGGTCTCCGGTGAACTTGATCACGTCACGATGCGCCGTACCCGCACCAAGGCATTCCTTGCCGACCTGGGCGTCCTACTGGACGACGAGGCGGTAGTCGAACTGGAGGAACGCAGGCTGCGCCGGATGAACCTGTCGTGGCGGCTGTTCCCCGACACCCGCGCCTGCCTCGACTGGCTGCACGCCGCGGGCATCGCCGTCGCCGCTGTGACGAACGCCTCAGGCCCACACCAGCGCGCGCGCCTCGCCGCCCAGGGCATCTCCCGCTACTTCGACGTCGTGGTGAGCGCGGGTGAACTGGGCGTCGCCAAGCCCGCCCCAGCCATCTTCCACGCCGCCTGCCACCAACTGGGCATCCCACCAGCGCAAACCCTGCACGTAGGCGACCGCCTCGACCTCGACGCCACCGCCGCGCGGGCCGCGGGCTTGCATGGGGTCTGGCTCAACCGAGCCGCGGTCGACGTCGAAGCCGACGTCCCGGTGATCGAGTCCCTCGCCGACCTGCCTGAACTCCTGGTTACGGACTACCGAACGCCGACGCTGACCAGCACCTCCGGCGTCCCCACCCCACGACGGTAGGCCCCGATTTCTCCCCGGCGAGGGGTGTGGTCTAACATCTTCTCCGGCAGCCGAACAGCGGAACGGGAGCGATCCTGGAGACGCTGATCGAATGGCCATTGGGGTATGGTGTAATTGGCAGCACGACTGATTCTGGTTCAGTTAGTCTAGGTTCGAGTCCTGGTACCCCAGCGCTAAGAGTCTCCAGAGCATCTGGTAAGATTCTCCAGCAGTAAGACAGAAGTACAAAAGAAAATGATCCTGGCCCCGTCGTCTAGCGGCCTAGGACGTCGCCCTCTCAAGGCGGTAGCGCGGGTTCAAATCCCGTCGGGGCTACAACAAGTAGCGGCGGTCTATCAGCGGAGAATATCCGCAGGTGGACCGCCGTTTGCGTTATCCCGGTCTTCTCTCTATGGGCTCTCCTGCACGACAGGGAGAGGAGGCGCGTGCCATGGGCCGTGCCATGAACGGCACTTCGGCGGCGATGGACCAGCCGGGGACGGCGTACCGTCGTCCATGGGGGGAGTTCGGGGGAACCCTCCTGGGCGGCAGCGTCCACGGGGGAACATTCAGCGGTTGCGCAGCGGATCGCTGCGCGTGCGCGTCTACGCGGGCGTCGACGTGCGCACGGGCAAGGACCACTACCTCGACGAGGTGATCCCGGCGGGCCCGAAGGCCCAGGACATCGCCGAGGAGACGCGCGCCCGGTTCATCAAGCAGGTTGAGGACGACCGGCACCACAAGACCAACGCCAACGTCCTGGCGGTGGTCGCCGAGCACCTGCGGCTGTCGGACATGGGGCCGCACAACAGGAAGACCCTGGAGCACTACGCCAGGAATCACGTAGGCGCCGCCTTCGGCACGGCATCACCGTTCGGCGACCTGACCTATCCCAGGATCAAGCCCAAGGTCTACGCCGAGTTCCAAGCCGAACTCCGGCGCTGTCGGGACCATTGTGACGGCACCGAGCCGGTCAAGCACTTCGCCTCGGTCCCGCACCGCTGCGACGGTCGCTGTAAGCGCCACGTGTGCAGGCCTCTGGCTCCGGCGACGATCCGCAAGATCCACTTCATGCTGAGTGCCGCGTTCGAGGCGGCCGTGGACTGGGAGGGGTCCCCGGATCGTCATCTACGCGTGGGGCAAGGGTTTCGGCCTGACGATCTGGCTGGCCATGGTCACCGGCCCGTCGCGGTGAGCTACTGGCCCTGCGGTGGAACGATCTGCTGATCCGGCACGCGGTCGCCGGTCGGCACGACTGCGTCGAGTCGGACTGCGAACACACACTGTGGGTGCGCCGAGCTTTGGGCCAGATCGACCAGACGGTTTGGGAGAAGGACACCAAGTCCCACCAATAGCGCCAGATTGCCCTCGACCTCCAGACCGCCGCGATCCTCGCCGAATTCCGGGAGGCCTGTGAACGCCAGGCCGCGCTCGCAGGCTGCGTCCTGGCCGACGACGCGCTGCTGTTCTCGGCCATGCCGGACGGGCTCACTTGGCTCGACCCTGCGTCCTTCACCCCTGCGCTACGCCCGCTGGGCCAAGGCGCTCGGCATCAAGACCAGCCTCAAGAGCCTGCGCCACTACTCCGCCACAGAGCTCATCAGCCAGGCGTCGACGTCCGCACACGTCCCGGCCTCCAGTGGCGACGAGCCGGTGCTCAAACGGACACCCCGACCCTGGCCACTGGTCCTCATCGGACTGGCCGCCGCGGTTTCCGTGTGGTCCGGCTGGGTCGGCCTCGGCCAGCTCGCCGGATTCGGCATCGTCAAACCACTACCAGGCCTGGTCGACAGTCTGGAGGTCAACAGCGCCATCGTCCTATCCCATCTCAGTCGAGGCCTACGCCGCATACGCCCTGAGGTGCTGGCTCACCACCCACGCGATCACCCGCACAGCCAGGAGATTCGCCAGGGCCTCGGCAATCGCCAGTCTGGTGATCGGCGCACTCGCCCAGGTCGCCTACCACTTGATGGCCTCAGCGGGCGTGACCGTCGCCCCATGGCCGGTGATCGTCGGTGTGGCGTCCGTCCCCGTCCTGGTGCTCGGACTGGCGGCCGCTCGCCAATCTGGTGACCGCTAAGCCATCACCCACCACATAGGTCACTGAGGAACCTGGCTGGTGCGCAGGCATCGCCTGCGCACCAGCCACCCTCACATTCCCGCCACACGCTCCCATTCAGCCGCGTCGACAACCTTCTTCGACGCCAAGGCGGCGTTCTCCATCCCGGCCACCGCCCGTGCAGGCACCATCAACCGCGATCTGATCTTCACGGCCGGAAACCGCCCAGCCGCGATCTCCCGATACAAGGACATCGGCGACACCCGCATAATCGCCGCCGCCTCGGCAACCCTTAGAAACCGCGGCTGACTTCCCGCCTCGACAGACTTTCCACATTCACACACGTCCCTCTCCCCCCGTGAGATGGCTGACCACTCCATGCTCCGTGCCATGTGGAGGGCGGTCAAGGAGGCTGTCCACTGTGGCGTCGCCACACTCGGTCCACGAGCACCTCTAGACTTCAGCGGATGGGGCCTACTGGATCACCCGAGACGCGCCTGGTCGTGGTGCGGGGCAACTCGGGTTGCGGCAAGAGCTCCACCGCGCTCGCGGTGCGATCCCGTCTAGGCCGCACTTGCGCGCTCGTGCAACAGGACCTGATGCGGCGAACTGTCCTCAAGGAGCCTGACGTTCCCGACGGCGTCAATATCGGCCTGATCTCCACGGTGGCACGTTATGCCCTCGACCATGGATACCACGTGATCATCGAAGGCATCCTGCACGCCGACCGGTATTCCACGATGCTCGCTGAGCTCACCCACGACCACCGTGGGAGCACGGCGTTCTACTACCTCGACGTGTCCTTCGCTGAATCCCTACGCCGTCATGCGACTCGCCCGCAAGCCGCCGAGTTCGGTGCCGAGGACATGCGCGGCTGGTACCGGCACCGCGACCTCCTCGGTATGCCCGAGGAGCACCTCATTCAGGAAGCCTCCTCACTACAGGACACAACGGCTCGGATTCTGGACGAGGTATTCGGCTAAGGGGCTAAGCCCTCGGCGAGGCATGACCCGGGGACCGACCGGTCGAGACGTCAAACGGTGACCGACGCACGGTCCAAGCCTTGTGCCGAGCCGGTCATCCCGACGTCGCCTTCCGGATCGCCTCCACGTAGATCTCCGGCAACCGCAGCGGCACCTCGTCCACGTCGAAGATCGCACGTCGGAGTGCTCGTCGCTCGTGGTCAGTTCACCAAGGCCGTTCTCCGGCACTGCGCCGACAACGTAGCTACGCTGGTTATTCCCGTGGTGCGGGTGTTCCCTGCGGCCAGACGCACGGCGAGCTGGCGATCACATAGAACCCGCCGACGTCATTCGCCTTGATCGAGATTCGGAAGCTGTCGTTCTTGTTCTCCGCCCATAGGTACATGTCTTTGGGGCGCGAGTCGGCCAGTATCTGGTAGTTGTGCGTTTCCCACCATTGCTTGATGGTGTCGAAGTAGGCGTTGTAGTCGGTCGGTGGAAGGTCGTGGATCTGATAGTCGTGGGACTCGGTGACGCGACCGCGCGGCCCGTTGTCGGTTGGGTCATCACAGTTCTGCGGGTCGCTGAGGCCGAGTTCGAGGCGCGCTTCCTTGGGTAGCAGAGCGACCACGGCGTGGATGTGCTCCTCCACGCGCTTCGCGGCTTCCTCCTGTGTGATCGTGTTACGCATATCGCCTCCGCAGCCAGAAGTGAGGACAGCCGTCAAGCTGAGTCCGACGAGCAGCCTTCGGTGAAAGCCAGACATTCTTGTGTCGACTCCGTTCACGTTGTCGGTTTCCCGGCGATGATGTTTCCCATGTTGTTCAACGCCTTGTTCTCCCGGTCCCAGTACTGGCTGTGGGCTTCGGTGCTGTAGCCGGTCCAACTTGACGTTCCTGGGTCGGAGGTGAACACGCTGCCGCCGAACATGGGGCCCGCGGGGTCGGGTCCGTGGACGTCGAAGGGTTCTTTGAACACGTTGGTGACTTGGATGATGTCGTGTTCGGCGACGGTGGAGTGGACGTGCTCGGGTGGCAGGCCGAGGTCTTCGGCGCGGCTGACGCCGGTGCCGGGGCTGCCGACGAAGACGACGTCGTCGGCGTTGATGTTCATGTCGCGGGCGGTGTGGCCGATGACGGTGGAGCCGTAGCTGTGCCCGATGACCGTGTTGTGCGAGGGCGTTCCCTCGTGGGTGGCGCGTAGGCCGTCCTGGAAGCGGTCCAGGTCCTGGCGGGCGTTCTGCGCGTAATCCTCATCGGCGGCGGCGACGAGATCCTGCGGGGCGTCATAGCCGATCCACGTGATCGACGCCGTGGACGGTGAGCCCGCCCTGTTCGCGGCCTTGACCATGCTGTCGGAGCGGCCGATGTCGGTGCCGCACGAGCCGAGCCGGGCACCGGTGCCGGGGACGAATGTGGCGACGTTGGCGGCGGTGTCGGGGTTGCCGATGGCGACGATGGCGCGGCCGTTGCCGGAGCTGTCGATGCCGAGAAGGTATGCCTGCTGCTGGCCGGCTTGCGGTGACGTGAGCCGTTTCTCAATGGTGTCGAGACCGCCGAGCTTCTCGTTGATCGACTTGAGTTCGAGCTCCTGCTCGTGGGTGCGGCTCGGGAGAGTTTCCAGGCGTTGCTTCTGGGCATCGAGTTCGGCACGTTCCTCGACGAGTTGGAACCGGTTGGCGCGGTCGCGGATCTCGGCGGGGATACCGTCGAGCATGCCAAGTTCACTAGATCGGGTGAACAGCAGCGATTCCTGTTCCATCGGCGTCAGCGAGTCCCACCACCGCTTCACCTCGGCGGGCGAGGTTCCGCGCACGGGCACCGTCGCCGAAGCCGCGGTGGTGGAGTCCGACCCGGGCGCGGCACCGACGGCCTCGGCGGTCAGGCGACGGAACGAGGCGGCGATCTGCGCGTCCGCCGCGGTCGCGTCGGTCACGGCGTCGCGGAACACCCCGGAGTATTTGGCGATGACCTCGCGGATACGGACAGGTTCATCGGCCATGCGGTTTCGGGCGTTGTCGTCGTGGATGGTCCCGTCGGCGGTGACCGTCAGACCCCAGTAGCGGCACTCCGCCGCGCCATCAAGGATTCGACGGTGGGCGGCGCCGATCCGGTCGGCGGCCTCACCCCAGAGTCGGTAGGCCTCGAACAGTGTGTCCGAGCAGGCGTCCAGTTTCTGCGAATGCCCTTGGAACGTTGCTTTGGCGGCGGTCGCGGCGTCGCCTTCCCAGTCGGCGAGAGCGTCGTTGACCCGGCGAACCTCGGCTGCGCGTTCACCCATGGTGTTCGACATCGTCTGCCAGGCTCGTTCGCCCTGCCGGAACACCTGTGGGTCGACCTCGTGCAGGTCGGCGAAGGTCACCATGATCCGGTCCCGCGCAGGTTCGCGGTGTTCTGGGCCTCGGTCGCGGTGTAGTTGGCCGCGTTGACGCCCAGGTTGTCACCGTCGAGCGCGAGCTTCGCGGCGGTCACGTCGATCGCGCGCTGCCAACTCGCCTCGCACTCCGCGCCCGCCGCCACCAGGTCGAAGCCGCGCACGAGCCCGGTGATCGCGTCCTGTGTCCCGCTGAACCCGCTCGCGTCACGCTGGGTCTGCTCCGCGATCTCCACCACGTTCGTGCCCGCCGCCGTCAACTCCTCGGCGGTGACGTGGACCCGCTCACCCGGTGATGTCATGCCGTGCCCCCGTACCTGTCGACTCCCGAACGTGAGTATGACGCAGCCGAACACGCACAGGAGCCAACCGACTACCGAAACGAGTAGTACTACTCAAGGCGGCGCACGTCGCGTGGATCGAGAGACAGATGAGCCGACACCAACGAAAGGAGAGTCGGGTGACACGCAGCCCCCGATGCGGGGGCGCAATTGCTCGTACCAACAGCCGCTGCTCGGGCACCACCGGGACGAGTGACTTCCATGGCGAGGCCACCTTCGGCGGTGATCCCCGATCGTGCCCATCGCGGCCGTATGGCGAATAGTGGACCTCAGTTGGCGTCTTTCTGTGACTCGGGCTTGTTCCGGCCCTTGTAGGGCGTGATCACATGCGTGGCCGTGGGGTCGTAGCCGTGGTAGCCCTTGTCGGCCAAGGCGATCAGTCCGGCGGCTCGCAGGGCGGCGAGTTCCAGATCCGGGCCGCGGCGGTGTCGTGGGTGCTGCCCGGTAATTGGCCCGACACCCACAGGATCGTCCCGTTCGGTGAGGCGATGACCTGCAGGTTCACCCCGTGGATCTTGTGTTTGCCGGAATTGACTCCCTTCACCGAGTTTCACCGGCTGGTAGCTTCAACGGCTCACCTTGTCATGGCGGATCTTCGGACACGACCGCGTGAACGGCGAGACCGTACGGGTCCGCACGGTCCTGGGCGAGTGGGGCTATCGGCTCGGACGGGACGACGACACGCTGCTGCCAATGGTGGTCTGCCGATGTTCCTGCTCAACCGCAGCCCGCACCTTGAAGACCTGAACACCGAACTGTTCGACCGCGTCCGCCGCGACTGGCTGCTCGAAGGTGCGCGCTTGAACGTTCGGCACGCCATGCAACGGGCATTGAGCGCCCCGGGGATCTGCAGCCCGCCACGCCAGAACACCGGTCGCCACTAGGCCAGGGCGACCGGCAGCGGGAAGGCATGGGAGCAGTGCGTTGACCGCTGGCACGCGACCTCGACACCCCGACCACGCGGTGCGTCCGGTCCAACCTGCTCAAGGGCGGACGGTGGCTGGCCGCCGAGCACCCATGCCTCCGACCCGGCGGCCTGGCTGACCTGCGCGGTCTGGGTGACCGCACTGGACCGGATGAACGTCGGCGACCACGCTCAGCGGACCGCCGGGCTCAATGATCGCATCGGGCAACCGCTGGAGGCGTCGACCAACCACGTCCAGCTCTCGGCGATCAGAAGGTTCTTCGCCGACTGCCAGGAATGGGAGTTGTTGCCCCGCCGCTTCGATCCCCAAAACGCGCGCTGGCAGCCCCGCGCAGTGTCACCGCGCTGGTTGCCCAATCAACGGGTGACCTCCGACGAACTCTGGGCGAAGTTGCTGTGGGCTGGGTTGAATCTCGACGGCGACAACCTGGCACCGACGCAAGTCGGACACTTCTACCCCGTAGAACTATTCCGCGTCGTCACGCTGACCTGGTTGTTCTCCGGGCAGCGCAGCAGCGAGATCGCGCGGCCACGGCGAGCTGCATCCGCTGGCAGCAAGACGAAACGTCCATCGACGGCGACTCGCAGCAGGTCCTCGCCCGAGACGCGGTCTGCCTGCTCGACGTCCCCGCCCAAGACCGGCCCTGCGTTCACCAACACCGGTTGACCCGATCCTAGGCCAGGTCATCGCGCCGGACTTCTTCCGCAACGTCCGCACCATCGAGGTCCTCGTCGACCGCGAAGCCGTCACCCCGGGCCGCCGCGACCGGTGGCGATCAAGCCCTGCGACCCGAGCTCGTCGAGCACCGCACAGTGCAGTCTCCCGCTCGAACCTGACGTTGGTCCAGTCGGTGAAGCCGTCGGTGCGAGGTTGGCACCGTCGTCCCCGAACGACGGCGGCAACAGCCGCCACGGACAGCCGATGGTCGGCACATACACGATCGCGGTGAGTACCGCCTGATCATCGAGGCATGGTGCCAGCCACCCCTGCGGATGTGGCTCGAACGACGGGATCAACAGCTCTAGCCTGCCGCGCCCGAGGGACTTGTGGACTCGACCCTGTCCGACGGGTCTGCGGTAGTGGTTGGCGGGCACGGGTCCGAGGTGGCCGAGGTGGTCGGCGTGGGCTCGGTCGTGGGGGCCGTGGTCGTCGGGCACGTGGGTTCGGTTGTCGTGGTGGTCGTTGTCGTCGTGGCGGGGGCCGTGGTCGTCGTGGTGGACGAGGTCGGGCCCGTGTTGGTGGACGACGAGGACGACGGTGGGG
>DATLIA010000290.1:0-17104 GCA_035540215.1 Actinokineospora sp. | reverse complement strand
GTCCTGCCTCGCCCGCGCCCGCCGCCTGGACGTCCGTCGGGCCGAAGCCGCCGGACTGTCCGTCCACGAAGGACCCGGCTGATCCCCAGGCGCCGCCGCTCTCGCTGACCGACTGAGCCGAGGTGAGCTGCGACTCCTGCGTTCCAGTGCCCGTCCCCGTCTGCTCGGACATGGCGTAGGCGGGCTCGCCCGCCCCGCCGGGAGCGGCGCTGAGCGGCGTCGACTCCGGCCCGCCAGGTGCGCCCGCGGGTGCGGTGTCGATCCTCGCGCCCAGAGCGTCCACGGAACCGGGTTGCCCGGATCCACCTGCCGCGCTGGAAGCAGGCGGCTGACCGATGGCCGTGTCGCCCTTCGCCTCGGAGTAGTCGAGCGTGTAGGAGGTCGGCTCGCCGGTGCCGTCGTCCACCGTCACCAGCACAACGTCGCCGCCGCCCGGCCGCTCGGCGGTGATGGTCATCGGCGGATCGGACACGACGCACTTGCCGTCCGGGCCGGGCTCGATGAGTTGGCCGTCGGCCCCACCCGGGACCGGCTGACCGTCCGGGCCGAAGCCCTGGTCGCCCACGCCCGGCTCCGCCATGCCCGGGGCGCCCGGCAAGCCCGCCTGGCCTGGGACGCCCGCCGCACCGAAGTCCATCGTGTAGGTCTTGGGCTTGCCGGTCCCGTCATCGACGGTGACCTTGACCTGACCTTCGCCGTCGGGGCTGGTGACCGAGATCTTGCGGTCGCCCTCCTCGATGGTGACCGTCTCACCGGACTTGGCGTCGACGCCAGGGGGGACCGCGGTCGGGTCGGTGGCACTCGGGTCGGTCTTGCCGTCCTCCAGGCTTGAGAGGTCCGGCTCCGGCATCTGCGGCGTGGGCGGCGTGGGCGTCAGCGGCGTCCCGCCGCCACCGCCGCCTGGGGTGCCACCGCCACCGCCGGTGTTGCCAGGCCCGCCAGTGTTGCCGTTGCCGTTGTTCCCATTGCCGTTGTTCCCACTGCCGTTGCCCGATGGCGCGCCGGGAACCTTCATCCGGCCGAATACCTTGAGCTCCGACATGATCCGCAGGTTCTCCAGCGCCGCATCCTGCAGTTCGCTGACCCGGGTCCGGACCGTGTCGGTCGCCACGTACCACTCGTGGATCTTCCCGGCGATCTGGTCCTTGACACCATTCGACTTAGTGATGCACTCGGTGACCATCGACCGAACCTTGTCACCGCTCTCATCACACTCGTTGGCGTCGAACCACTGATACATCTGCGGAGTGATGACCTTATCGATCAGTTCCTTGGCGTCATCGTCGTCCTTGTCACACTGGAACGTCCACTCGTGCCAGTCCGCGCAACTGTCCGCGAAATCATCCAGGTTGGCCTGGGTAACCTTCTTCCAGTCCTCGGCCTTGGGAAAGTCGTTGAACGAAAGAATGGTGACGGCCGAGTTCGCGTAGTTGTTGTAGATCTGCTCGCTGGATGTCATGGCGCTGGTCAGGCCCGCAGCGGTGGTCTTCGCGGCGGCGGCATAGTCGGTGAGGGTCTTCTCCACCCGCTCCACCGCCGTCTTGAACGCCTCGAACGACTCGCCCTTCCAGTCGTGCGAAAGCTGGTCTTTGCCTTTCTTGATCACCATGGCGATGTTCTCCATCCCCGCGGCGACCCCGTCGAGCTTGGCGGCGTCCTTCTTGATCTTCCCCCAGCGCAGCTCGTTGATCTCCTGCCGCTTCTCCGGCGACTTCGGGTTCAGGTTGAGCTGCAGCTTCGCGTCATAGGCAGGCACCTTGCGATCCACGCCCTCGCTGAGGCGCTCGCCGATCACGTCCCAGGCCTCGCCCCGTGTTGCCACCGAAGCGGACTTGTTGATCATTGCGTTGTAGGCGTCAGGTCCCTCGAATTGCATTTCTTACCCCCTTCGGGCGCCTCGCCGAGCGTCAGACGGCCTGAGAATTGCCAGTCGAGGTGGGCGGCGTCTTCCCGAGCCGGTCTTCCACCTTCTTGATGTTCGTGTATCCGGAGCTGTCGGATTCGACGACCAGGTCGGTCCCCTGGTTGAGAGTGGCACTGATCTCGCCGAGGTGGGTGGCGAGATTCGCCAGGTCGGCGGCCAGCGACTGCATGTAGGACTCGTACTCCGCGCCCTGCTTGCCCGCCCATGCCTTGCCCCAGTCAGGGGCCTTCGCCGTGGTGGTGCCCAGCTCGCCCTGGATTTTCGTGACCTCGGACTGGGCCTCGGCGAACACCGCCGCGAACGCACGCACCGACTCGGCGTCGTAGTCGAACCCGCCGCCCTTACCGTTCCCCACCAGATTCCCCTCCCAGGCTTTCGCCGAGAACGACCCGCAATCCGCAGATTACCGTCCGACCCACGACCATGGGCGTCGTTCAGCGCGAATAGGACTCGTTGGTGCGATGCGCGGTTCCCGCGCCGTTGCGGACGCGAACAGTGAGTTCAGCCTGCGGTCAGCGGCGGGCGGCTCGACGAGCGGCGATCATGCCGGCGAGCACGAAGATCCCGACCAGTACCAGGATCAGGATTTCGCTCAGGCCCAGGCTCATGCGCTCAGCCTACGTCGGCGACGACTCTGGACAGGCGCTCGGCCGCTGATTGGGCGGATTCGTGGGTGGGTGCCTCGACCATCACCCGGACGAGTTGTTCAGTACCCGACGGCCGCAGCAGCACCCGCCCCTCGGCGCCGAGCTCGGCCTCGACCTTGGCGACCGCGTCCGCCACGACCAGGGAGCCTGCGACGGCCACCTTGTCGACGACCTTGACGTTGATCAGCACCTGCGGAAGCTGGCGCATCACGCCCGCCAGCTCGGCAAGCGACTTGCCGGTGCCTGCGACCCGCGCCATCAGCCGCATCGCGGTGAGCAGGCCGTCGCCGGTGGTGGCGTAGCCGGGGATGAGCACGTGCCCGGACTGCTCACCGCCGAGGGAGTAGCCACCCGCGCGGATCTCCTCCAGCACATACCTGTCGCCCACGGCTGTCGAGCGCAAGGAGATGCCCGCCTCGCGCATGGCCAGGTGCAGGCCGAGGTTGCTCATGACGGTGATGACGAGGGTGTCGTCCACCAGCTCGCCCGCGTCCTTCATCGCGATCGCGAGGACGGCCATGATCTGGTCGCCGTCGATGACGTTGCCCGCGCCGTCCACGGCGAGGCAGCGGTCGGCGTCGCCGTCGTGCGCGATGCCCAGGTCGGCGCCCTCGGCGACCACGGCGGCGCGCAGGTCGTCGAGGTGAGTCGAGCCACAGCCCTCATTGATGTTCTCGCCGTCGGGCAGCGCGTGGATCGCGATGACCTCGGCGCCCGCCTCCCGGTAGGCCTGCGGGGCGGCGGCCCACGCCGCGCCGTTGGCGCAGTCGACGACGACCTTGAGCCCGTCGAGCCGGTTGGGGATCGACTTGAGCAGGTGGGCGACGTAGCGGTCGTGCGCGTCGTTGATGTCGTAGACGCGGCCGACGCCCGCACCGGTGGGCCGGTGGGCGGCCTGGCCGAGCCCGGCCTCGATCTCGTCCTCGATGGCGTCGGCCAGCTTGTGCCCGCCCGCGGTGAAGAACTTGATGCCGTTGTCGGGCATCGGGTTGTGCGACGCGGAGATCATCACACCCAGGTTGGCGTTCAACTCGCCGACCAGGTGGGCCACCCCAGGCGTGGGCAGCACGCCTACCTGCATGACGTCGACACCGGCGGAGGCCAGTCCCGCGCACACCGCGGCCTGCAGCATCTCGCCGCTGGCCCGCGGGTCCCTGCCGACCACGGCGACCGGGCGGTGGGTGTGGTCATGCTCGGCGAGCACCCGAGCGGCCGACGCGGCGATGGAGAGCGCCAGCTCCGGGGTCAGGTCGGAGTTCGCGAGGCCACGCACTCCATCGGTACCGAACAGGCGTGCCATGGAGGACCTCCACTGCGCTGGGGAAGAAGGGAAGCGTAGAAGAAAAAAAGCCGACGGGAGCAGCAGTTCGAAAATCGAACGTACTGCTCCCGCCGGGTAGAACGCTGGCTGACGCGCAGGTCAGCGCTTGCTGTACTGAGGCGCCTTACGGGCCTTCTTCAGGCCGTACTTCTTGCGCTCCTTGGCCCGCGGGTCACGGGTGAGGAAGCCTGCCTTCTTCAGGACCGGACGGTCCTCGCTGTCCAGCTCGATCAGCGCACGCGCGATCGCGAGGCGCAGCGCACCGGCCTGGCCGGAGATGCCGCCGCCGTGCAGGTTCGCGCGGATGTCGAAGGACTCCGGCTTCTCGACGGTCACCAGGGGCTCACGGATGAGCTGCTGGTGCACCTTGTTCGGGAAGTAGTCCTCAAGGCTCTTGCCGTTGAGGGTGAACTTGCCGGAACCCGGGGTGATCCGGACGCGGACGACGGCCTGCTTGCGACGGCCGACGGTCTGGGCGGTCTCGGACGTCAGGTGCAGGCGCGCCGGGGCCGGGGCCTCGTCGTCGGCGGCGGGCTCGTCGGCCGCCACTGCCTCGTCGAACGCCTCGACGGCGTCGGCTTCGGCGACCTCAGCGGTCTCGACGGTCTCGGCCTCGGCGGTCTCGGCGGCCTCAGGAGCCTCGACAGCCTCAGGGGCCTCGACGGCCTCGTCGGCGGTCTCGACCTCGGCGACGACCTCGTCGGTCTCGGTGGTCACGGCGTCTTCACTCACTTGACGACCTTCGCAATCTCGAACGGCGTGGGCTGCTGGGCGGCGTGCGGGTGGTTCGGTCCCGCGTACACCTTGAGCTTCTTGCCCTGGGCGCGGCCGAGCTTGTTCTTCGGCAGCATCCCCTTGACGACCTTCTCCAGCAGCCGGTCGGGGCGCGTGTCGAGCAGCTCACCGAAGGACTGCTTGCGCAGACCGCCGGGGTAGCCGCTGTGCCGGTACGCGAAAGCGTTGTCGCGCTTGTTGCCCGTCAGGACAACCTTCTCGGCGTTCACGATGACGACGAAGTCGCCAGTGTCCACGTGAGGAGCGAAAGTGGGCTTGTGCTTGCCGCGCAGGAGCGTGGCAACATGCGTCGCGAGACGGCCGAGCACCACGTCCTCGGCATCGATCACGTGCCAGGCGCGGTCGACCTCGCCGGGCTTAGGGCTGTACGTGGGCACGGGTCTACCTCATCGTCAACTTGCGTCATGGGTGCCTGTGCGGGCTTCACCTCTGGATGGGGTCACCCAGAGGCGCGCAACGCGGCTCGACTCGCGTAAACCAGTCGAGCAATGCGCCCCACGCCGCACAACAAAGTAAGAAGATACCGGGTGGGGTTCGGCAGAGCAAAACGCCCCCCTCGATAGCCCGGATTAGTGAGCCGGGCCACTACCGCCCGCGGCCCCGACCTGGGCAGACGCCGAGAACGGGCCCACGACGCCGGTCTGGCGCCGACTACCGCGTGAACGAGCACTGACGGCCGGGAGGCCCGGCCATGGACGTCCGACACCGGGCCTACTGCGGAGCGTGGTCGAGACCAGGTCGACAAAGCCGAACACCCGAGTAGGGCCCAGGAGTTTCCTCCGGGCCCCACTCGGGTGTTGAAGAGAGAGTCGAACTCGCTAACGCGGTTCGATCAGCCCCACTTGGCGGCGTTGGCCTTCTCGACGGCCTCGTAGTTGTCGCCGGACTGCTGCACGGCCATGCCGATGGAGGCGAGGACCTGACGCAGGTCGTCCTGGGCGCGGTTCCACTCGTTCTGCTTGGCGTCCCACGCTTCCTTGGCGGCACCGGTGTAGCCGGCCTGCAGCGGGGCGAGACGGCTCTTGAGGTCGTTGAGCAGGCTCTCGAGCTGGCCCGCGGTGGAGGACAGGGACTGGGAGGCAGCCGCGACCTCCGCGAAGTTCACCTGGATCTGGTCGCCGTTAGGCATTTCAATTCTCCCTCTGAATCAAAGTCTTGGTTTTGGAATGAAGCTGAAGATCAAGCAGGGCTGGATCAGCCACCGAGGACGTTGCTGATGTTCGACAGCGACTGCGAGGACTCTTCTTCCTGCGCCTGGTACGCCGTGTTCGAGGCCTTGAGCTGCTCGGAGATGCCTGCGAGCGCGTCGTGCAGCTTGCGGGCGTCGTCGTTGTAGCGCTCCATCAGCGTCGCGAACGCCCGGGAGGCGGAGCCCTTCCAGTTGTCGCGCAGCGGGTCGAGAGCACTGCGGAGGCTGTTCAGGGCGTTCTGCGACTCCTCGTTGATGTTGTCGACATCAACGGCGGCCTTGGCCATCTCTTCGGGCGTGATTCCGTAACCGGACATCGGGAGTTACCCCCTAGATAGTGGTTGGTGGTACGCGTTCTTCGTTCGTACAACCCTTACGACGAGACCCTGCCAGGTTCGGTTCCGACTCGGTGGGCAGATGAGTCAGGTAGTTGCTCTAGTTAACGCTCCATCACGGAACCCGCAGGTCAGCGCCGGTTTTACCAGTGCGAATACGCCCGATCGGGTTCACTATGGCGAATTCGGCCGCCATTCGTCCGGGTGAATCAGCCGCGGAAGAGGATGCTGCGCTCGGAGAAATCCTCGTCGTCGTCCTCGACGGCGGGCTCGACGGGCGCGGGGGCGGTCGCGGCGAACTCGGCGACCGGCAGGCCCTGCGTGCGGCGCCAGTCGGCGGCGGTGGCGCGGTTGGTCTCGTCGGTGGGATCGGTCTGCGCCTTGCCTTCGCGGACTTCCTCAGCCAGAGCGCTGGTCTGCTCCCGGAAGCCTGCCGACTCGTCGCGGGCGTCGGCCGCGGCTCGGCGGGAGCGGGTGACCGCCGCCGAGAGCTCCGCCCGGAAGCGGACTACGGCCTCGGCGAAACCCTGGTTGTTACCGGTCATGGCACCTCACCCTTCGATCACCATCGTGCGCACGACGGAATCACAGGCTGCCAACACCCGGTCGCGTCCGCTCTCCGTGTACTGGCAGCCGATACTGACCTGGGCATTACCCTGGAACAGCACATACCAATCGACTGTGGCGCTCTTTCGGTCGAGCCGCTCCTGATAGTGGACTACCTCGCGGCCGCCGAACGTGGTTTTCTCCTCGAAACCGGAGAACTCGTCGCCGCCGGAATCGAAGTCGTCGCGGAGTTTGCCTATCGCGCGGGCGCGGTCGGCGGAACTGTCGAAGCTGAGCCGTTTCTCCTCGACGAGTACGAGGTCGTCGCCCTTCTCGGCGCCGGTCGGCTTGAGTTCGGTGCGCAGCAGGTTCGGGTTGCCGCCGGTCTGGGTCCACCCGTCCGGCAGGCCGAAGCGGTACTCGTACTGCGCGATCACCCGGCCGGGGTCGGTGTCGTCGCGTCCCATGAGGCTGACCACGGCGACCACGACCGCGGCGACGACCACCGCCGCGCCGGCCGCGACCAGCGCGATCATCCGGCCGCGGCGCGCAGCGGGCGGGACCGGCAACGGCAGCGAGGGCGGACCGACCGGACGTGGCGGGATCGGCCGGTGCACCACCGGCCTGGTCTGGTCGCCGAGTTCGGCCTGCCGCCCGACGACTCCTGTGTGCTCGGGCTCGACGGCGACCGCGCGCAGCGCCCCCCTGGCCACGACGGTCTCCGGCTGGTCGAGGGTCACCGGCACGACCCCGGTGCGCTCGGCGACGAGCCGCGCGACCAGCGGGATCCGGCTGGACCCGCCGACGAGGAATATCCCGGACAGCTGTCGCGGCACCAGGCCTGCCTCTTGCACGGTGGCCAGCGTCAGGTCGACCGCCCGGCTCACGGCACCGCCGATCAGCCGTTCCAGGTCGGCCCGGGTGACGTGGGCGTCCGGGAACGGGGACGGCAGCGGGACATCTGTATAGGTGTGTCGCGACAAGGTCTCCTTGGCACCGCGGATGTCCTGGCGCAGGACGCGCCGCCGTCGGCGGTCGGCCAGGTCGCGGCCCTCGACCAGGGCGCGCCACGCGTCCGGGTCGCCGGTGGAGACCATGTCGCCGACGTGGCCGAGCAGCAGTTCGTCGATGTCGGCGCCGCCGAAGTGCGGGTCGCCCTTGGTGGCCAGCACGGTGAACGGCGGCGCGGGCCTGCCCGCCGCGGAGGTCCGCACGACGCTGACGTCGACCGTCCCGCCGCCGAGGTCGAGCACGGCGAGGGTGCGTCCGCCAGGGCCGCTCGGGTAGCTCGCGGAGTGGAACACCGCGGCGGCCACCGGCTCGGGGACCAACACGGTCCGGTCGGCGAGCCCGGCGGCGGCCTGCCGAAGGACCTGGGTCCGCACGCCGCCCCAATCGGCGGGGTGGGTGAGTACGAGTTGGTTGACCTGGGCGCCGCCCGCGACCCGTCGCGCCTCCGCGACCGCGCGGCCCAGGACAGTCCGGAAGACCGCGCTGACCGGGATCACGGCGTCGCCGAGCAGCAGTTCGGCCTCGTCGACGCGGCGCTTGGGGTGGGGCTCGTAGCGGGACGGGTCGAGCGCGGCCTGGCGTTCGGCTTCCTGCCCGACGAACAGCGTCCCGTCCGGCGCGGCGTACACGGCCGACGACAGCAGCGGCTGCCCGTCGACCACCACGACCTGCGGCTCGCGGCCGTGCACGGAGACCGCGACACACGTGCTGGACGTGCCGAAGTCAACCGCGACGCGCAGTGCCACTTTCCCGACCCCTTGTGATCTCCCGGTTCCGGGTCACCCTACGTGGTAGGCCGTCACGCCGAGCCGCGCGGTTCGAGCCCACCCCTGCGGTTGCGGCGCACGGTGTGCACGACGAACAGGGTCACCAGCAGGACGAGCAGACCGGCGCCGGACCCGATGAGGGCGACCCGCATCGGCGTCCAGTCCTTCACCACCGGCGGCGGCAGGTCGATCTTGACGTCGAGCGCCTTGTCGGCGGGGATGTCCTGCTCGCTGGGGATCATCGCGGTCAGCGCGCCGATCGGGTTGATCATGCCGTGGCCGACCAGGTTGTCCCGCCCGCCGGGCGCGGCCGGGTGCGATGAGGTGACCTCGATGCGCTTGCGGACCTGCTTGGCGTCGAGGTCCTTGAAGCGCTCGCGGATGAGCGCGGCGAGTCCGGCGACGTACGGCGCGGCGAAGCTGGTCCCCTGGATGGCGGTCTTGTTGCCGTTGGACAGGACCTGCATGTTCGCCAGGCCCTCGCTGTTGCCCGCCGGGTCCAGCGAGATGATCTCCGTGCCGGGCGCGGCGACGGTGACCCACGGCCCCTGCACCGAGAACTCCGCCGGGTCGCCGGTGCGGGTCATCGCCGCCACCGAGATCACGTACTCGGAGAACCACGGCGGGGTGACCAGGTTGAGCGGGCGGTTCGGGTCGGTGCCGTTGGTCGCGTCGGTGCAGCTGTTCTCGCCGGAGTTGCCCGCGGAGGCGACCAGGACGACGTCCTTGACCTCGTAGGCGTAGCGGAGCGCGGCCTGCAGGTTCTTCTCCGACGGGGTGATCGGGCCCGCGGCCGCCGGTCGGCAGCTGTCGACGGACATGTTGAGCACCTTCACGCCCTGGTTCGCCGCGTGGACGATGGCCTGGGCCAGGGTGTCGATGGTGCCCGCGGTGGTCTCGCCGTTGGGGTTGGACGGCGTCGGCCGCTTGCCCTTGTAGTTCGTGCTCGACTGCCGGATCGACAGGATCGACGCGTCGGGCGCGATGCCCTTGAACCCGATCTCGGCAGGCGGCTTGGCCGCGATGATGCCCGCCACCTCGGTGCCGTGTCCGTCGCAGTCCTCAAGGCCGTTGTGCGCGGTGATCACGTAGTCGCCGCCGCCCTTGACCCGGCCCTGGAAGTACGGGTGCTGCTTGACGCCGGTGTCGATCACGCCGACCAGCACGTCCTTGCCGGTGGCGAACTTGTGCAGCTCGTCGAACCGCAGCTGCATCTGCCCCCACGGCTTGTTCTTGAGGTCCACACCCTGGTTGAGCGAGCCGATGCAGGCGGTGGCGTTGTGGTACTCGGTGTCCGGCGCGGTGCCCTGCGGCACCGGGAACCCTGGTTCCAGCGGCGGCGGAAACGCCATCGACGGCGGTTCCTCCTGCTGGGCGACCGCCATCGGCGCCGCCGGGACCATCATCATCAGCGTGGCCGCGGCCACGACAGCCGGGAAGCGACGCATCAGAACGAGACCTGCCGCAGGGTGCTGTAGAGATCCATGACCGCGAGTGCGATGGGGAGGACCGACGCGATGCAGATCGCCTCGATGATCTCGACCGTGCGCCGCAGCGGCGGCGAGAACCGCTGCTCCGGGAAGATCACGCCGAGGACGAGCGCGGCGGCACCGAGGATCACCAGCGCGCCGAACACCCATAGCAGCCGGGAGAACGGGTCGGCGGTGGTCAGCCAGCCGAGCAGGATGCCCGCCGCGCTGATCATGCCCGACACCAGCAGGGCGACCGCCTGGCTGCCGTTGGCGTAGGTGCGCGCGCGGAGCAGCAGGACCAGCGTGGCCAGCACACCGAGGATGACGCCCCAGATCTTGGGCGAGCCCGCGGCGACGATGGCGCCGATCGCGGCGGCGACGCCGCAACCGATGATCATGCCGGTCATGTACTCGTGGGCCAGGCCCGCGCGCCGTTCGATGGAGCGGTAGTCCGGGAAGCCGGTGTCCTCCTTGAGGTCCTCCGCGCTTCCGGGGACGTTGGGCAGCGGCAGCCTGGCGAGCTGGATGGTCAGCCTGGGCAGCACGGACAGGGCGCCGAGCGCCACGGCGACAGTGCCCGCCGCGATGCCCGCGGCGGGGTGCGCGACCAGCGTCGCGATGCCGAAGGCGACCACACCGAGCACGGCGGCCGTGCCCGCGGCGACGAAGGTGGTGATGCCGGAGCCGATCAGCATGATCGACGCCGAGGCGACGATCAGCACCAGCGCGCAGGCCAGCAGCAGGCTGGCGCGGCCGGGATAGCCGGGCACGATCGACAGGCCGCTGACGAAGGCCAGCGGGAGTCCGCCCGCGGCGGCGATCAGCACGCCCGTGGTCTTGGACTGGTAGCCGCGGGCGATCACGGCACCGATGGCGACGGCGATGACGCTGGCCGCGCCCGCGGTGATCGCCGGGCCGATGTTGCCGCCGCCCCACATCGGGCCCGCCATGAACACCGCGAGGGCGCCGACGATCAGCGCGAGCGCGCCCGCGACGTGGCCGATGCGGTTGGCGGTCGCCTTGGTCCACGGCCGGTAGCTGTCCGGGGTGGACTCGGCGATGGCGTCGACGACGTCGTCGTACAGCGCGGGCGGCGGGTTCTCGGCCCGCTTGCGCAGCTGCAGCATGTCGCCGTCGACGATGCCGAGCGAGCCGAGGGTGCGGCTCGGGTCGAGTGGGTTGTCGCCGAGTTTGGCCAGACACCAGCCACCGTGCCGGGCGCCGCCGTCCGGCGTGGCCTCCTTGGCCATGTCCAGCAGCATCGGCAAGAGGTCGGCCACGGAGACGTCAGCGGGCAGCGCGACGTCGATTCGTGTTCTCGGCGCGACCACCGTCACCCGGCTGAACACGGTCGTTCCCGAAGCCACCGCCTGCCCCCTTGAGTTGTCCACAGGTCCGCTCGAAGAGTCCCGGACGGGCCGGAACCGCCCCTAGTATGGCCATACCGGGTTCGGCGGGTGCGGCGGTTCCCGAGAATGCTTGACCAAATGGGGGAGGAAACGTGTCGGAAGGTGCGTCGACGGTGTCGGTCTCGGCCGTGGGCAGGCTGATTCCCGCTGTGGTGTGCGTGGCCGCGGTCGGTGTCGCGATCTTCGCCTTCCTGATCACCAGACACGTTGGCGCGCTGGTCCCGCCGCTGGTCTTCCTAGCGGCGGTGGCCACCATGGCGTGGACCCCGGCCGGTCGGAGCCTGGTGACGCGGCTCGGTCTCGGGCTGGTCGCGGTCGGCGCGGCGATGGCGATCACGGTCACGATCTTCATCGAGGGCGGTCGCAACCCGAACTCGCTCATGTTCGGCGCGATGTTCCTGGTGGGCGCCGTCGCGGTGACCTTGATCGGCCCGTCCGGCCTGATCAAGCCCGCCGCGGCCCTGGACTGGTTCCCGATCTTGGCGGTGGTCGCCGCGGTCGCGATGACCGCCGTCGTCTATCTGCAGTCGAGGAGCCTCAGCTCACTCGCGCTCGCGACCCTGTTCATGGGCGGCTCGATCTTGATCCTGCTCGCGGCGCGGGCGGAGGGCACCCAGCGGTTCGGGCTCGGCCTGGCCGCGGTGGCCTTCGCGGTGGCGCTCATCTACTTCACCGTCATCTCCGGGGCAGGCGTGGCCGCGGTCGTGCTGGGCGTCCTGGTCCTTGTCTCCGCTGGACAGTTACTCGGCGCGGGCGTTCGGCCCGCGGGCGATCGACCGGTTTAGGTTGTCCGGGTAACTCTGTCTTGGTTCGGGGAAGGTTGTCGGGGGTGGATGGTCAGCGGCGGGAGTTCGGCTCCCTGATCCGCGCGGCGCTGCCGGTCGTGCTTTGTGTGTTGGCGGTCGGCGCGGCTGTGCTGTCGTTCGTGGTGGCGGATTCGCAAATCGTCGCCGTGGTGCCCGCGTTGGCCTACGGCGTCGCGGCGGGCTCGATGGGCTGGTCCTCCGCGGGCCAGTGGCGGATCGGGCGAGTCGCCTTGGGACTGCTCATGACCGGGTCGTCGATCGGGACGACGGCGTTGCTGTTCGTCGAACGTGGACCAGGTGTGGCGTCGGTCGGCGTGACGATGCTGGTCTTCGCGGTCGGCTACCCGTTCGTGGGGTTCCGCGCGCTGCCCGGGCCCGCGTCCCGCGTCGAGTGGGCCCCGCTGCTGGTGGTCGCGGCCGCCGCGGCGCTGGTGCCGATCATGTACCTCACCGCGAAGGCGCTCGGCGCGCTCGCGATCAGCGTGCTGTTCCTCGGCGCCGCCGCCGCGCGGGTCTGCGCGAGACCCCACCGGCCGGACTGGTTCGGCGGAACCCGCCGTGCCGGACCTGGCGGTTCGATAAGTTCTCCCAAGCCGCAGTCGAGGTAAAGAGGTGTCCGTCCGGTGAGCACGCTGCAGTTCAAGCGTTCGCCCCGGCTTGCCGCGCCGCGGCAGCCGGGTGGCGAGGTCCACCTCGAGCCACCACCCGAGGTGCCCAGGGTGATCCCTGGCAACATCGTCATGAAGCTGCTTCCCGGCGTCATGATCGTGATGTCCATCGGCATGATGGTCTTCATGTTCCAGGTGGGTGGGCGAAACCCCACCTCCCTGCTCTTCGGCGGCATGTTCCTGATGTCGACCGTCGGCATGATGGCGGGCAGCGGCGGCGGGCGTGGCGGCGGCCAGAAGAAGGCCGAGATGAACGAGGACCGCAAGGACTACCTGCGGTACCTCGGCCAGATGCGCGACCGGGCCCGTGAGGCCAGCCTCGACCAGCGCGCCTCCCTGGAGTGGACCCACCCCGACCCGCAGGCCCTGTGGTCGATCGCCACGAGCAGGCGCATGTGGGAGCGCCGCCAGGCCGACCCGGACTTCTGCCACCTGCGCGCCGGGCGCGGTTCCCAGCGCCTGGCGACCCGGCTCGTGCCGCCGCAGACCGGACCGGTCGACGAGCTGGAGCCGATCGCCACGCTGGCGCTGCGCCGGTTCGTCCGCGCGCACTCGATCGTGCCGGAACTGCCGATCCAGGTCGCCATCCGCGGGTTCGCCGCGGTCGGCCTGACCGGCGACCGGGAGCTGACCCGCGGCCTCGCCCGCGCGCTGATCGCCCAGCTCGTCACCTTCCACACCCCGGACGACGTGCTGGTCGCCGTGGTCACCGCGGGCAAGGCGAAGCAGGAGTGGGAGTGGGCCAAGTGGCTCCCGCACGCCCAGCACCCGACCCTGGCCGACGGCATCGGGCAGCTGCGGATGATGGCGGGCTCGCTGGCCCAGATCGAGGAGTGGCTCGACGAGGAGCTGCGCGACCGGCAGCGGTTCACCCGCAACGCCCCGCCGCAGCCCGACCAGCCGCACATCGTGATCGTCATCGATGACGGCGAGGTCACCCGCGAGGAGCAGATCATCCTGGAGGAGGGTCTGGTCGGCGTCACGCTGATGGACCTGTCCGACTGCCTCGGCAACCTCACCGCCCGCCGCGGCCTGCGGCTGGTCGTCGAGGAAGACCGGCTCGGCGCCCGCAGCGCCAGCGGCGTCGAGTGGTTCGCCGACCCCGACAACCTCAGCGTCGCCGAGGCCGAGGCGCTGGCCCGCAAGCTCGCGCCGTACCGGCTCAGCGGTGCCGCCGCCGACTCCGGCGACGACGAGCCGTTGAACGCGAACCCGACGCTGCTGGAACTGCTCGGCATCCCGGGCGACCCGATGACCTTCGACGTGCAGCAGGCCTGGCGTCCACGCCCGGTGCGCGACCGCTACCGCGTCCCGTTCGGCATCGGCGAGTTCGGCCAGTTCGTCGAACTCGACATCAAGGAAGCGGCCATGGAGGGCATGGGCCCGCACGGCCTGTGCATCGGCGCCACCGGTTCCGGAAAGTCCGAGTTCCTGCGCACGCTCGTGCTGGGCATGCTGGCAACGCACTCCTCGACCACGCTGAACTTCATCCTGGTCGACTTCAAGGGTGGCGCGACGTTCCTCGGTCTGGACGACGCGCCACACGTCGCCGCGACGATCACCAACCTGCAGGGCGACCTGACACTGGTCGACCGCATGAAGGACGCGCTGGCGGGCGAGATGAACCGCCGCCAGGAGGCGCTGAAGAACGGCGGCAACTTCAAGAACGTGTGGGAGTACGAGAAGGCGCGCGAGAACGGCGCCGACCTCGACCCGCTGCCCGCGCTGTTCATCGTCGTCGACGAGTTCTCCGAGCTGCTGTCGGCCAAGCCCGACTTCATCGATCTGTTCGTCGCCGTCGGCCGACTCGGCCGGTCGCTGCAGATGCATATGCTGCTCGCATCGCAGCGCCTCGAAGAGGGCAAGCTGCGCGGCCTTGACTCGCACCTGTCCTACCGGATCGGTCTCAAGACGTTCTCCGCCGCCGAGTCCCGGGCCGCGATCGGCGTGCCGGACGCGTTCGAGCTGCCGTCGATCCCCGGTTCTGGCTACCTGAAGTACGACACGAGCACGATGGTCCGGTTCAAGGCCGCGTATGTGTCCGGGCCGTACCGGCCCGCGGGCATGCAGGCCGCGGGGCCCGCGACCGCGGTCAGCGGCGACCGGCGCGCGAAGCTGTTCGTGCCCGACTACGTCGAGATCCCCAAGGAACCCGAGAAGCCGCTAGAGCCGGTCGTCGAGGAGAAGAAGCCCGAGGGCGGCACCGAGGCCAGCGAACTCGACGTCATCGTCGGCAGGCTCATCGGCCAGGGCCCGCCCGCGCACGAGGTGTGGCTGCCGCCGCTCAACGAGCCCAACTCGCTCGACACGCTGTTCCCGCCGCTGCAGCCCACCGAGGACCGCGGTCTGTCGCCGGTCGGCTTCTACGGCAACGGCAGGCTGCAGGTGCCGCTCGGCATCATCGACAAGCCGTTCGAGCAGCGCCGCGACCTGCTGTGGGCCGACTTCTCCGGTGCGGCGGGCCACGCGGCGATCGCCGGCGGCCCCCAGTCGGGCAAGTCGATGATGCTCCGCACGCTGATCATGTCGATGGCGCTGACGCACACCGCCGAGGAAGTGCAGTTCTACTGCCTCGACCTCGGTGGCGGCACGATGGGCACGCTCGACGGCCTCCCGCACGTCGGTGGTGTCGCCGGTCGTATCGACCCGGACAAGGCCCGCCGCATGGTCGCCGAGGTCGTCAGCCTGGTGTCCACCCGCGAACAGCTCTTCCGCGACCTGGGCATCGACTCGATGACCGACTTCCGCAACCGCAAGCGGCGCGGCGAGATCAAGGAAGACCCGTTCGGCGACGTCTTCCTGATCGTCGACGGCTGGCTGAACTTCCGCCAGGAGTTCGAGTCGCTGGAGATGCAGGTCGTCAACCTGGCCGCGCAGGGCCTGTCCTACGGCATCCACGTGATCGTGGCCGCCAACCGCTGGGCCGAGATCCGCCCGGCGCTCAAGGACCTGCTCGGCACCCGGTTCGAGCTGCGCCTCGGTGACCCCAGTGAGTCCGATGTGGACCGTCGAGTGGCGGTCAACATCCCGGCGGGCCGCCCCGGCCGCGGCCTGTCCCGCGACAAGCTGCACTTCCTCACCGGCCTGCCCCGCATCGACGGGTCCAGCAACCCCGAGGACGTCGCGGGCGGCGTCCAAGACGCGGTCGCCAAGATCAAAGCCGCCTGGCGCGGCCGCACCGCGCCCAGGGTCCGCCTGCTGCCCGAGGTCATCACCTACGAAGACCTCATCGCCCAGGACCCCCGCCGCGACTCCAAGCTGGTCCCGATCGGCATCGACGAGAACGAGCTGGCCCCGGTCTACCTCGACTTCGAGTCCGAGCCGCACTTCATGGCCTTCGCCGAGGGCGAGTCCGGCAAGACGAACCTGATCCGCACCATCGTGCGCGGAATCATGGACCGCTACACCCCGCAGGAAGCGGTCATCCTGCTCGTCGACTACCGCCGGACCATGCTTGGCTTCATCGACACCAATCACCTGCTCGGGTACGCGGTGTCGTCCAACCAGCTCAACGACATGGTCAAGGACGTCCGCGGCTCGATGCTCAAGCGGCTGCCCGGCCCGGACGTCACCCAGGAGCAGCTCAAGAACCGCTCCTGGTGGAAGGGCCCGGAACTCTTCGTCATCGTCGACGACTACGATCTGGTCGCCCCGCAGGGCAACAACCCGCTGCAGCCCCTGTCGGAGTTCCTCCCCCAAGCCAAGGACGTCGGTCTCCACATGATCGCCGCCCGCCGCTCCGGCGGCGCCGCGCGAGCCATGTTCGACCCCATCCTCGGCAAGCTGCGCGAGATCGCCAGCCCTGGCATCGTCATGGCGGGCAACAAGGACGAGGGCGCCCTCCTGGGCACCGTCAAGCCGTCCGCGATGCCCCCTGGCCGAGGCACGCTCGTCAGCCGCAAGGTCGGCCAGGCGCTGATGCACGTGGCCTGGATCCAGCCGGAATAGCAGCGGAACAGACACAGCGGGCCTTGATCGGATCACCGATCAAGGCCCGCTTTTGCGTTTCAAGCAGCTCGTGCGGGGCTGCCGTCAGTCGTCTTCGCCGATCACCGATGGGGAGGTCTTGGTGGGCTTGCCGAAGATGTCCTCGGGGCTACCGACAACGCGGTTGCGTGACTTGTGTTCGGCGTCGCCGCCCTGCTGGCCGCCCATTCCGCCCATGCCACCCATCATCGGCATGCCGCCGCCCGCGAGTCCGCCGCCCGCTCGGC
>DATLIA010000289.1:0-24233 GCA_035540215.1 Actinokineospora sp. | reverse complement strand
GCAGCGCGTCGCGGGAGGCGGTGAGGTGGTCCGGCCGGACGTCGACGCCCTCGCCCCAGGCGTTCCAGCGCAGGCGGGCGCGCAGCGCGCCGATCTGGCCTGGCAGCAGGTGCACGGGCCCGATGCCCGGGGCGTCCGGTGCGGGCAGGCGCACGGCGAGGAACTCAACGCCCGGACCAGGGGTGACCCGGATTGTCAGCCGGGCGTCGTCGCCCGCCTCGACGGTGCGCGGCAGCCGCTCGGCGCGCGGGGTCGGCGGCTCGCCCACCGGGGCCGCGAGCGCGAGGACCGTGCTGACCAGCAGCGGAGCGCCGATGAGCAACAGCTCGAACCGGTGCAGCACGACTCCCAGCGCGACGAGCCCGAGTCCGCCGACGGCGCCGCGGACCAGGGCGTCGGTGCCGCGCCACCCGGCCGTGCCCGCCGCCCGCCTGGCGCGCGCCCAGGCGAGGACCCGGCCGCTCATCGCCCCGCGCTGCTGGGTGGGCCGGGGACCGACGCGAGCAACTCCGTCACCACCGCGACCCCGCTGACGCCGCTGCTCCAGGTCTCCGCGCGGAGCGTCAGCCGGTGGGCCAGGGCGGCGACGGCGCACTCCTTGACGTCCTCGGGCAGCACGTAGTCCCGCCCCGCGATCACCGCAAGGGCCCTGGCTACCAGCAACAACGCCTGCGAACCGCGCGGCGAGGCACCCACTTCGACGGCCGGGTGCGCGCGCGTGGCCCTGGCCAGGTCGACGCAGTAGCGCAGCACGTCCTCGTCGACGTCGACGAGTTCGACGGCGGCCTGCAGTTCGCGCACGGCGGCGGCGTCGACGACCTGGCCGACCTCGGCGTCCTCGGTGCGGCGGGACAGGCGGCGGCGCAGCACCTCGACTTCCTCCTCGGCGGGCGGGTAGCCGACGTCGAGGCGCAGGAGGAAGCGGTCGAGCTGGGCCTCGGGCAGCGGGTAGGTGCCCTCGTACTCGATCGGGTTGGCGGTGGCGACGACGTGGAAGGGCCGGGCCAGCGGGAACGTGCGGCCCTCGACGGTGACCTGCCGCTCCTGCATCGCCTCCAGCAGCGCGGACTGGGTCTTCGGCGGGGTCCGGTTGATCTCGTCGGCCAGCAGCAGCCCGGTGAACACCGGGCCGGGCCGGAAGGCGAACTCGCGGGTCGCCGGGTCGAACAGGAACGACCCGGTGACATCGGCGGGCTGCAGGTCCGGCGTGCACTGCAGGCGCGCGAAGTCCAGACCCAGCGCCCGCGCGATGCCCCTGGCGAGCAGCGTCTTGCCGAGCCCCGGCACGTCCTCGATCAGCACGTGCCCGCCCGCGAGGACCGCGGCCAGCGCCAGCCGGACGGTGCGCTCGCGGCCGACGACCACCTCGGCCAGCGCCTTGGTCACCGCGGCGGCCGCTTCCTCCACAGTGGATGGTGTCACGGTCTCTCCAGTCGGTTGAGCAGCGCGGCCAGCCGGGCGGGCGGCGGCAGTTCGGCGGTGGGCGAGGTGATCACGGTGTGCAATTCGTTCCCCAGGAAGGCTTTCGCGGCTTCGGAGTCCACATCGGACATTCCACGCTCTCGCAGCGCGGCGGTGGCGAGCCTGCGCAGCCGCGGCTGAATCCGGGTGACGAACCGCGACTGGTCGTCGGCGGCCTCGGCGAGCCTGCTGGCCAGGTTGGCCGCCTGCAACTCGGTCGCGGGCCCGACGCCGTCGGGGACGGCGCTCCACAGTGGATCGAGCGGCCCGGCGTAGCGGGTGGCGAGCAGGGTCACAGCGGCGGCCGGGACGCCGATGCCGACGGCCCAGAACACCGGGATGTTGCCCGGCCACACCGCCAGCCCAGCCACCACCGCGCCCACGAGCAAGGCGATGAACCAGCTGCGGCCGGGACTCATCGGCCCGCCCGCATGAGCGTCGCCGCCAACCGGGACAACGCCTGGTCAGCGGCGTCGACATCCGCGGCGGTCACAGTGCCGCCGAACCGCGCGCGGTGGTAGAGGTCGCGCAGCTCGGTGGCATCGGCCTGATGCGCCGCGAGCACATGCGAGGCGAACTCGGTCGGCGTCTCATGCGGCGCCCGCCGCGTCCCCGCCGCCGCCGCGGCGCGCTCCAGGACCAGCCAGGCCGCCACGATCGCGTCGGCGGGCGGACCCCCGACCCGCCTGCTCAGCGCGACCCTGGCCGACTTGGCCGCCGCGGCGAGGTCGACCACCGCCATCCCGGGCTCGGCGTCCTCGGTCCCAGCGATTTCGACGGCCAGTCGCGGCCGCGCCAACCGCCGACGCCTCGTCAGGCCTGCCAGGATCGCCGCCGCCCCGACCAGCAGCATCGCGACGACAAGCAGCAGCAACATGCCCGTGGTGAGTCCACCGAGCAGGTCGAGGAAGAAGTTGCGCTCGACCTTCTCCGCCTGCGGCGTCACCGATGCCTCCGGCGGATCGGACACCGCCCCCAACGGCCCGCCGCGGGGCACCGCCGACTCCCCCCGCGCCGCGGCGACCGCGAGCACCAGCATCGCGGCCACCACCAGCAACGCGGGCAGACGGGACCTCACCAGCCGAGCATGCACCACCGGAGCTGTGGGCGCGATCACATTCGGGTAATGACGATGTCGATCTCCATGGCCAGCGGCCGGACTCGGACCTCGACAGTACGGTCGGGCAGCAGTCGACTCAGGACATAGGGGTGCCAGAGGAGAAGTAGAGCGATGAGCGCGGTCGTCACAGGAGATTCCTTAGCCCGCCTGGGTTTCCTCGCGGCCCCCGCGCGGCGGTGTGCGCTGCACTCGACGGTACCAGGGATTTGCGTAATGTCGATCGTGTGCTGCTTCCCAACGGCGTTCGGCTGAACTGTGTGCGATCCGGTTCCGGCGCCCCCACCGTCCTGCTCCACGGCCTCGGCCACGACACCACGACCTGGGACGCGGTCGCGCTGCCCGGCCTGCTGCACGCCTTCGACCTGCGGGGCCACGGCCGCAGCGACCGCACGCCGGAGTACTCGCTGGAACTGATGGCCGAGGACGTGGTCCACGCGCTCGCACTCCTCGGGCTCGACCGGCCACTGCTGATCGGCCACTCGATGGGGGCCGTCGTCGCCTCGCTCGTGGCCGCGGAACGGCCGGACCTGGTGGGTGAGCTGGTGTTGGAGGAGCCGCGCCCGCCGGTTCCCGCCGACCCGCCGTCATCCGGCAGGCCCAACCCCGAGGACGACTCGCTGCCCTACGACTGGCGGGCGGTGCGCGACCTCCGCGTGCAGGTCGACCACCCAAGCGCCAACCGGCGGGACGCGCTGGCCGCCATCACCGCGCGGACCCTGGTGATCGCGGGCGGCCCGACCAGCCAGATCCCGCAGGACGCACTGGCGGAATACGCGGCGATGATCAAGGACTGCACGTTCGTGACGATCGACGCGGGCCACACCCCGCATCAGGACGCGCCCGCGGAGTTCCTCGCGGTCGTGACGGAGTGGCTCAGCAGTTAGGTATGTCGGCGCAGGGAAAGAAGCCGTCGCGGCGGAGGATGTCGGCGGCTTGGTCGCTCCGCAGGTACTCGTAGAGGTCGGCGAGCGGGGTGCCGTCGACGGGCTCATCGCGCGGCGAGAAAGCGAGTCGGCCGACGAACGGGTAGTTCCCGGCCCGGATCGAGACGTCGTCGGCCGCGAACCCGTCGATCTTGATGGCCTGGACGCCGGGCTTTCCATCGACCGCCGTGAGCGGGGCGTATCCCATCGACCCCGGTATGTCGGCTACGACGTCGACCAGTTCGTCGGGTGAGTTCCGATGGCAGAGCACCGGTTCGGCCTCCGGTAGGCCGACGGCGCAGTCCGCCGAGCCCTCGGCCGGCGCGGGCGCGCCCAGGACTGAACGCTCGAAGACCGTGCGGTCCAGAGATGGTGATCGGCGGCCGACCAAGGTGACCCTGGTGTCGGGGCCGTTTCCGGTCACCTGCGCCCAGTTGGCCGCCTCCTGCTGATAGACGGAGCGGATCTGGGCAAGGGTCAGCGAGTCGATCTCGGTGGCGGTGTTGACCACCATCACGTACGGAACGACCGCGAGCACCCCGGACGGTCCGTCGAGGTTGAAGGACGCGTCAGCCTCTGGCCCGGGCGTCGCGCCCGCGGTCAGCGTGGTGATGTCCAATGACGGGCAAAGTCCCTTGTAGCGACTGATCAGCGCCGTGAAGGTCGGTTGGAACGTCTGTGGGACGCTCACCCGGATCGACCCGTCGGCGCACGGGACCGCGTATCCGTCGTCGTCTCCGGGGTTAAGGGCGGTGACCGTGAAGACCCCCGCGCAAACCAGAAGCCCGGTGAGGATCGCCGCCCACATCCGGTGGCGCGGTGGCGGGACCGCGACGCTGGTCGACCTCCGACCAGCCAACGCCTGACCGAGGTGCGAACCGAACGACGGGTCCACCGCGCCGATTCGCCGCGGTCGCCGATGTCCGCCGAGGGCCTGCAGGACGGCGGCGCCGAAGGACTCAGGCGGTGTCATCGCCACCAGCCTCCGGCAGGCCAGGCGGCTCCACAGCGGGCGGTTCGACTGTCGGCGTCACCGACCCGGTGATCTTTTCGATCAACAGCGGCGCCGCGGCACCGAAGCCGAACGGCCCGAACGCCTCCACGAACTGCCCACTCGCCGCCGCGGCCGACGCCAGCGCCGACCCACCGGCGATCCGCAGCAGAATCGCGACGACGTCCGGCCACGGCCCGTGCGGCAGCCCCTTCCACGGCCAGCCACGCTTGGCCTTGATGTCCCCCGACAACTGCAAAATCTCGACCGTGGCGCCCCCGATCGCACCCCAGACCGCACCCCACAACGCCGACATGATCGCGACGCTACGGCAGAGCGGAAATCGGCCATCGCCCTACGCGCTTTCGTTAGCGGGCAACAGAAAGCAGCCACAGTTCGACGGCGTGCAGATCCTCGCCGGACAGCCCCAGCCTCGGATCGACCCGCAGCAACTCGGTGGGTGCACGTCGGCCGGCAAGGAAGTGATCGCGGGCGGCGGGGAAGAGGTCGAAGTCGTCATCGAGCCAGACGAGCGGCCGATCCCCGGCATAGCGGGCGACGGCCGGGAACTTCCAGGACTCCCCCGCACCGCCGACGTCGATGACCGGCAGGTTCGGCAACCCGATCACGGGCGCGATCACGGTATTCGCCCGGTGCTCCCACGTCGTCGCCCAGGCGAGTTGGGCGTCGGCGCGCTCGGCCAGCGCGCACAGGTCGGGCCCGTGAGTCGGGTTCAGCCACAACCGCAGAACCTTGCGCCGATCCCACCGCGACAGCCGGATGGCGTGCTCGACAAACCCAGGCGGCCTGGCGCAGGCCGGGGCAGCGAACGGGTTGAGCGGGCCGTCGACGTCAAGCAGGATCAGCGGCCTCACCCAGCGATCTCCACGCGATCGAACTGACCCAGGAGATCATCCACAGGAGCGACCATCGACATCTTGATCTCTCGTCGGGGTCGCCGAATCCCCTTTCGGCATCGGCGGCGAGAACCGGGAGCAGGTCGTCCGGCCCCGCCACGAGCGCCCGAAGATCGCGCGCCGCTTGCTCCACCACGGCCGCTGACAGCGTCTCCGAGGCACGACACGCAAGGTTTCGCGCCAACAGTGTGGTGCTGCCGTCCTGTCGTCATGATCGACCACGTGGCGGGCAATGCGAAGCGGACCGCCAACTCGGCGGCCGATACGAGTTCGGCTTCGGTTGTTCCGCGTTTCGCCTCGTTCCGTGACACACGGAACATATTGCTTTGCGGAACATGGATGCGCAGTCGCTCCAGCGTCACCAGGCCGGCTGATCCGCAGTCGCCGTCGCGACGCGCAGTGCCAAACCGAGTGCCCACAGCTTCGTCGGTCAGCGGAGCATCACGGTGTTCACACGGAGCGGATGGTGCTCGACGACCCAGCAGGACCAGCGGCCTCACCCGACGTCCTCAGCGAACGCGGCTGTGGGGACCAGGCCTTCGATGAAGGACCGGAAGTCAGGGGCGAGAGTCAGGTCCTCCCGCATGTCGACGTCGAGCCAGGCGACCGAGGGTTCACCTGTCGGACCGCACACCCGATAGTCCAACGCGATCCACCAGTGGCCATCGCCGGTGAGCAGCACGATGGGTTCGGGCAAGTCCCACTCCCGCACCAGGTGCGGCGTGTCCAGAATCGTCCGCACGCTTCCGGCGGGGCCGATTCCCATCAGGTCCTCGAACGGCACCTGATCAGGTGCCCATGACGTCCGTGTGCTCGTCGGGTACGCGGTTCGACCGAAAACCACGCCGCCGCCGTTCTGGACGCGAAGGAGTTCTACCAACGTGGCGGGCAGCGCCACGCCGAGAGCCCGCTCAGCCTCGCGCACCGCTTCGTCGGTCAACGGGGCGTGCACGCCATAGGCGCTGCCACTCCAGAACTCATCCATGATCGCCCCCATGACCCCGGGAGCAGGTGATCGCCTGCCTCAACACGCGCTGCAGCATCTCCTGGGTCAGTCTCCCGGTGAACGTGTTCTGCTGGCTCACGTGGTAGCTGCCCAGCAGCCGCAACCCGGCTCCGCCGTCGACCGCCGCCGCCGCGTACGAGACCCCGTGCCCGAACGTCGGCCGCCCCACCGTCCAGAATCGAGAAAGCACCGGCAGCGCCGCCTGCCAGCCGAAGGCGCCGAGGATCACGACCGCTCGCAGGGTGGGGCGGAGCAGTTCCAACTCCTGCTCCAGCCACGGCCTGCACGTGTCCCGTTCCAGCGGTGTCGGCTTGTTGGCGGGCGGCGCGCACTTGACTGGGGCCGTGATCCGGACTCCGTACAACTCCAGGCCGTCGTCGACCGACACCGATGTCGGCTGGGAGGCCAGGCCGACCGCGTGCAGCGCGGCGTAAAGGAAGTCTCCGGAGCGGTCGCCGGTGAACATTCGGCCGGTGCGGTTGGCGCCGTGGGCGGCTGGGGCCAGGCCGATGATGGCGATACCCGCGTCCGCCGGACCGAAGCCGGGAACCGGTCTGCCCCAGTATTCCTGGTCCCGGAAAGCGGCCCGCCTGACGCGCGCGACCTCCTCGCGCCAGGTCACCAGGCGGGGGCAGGCTCGACATTGACTTACCGCGCGGTCGAGTTCGTCCATTGTCATCGGTTCCCGCCAAACGCGGGAAGGGCAGGCCGTAGGGTCGGCACATGGACGCAACCGCCGACGGGCCCACGACCCCTGAGCCCACCGACGATCTGGTCACCACGTCGCACACGCTGACAGTACGCAAGCGCAAGCTCGCCTACACCGCGACGACCGGCAGGCTGGTGCTGCGCAAGGAGGTGGTCACCGACGGCACCTTCGACGGGCACGTCCCCAAGGCGGAGGTCTTCGTCACCGCCTACACGCTCGACGGGGCCGACCCGGCCACCCGGCCGGTCACCTTCGCCTTCAACGGCGGGCCCGGATCATCGAGTATCTGGCTGCACCTCGGCGTGTTCGGCCCCCGTCGTGTGGTCAGCGGTGACGCGGGCGGGTCGGTGCCGCCGCCCTATGGCCTGGTCGACAATCAGGAGACCCTCCTGACCCACAGCGACCTGGTGTTCATCGACCCGGTGTCCACGGGGTTCTCCCGCGCGGTGAAGGGCGAGAAGCCCGGCGACCACCACGGCTTCCAGGCCGACCTGGAGTCCGTCGGCGAGGTCATCCGACTGTGGACGACGCGCCACGGCCGGTGGGTGTCGCCGAAGTTCCTGGCGGGTGAGTCCTATGGCACGACCCGCGCGGGCGGGCTGGCTCAGCACCTGCAGTCCCGGCATGGCATGTACCTCAACGGCCTGATCCTGATCAGCTCCGTGCTCGACTTCGCCACGCTGCACTTCACCGATGGCAACGACCTGCCGTACGCGCTCTACCTGCCGACGTACGCCGCCATCGCCCACCACCACGGCCTGCACGGCGACCGTCCACTCGCCGAGGTCCTGGCCGAGGCCGAGGAGTTCGCCACGCGGGACTACCCGTGGGCACTGAACCAGGGCTCCCGACTGTCCACTGAGGACCGTGCGGCCGCGGTGGCCAAGGTGGCCGCCCTCTCGGGACTGTCCGAGGCGTACGTCGACCGGGTCGACCTGCGCATCGAGCACACCCGCTTCTTCGTCGAACTCCTGCGTGACCGCAAGCAGACCGTCGGCAGGCTCGACGGCCGCTTCACCGGCTGGGACGCCGACTACGGCAGCGAACGGCTCCGCGAGGACCCGTCGATGTCGGCGATCATGGGCGCGTACACGGCGGGCATCAACCACTACCTGCACGCCGAGTTGGCCTACCGCAAGGACTTGCCGTACGAGGTGCTGAGCCTGTCGGTGAACCGGGACTGGTCGTTCAAGGAGTTCGAGAACGCCCACGTGACCGTCGCCGACAAGTTGGCCGCGGTCATGCGGGCCAACCCACACCTGAAGATCCACGTCGCCTCCGGCTACACCGACGGCGCTACCCCGTACTTCGCCACCGAGCACACTCTGGCCCACCTGCCGATCCCGGCCGAGCTGCGGGACAACATCGAGGTCGCCTACTACCCCGCGGGCCACATGATGTACGTGCACGAGCCGTCGCGGATCCAGCAGTCCAAGGACATCGCGGCGTTCGTCAAACGCGCGTCGAACCGCTGAGGGCGGGATATCACGCACCTGCTCACGCGCTACCCGCCTACGCTGGCTGTCCACTTGGCCGCATGGGCAGCCAGCAGTGCGCGGGCCTGATCACCGACGACAGCCAGCGGCCACAGCCGGTCGGTGAGCCGGTGGTACACCGCAACCTGTTCAGGGTCATCGATGCGCAACTCGCCGGAGACATGCTCGATGAACACCTCGTCGTCGACGATCCAATAGCCGTTGGGCAGCAGGTGCGGGTATTGGATGTGCATCGGCAGAACACCGAACCGCACGGTGGGCAGGTCCACGGCGCTGCTGAGTCGGTCGATCTGGGCGCGCATGGCGCGGGCGTCGCACACGGGCATTCCGAGCGCGGACTCGGCGACCATGATCTCGATGGTCCGGCCGGGCTCGTAGAGGATCTGCTGCCTGCGCAGCCTCACCCGAACCGCTTCCTCGACGTCACCGGCCGGGATGTCCAGCAGGTCGGCCTGGGTGACGAGGATGGCTCGAGCGTAGTCGGAGGTCTGCAACAGGCCCGGCACAGCCATGATGTCGACCGCGCGGATCAGGGTGGCGGCGTGTTCCTCGCGGGCATCTTGCTCCTGACGAGCGCGCTGCCCGGCGCGCAACTGGCGACGCCACGCCGCGTTCATGACCCGCAGTTCGCGAAGCCTGTCGCGCATGGTCTCAGCTGTGTCGGCGGTGCAGTCGACAGCGGACAGCCAGGTGACAAGATCGTCGTCGCTCGGCAGCTGGCGGCCGTTCTCAATCTTGCTGACCTTGGATGCCTGCCAGCCGAGTTGGGCGGCGAAGTCCTTCGCGGCGAGTCCGGCGACCTGCCTCAGATGGGCCAGTTGGTCGCCGAACTCGATCCGCCGCTTCTCGAAGGTGGTGCTCACGCTCTCCTCGGTGGGTGTCTGCCGCGCTCCCACTCGGTGAAGGGGGTAGCGGCGGCCCATGCCCGCTGTCGGATGGCACGGTATCGCCCGACGACGTCAGAATCAGTGATCACCTCGGCGCCCGTCACCCCCGTGTCGCCGAAATGGAGCACAGCGACCCGACTGTCGTCGAAAATCCAGAAGTCCCCGCCGAGTCGCAGCGCCGCCGCGCGGTCGGGATGGATCAGGCGGATGTCCTCCCCCGCCCCCACCGCGTCAGCGGTGAACGAGAGCAGGAACCGCTGATAGTCGGTCGGCGGGTCAGCGACCACCCTGACCCGCTCAAATCGCTTTCCGGCCGCGGTCTCGTCGCGAACCCAGTCGAGGAAGTCAGCCATCCACTCCTGGTCGACTGGCTCGCCGGCGAGGAACTGGCGCAGCGCTTCCTTCTCGTCAGGCTCCGCGTATTCGCCGTGGGTCTCCAATCGCCACACCGACCGCTGAAAGCCGTTGAACAACGCCTCGAAGCCTGCGCGGTCGACCCAGCCCATCAGCCCTGCGTGAAGTGCTGAACAAGCGCGGCCGGGATCTCCACCGCGGTCTCGTGATCGGGCAACCCGCGGCGCCGTAGCTCTGCCAATGCCTCCTCGTCGGCAACCTTCCACCCCTGCACGACGTAAGTGCCTCGGTCAGTCGCGAACAGGCTCGGGCAGCCGGTTTGGCGGACTCGGTGGCGAGGTGGGTCAACTTCATGAGGTCTCCTCCAGTCAGCGCGCGGCATCTGCCTCGCTACTCCCATCCAAGTTGAGCAACCCCCCTTGCTCATACATCGATCGAGTGAACCAACCATACAACTTGCTCGACTTGCTTGCTAGTTGCTCACGTATTTCGCAGACTTGCGGTCCGAGTATGCGAAAGGGCAAACCATTGTCGGCCTCCTGGATCGGCCTGCTACCTCTAGCCGCGGTGAGCGTGATCGCCGTGCTGCATGCGTTCGACGCCCTCGGCGCCATCAATCGGTTGAGGTCGCGACGGCGTTGCCGCGCGTTCATGCGCAACTATCGAGCGCACCATCCCGCCCCGCGCCGGCCCAGATTGCGCCCACAGCAAGTCGATCCGGCGACGCTTACATGCGTGACCGTGCGAGACAGGGGTCGAGCGTGAACACCATCGGTACCAACATCCGCCATGCCGAGTTGGTCGAGACACTTGGCCTGTTGTCCCACTTGATCCCGCGCGCAGTCGTCGAGATCCAGACCGAGGCGATCGGCGACGACCGCTGGGACGAACTCCGTGGCGCCCTGCACGACGCGCTCGCGCTGGTCCCCGATCTCGCAGTGATCATCAACCTCGGCGACGCCGGGGGGCGTTGACCGGACCTTCTTGGTCCAATCAGGGCATGACCGAGACTGAACCGGAGGCGGGTCCTGGTATCCAGTGATCAAATAACGGCATTGACCGCGTCACGCGCGTTGAACCGCTGAGTCCGGTGGACCCACCGGCGTGGCGAACCCTCAGCTCGACGCGGAGCGGCCGACCTTCCAATAGCCGGTGAACTTCACGTCCGACTTCGGGACGTTCCGGTCGTTCAGCAGGTGCCTGCGCAGGCCGGTCGCCAACTGCGACTCCCCGGCGACGAAGGCGTAACAGGGCTCGGTCGGCAGAGTCGCCTCCCGCACCGTGTTCAGTGCCAGCTCACCCGGTCGCGCCTCCGAGTTTCCCCGGACGAGCCAGTGGATCTTGGCGCCGTCGGGGGCGTCGACCAACTGGACGTCGTCGGCGTGCGGGATCTCGATGAACGCCTCGACGCGTGAGTCGCGGGGCAGCGAGCGCAGGATGCCTAACACCGCGGACAATGCGCTCTCATCGCCCGCCAGCAAGTGCCACTGAGTCCCCGGCGGGGGCGTGTAGTGCGAACCCTCGTCGAGCAGTCCAACCTGTGTACCGACGGTCGCCGACAACGCCCACGCGCAGGCCGGGGCGTCGTCACCGTGGCAGGCGAAGTCGATGTCGATCTCGGGGGTGTCGCCGAAGCGGCCGTCGCCCGCGGCGCGGTAGTCGCGGACGGTGTAGTTGCGGGCCAGTGGCCGAGTCTCCTTGGCCATCAGCAGGTATTGCGCGTACCAGAGGACGCTCGCGCGGGTCGGCAGCCGCAGTTCGTCCTGACCTTCCCTGGGCAGGAACAGGCGGAACCACTGGTCGAACCCGCGCGGCACGAAGTGTTCGAGGTCGGGTCCGCCGATCGTCACCCGGACGAAGGTCGGGCTCACCTGGCTGCGGCCGAGGACGCTCGCGGTGAGGATCTGCCGCTCGACGGAGCGCTCCTTGGTCATGGCGGTAAGTTAGCAGCGCCTAAGTCAAGATCAGCGTCTGATGTTCTCGAGGAGCGTGCGCACACGATCGCCTTCGAGCGCCGCCCGCCAGAGATCGGCGGTGATCCGCTCATACAGTGCCACGTCGTCGGCATCGGTCACCGTCAGCTCGGTGTGGTTGACCTCCACGATCACTGTGTCGTCGAGAATGGTGTAGCCGTGCATGGTGATCGTCGGCAGCTCGACGTCGAGCGGAACGACTCCGATTCGGACGTGGCGCAGGTCAAGCAGGGCGGCGAGTCGGTCCGCTTGCGCGCGCATGATCACGGGCGGACAGATCGGGTAGCGCAGCGCGGACTCGCCGACCAAGATCTCGACAGTCTTCGCGGAGTCGTACAGCACCGCCTGACGGCGAATCCGCTCAGCGAGCGCGGAGTCGAGATCACTCGGTGTCTCGTGCATCCCGGCTGCCTGGGCGAACAGATGGCGTGCGTAGTCGGCGACTTGAACCAGACCGGGAACGACGAAGAACTCCACCGACACAATCCTTGCGACCTCACGTTCGACGGCGGCTTCCTGGCGCTGCCGTTCTGCGTGGCCATCACGAAGCTGGACACGCCATCTGTCGCGGGCGAGCCGGATGTCGCGCAGTTCGTCACGAACGAGGTGTGCGTCAGCCGCAGGCACATCTGCCGCCCTCAGCCAATCGGCGACATCAGCATCCGACGGCAGCGTGCGGCCGTTCTCGATTCGACTCACCTTCGACGGCTGCCAGCCCAGCCGCTCCGCGAAGTCCTTGCCGGTCCCGAACCCGGCGGCAGCGCGGACCTCCCGAAGACGGTCGGCGAATTCGAGTTGCCGCTTCTCAGCGCTCACCATGCGCTGGATCGTAGAGGTGATGCGGGATGGCAACAGCCCAAGCGCGATCACGCCAAGTTCGGTGCAGGGAGACGACCCCAGGATCATCATCGATGACGACCCCCGTCATCTCGCCGAACCCATCGAACCGCAGCACCGCCACCCGCACGTCGTCAATGAGGTAAAAGTCGTCTTGGGGCATTTCCAAGTCATGGACCCGCGACTCGGCAAGCCACCGCACGTCCTCTCCAATTCGCAGGTTTCTTGCTGTGGTGCTGTGGATCCACCTTTGATAGTCGGTCGGGGGCGCGTGGAACACGCGTACCCGCTCGAACGGGATGCCTCGCTTTCGCAGGCCACGAATGTAGGCCTCCCAAGCCCGATCCTCTTCGGACTCAGGCAGCCGACGACCGGCCTTCCATGCCTGTAACTCGTCGCCGTCGACCGCGTAGCTCCGCTGACACTCCCAACGCCACGACGACCGACGCACCATTGCGAACAGTTCGCCGAACTCGGCGGGCGCTACGTGCTGTCGGGTCACGCGCCTTCGTCCGACACGAAGTTCAACAAGGCGACTGGGATCTCGACGGCCGTTTCGTGATCCGGCAGGCCACGTGCGCGCAGCGTGGCCAGTGCCTCGGGGTCGGTGACCCTGGATCCTTGAACGACATATGTCCCTCTGTCGGTCGCGTACAGCTCCGGACAACCGCCGTTCTTCGACGTAGTGCCGAGATGCGAGAGCTTCACCAGGCGCTCCAATCGTGGAATCCACAGAATCCTCGCAAGTGAAGCTACCTGAGTCCGCTATGGCCTGGGCAGGTCACCGCCACTCAAACACCCATTCGGGCGAACTGGTCGAGATTCTATAGATTCTATGACACGCTGGTCGCCGAGGAGGTGGGAGATGCGCCCCTACCAATGGCAGGCCGCGGCGGATCACTTGCATGCGATCCCGAACACCGAAGATGCCCGATATCCGCCCCTGCCTGGTTCGGTACACGAGGCCGCGTGTGGCCTCACCCTGGAGCTGTCCACAAGCGACTTCTGTCGCGGTGTGCGCCGGGGCATGTGCAACACATGCCACACAAGGTGGGCTGAGCAAGAGATCGCGGCAGCGGGGAAGCCTCAGCGGTCGTGGAACCGTAGATGACCGCGACGCCCGAAGAGGCCGATCTCGCATGCCATCTCGTCGCTCTGGCGACCAAGATGGACAAGCTGCCCGCCAGGCTGCGCCACCACGCGAGCGGGCTCATCGTCGGATGGGCCACACCGGAGCAAACCGACGCTCTCGCCGAGGTGATGGAGGAAACCGCTCGGCAGATCCGACTTCACCGACCGGCGACGGTCATCCATCGCGTTTCCGCCGAACCCAAGACGCACTAGGCACCGCGTGGACTAACGAGCCGCTTTGCGCAGCAGGGCCCGGGCGCGGTCGCCTTGGATCGCCGATGCCCAAAGGGTTTTCGTCAACCGCTCATACACCGCCACGCCGGCCGCGTCGGTGACGGTGATTGTCGACTGGTCGATTGTGGCCAGGACCTTGTCGTCGATGATCGTGTAGGCGTGGAGGGTGATGGTCGGCAGGTTCAGGTTGCGGGGCAGGATGCCGAGCCGCACGTGCCGCAGTTCAGTCAGCGCCGCGAGGCGGGCGTTCTGGCCACGGATGACCGTTCGTGGGCAGGCTCGGGAGTGCAGGGCGGACTCCCCGATGAGGATCTCCACCCGAGCGGTGCTGTCGTAGAGGACCGACTGGCGGCGAATTCGGTCGAGGAGCGCGCCATCGTCGGCGTTGGCGACGTGGCGGGCGTAGTCGGCGGACTGCGCGATCTCGGGAACTCCGAGTAGCTCCACCGACACGATCCGCATGCTCCATGACCATACGCCCGACGATGGGGCATTGGGTCACGAAACATGGCCCAAAGCAGAGTGGGGCCCCTCCACAAAGGAGGGACCCCACTCGACGCGATCGGAACTACTTCAGGAACTTCTTGCCATTGGTGACCGCCGCGTACGCGTCGACCATGCCGTTGCCGTAGAAGTTGTTGTAGGCGGCGTTGCCCTCACAGGTGGCGTTGAACTCCGCCGGACGCCCGACGGGGCTGTAGTCCACCGTCCGCGGCGACGGGCAGGAGACGTCGAACGCGGTGCCCTCGAGCACGCGCTCCACCTTGTCCGGGTCGAGCGAGACCTGGCCGCGCGAGTACTTGCCGTACTGCGACACGATCAGCGCGGCGACACCGGTGGCGTGCGGGGACGCCATCGAGGTGCCCTGCAGGAACTGGTAGTAGCCGCAGGTGCCGTCGGCCTTGCACGCCTTCTGCACACCAAGCGCCGCGCCGTCCTCGGTGACGTTGCCCGCCTCGTCGATCGCGCCTTCGGTCAGCGCGACGTTCCTCGGGTACGACGACAGGATCAGGTTGCCGTTGGTGCGGTAGGTCGGGGTGCCGAAGCCGTCACGGAAGTAGCCGCCCGGGGCCGCGACCGAGATCCGCTCGAAGCCGTAGTTCGAGTAGTCGGCCTTGCCAAGCGACGGGCCGACGGCGCTGACGCCGAGGGCGTGCGGGCCCTCGATCGGCAGCGACAGGCAGTCCGCGTTGTCGATCGTGCGGGTGTGCTCGGTGCCCGCCGGGAAGTCCGGGCTGGTGGCGTCCGGCAGCGGCTTGCCCAGGTCCTGGTGGGCGTTGCCCATGGACACGATCTGGGTGACACCCTTGCGGTAGGCGTAGTTCATCGCGCGGCTGATCGCCGTGCGGATGACCTTCTGCTCGGCCTGCTGCTCCGCGCTGTCCGCGGGGTTGCTGTTGCAGTTGTAGAGCCACGGGTCGACGTAGAACGACATGTTGACCACGTCGAGGCCCGCGTCGCCGGAGTAGGTCATGGCGTCGACGACCGGCTGCAGGAAGAAGTAGCCGGAGTCCTGGCCACCGCGGATGTTGACGATGGAGACGCCGGGGGCGACACCGGAGATGCCGAAGCCGTCGGCCGCGGCGGCGATGGTGCCCGCCACGTGCGTGCCGTGGCCGCCGTTGTCCACGTCGGCCGGGTCGACACAGCCCGCGTACTCACACGGACCGTCGACGACCTGACCGAGGTCGTCGTTGACGATGTCGTGGGTGAAGTTGCGCGACAGCGCGTGGTCGAAGTTCGGCGCGATGTCCGGGTGGCTGCCGTCGACACCGGTGTCGAGGATGCCGACCTTGACGCGCCGGTCACCGGCCTGCGTGGTGCGGGCCATGTGCGAACGGACGGCGGTCAGGCCCCACAGCTGGCTGTCGAGCGGGTCCATGCCCGCGGCCGTGTTGCCCTTCTTGCCGTTGCCGTTGTTACCGGCCTTGTTCTCCTTCTCGACGTCCTTGACCTTCGCCTTGGTCGCCTTGGCGTCCGGGCTCTGGCCGATGGACTTCACACGCGCGGCGCCCTCGACGGACCCGTTGCCCGCGAGCCGGGCGGTGAACCCGTTCTCCGGCGCGGTGGCGGTGACGAGGCCGACCGCCTTGTTGCTGCTCACCACGGTGCCACCGGCCGAGCGGACGGCGGCCTCGACGGCCTCCGTGCTCGCGCCCTCGGCGCCGAGGACATTGAACTCGACGGTCTTCCCGGTCAGTTCCTGCGCAGCGGTCGCCGACGGGACGGCGATCCAGGCCAGGGATACGACCAGGGGTGCCGCGAGCGCTGCCACGAACGTCTTGCGTCGCTTCACGCGTACTCCTTCTCGACTCTTCCGACATTTCCCTGAGATCGACCCCGACTCAGGGAACGACTGACTTCTCCTCGGCGAAGTGACAGGCGCTGGGGTGCGCCGCCACCCGGGTCATGAGCTCCGGCTCCTCGTCGGCACAGATCTCCTGCGCCTTCCAGCAGCGGGTGCGGAACCGGCAGCCCGATGGCGGGTCGACCGGGCTGGGCACGTCGCCTTCGAGCCGGATGATCTGCCGCTGGCCGCGCAGATCGGGGTCCGGCACCGGCACCGCGGAGAGCAGCGCCTGGGTGTACGGGTGGGTCGGGTGCTCGTAGATCTCCTGCTCGGAGCCGACCTCGACGACCTTGCCCAGGTACATGACCGCGACCCGGTCCGACAGGTGGCGGACCACCGACAGGTCGTGGGCGATGAAGATGTAGGACAGCCCGAACTCGGACTGCAGGTCGCCGAGCAGGTTCATGACCTGCGCCTGGATCGAGACGTCCAGCGCCGACACCGGCTCGTCGCACACGATCACCTTGGGTCGCAGCGCGAGCGCGCGGGCGATGCCGATGCGCTGGCGCTGGCCGCCGGAGAACTGGTGCGGGTAGCGGTTGATGTGCTCGGGGTTGAGCCCGACCACGTCCAGCAGTTCCCGGACCTTCTTGGCCCGCGACCCCTTCGGCGCCACGTCGGGGTGGATCTCGAAGGGCTCGCCGATGATGTCGCCGACGGTCATGCGCGGGTTGAGCGAGGTGTACGGGTCCTGCAGCACGATCTGGATGTCGCGCCGCAGCTTGCGCAGCTCCGCGCCCTTCATCTTGAACATGTCGCGGCCCTCGAACGTGGCCGTGCCGCTCGTCGGCGGCTCCAGGCGCATCAGCACCTGGGCCAGGGTCGACTTGCCGCAGCCGGACTCGCCCACGACGCCGAGGGTCTCGCCGCGCTTGAGGTCGAAGGAGACGCCGTCGACCGCGCGGACGTGGCCGACGGTGCGCTTGAAGAGCACGCCGACCTTGACCGGGAAGTGCTTGACGAGGTCGCGGACCTCAATGATGTTCTCACTCACCGGCGATCAGCTCCTCAGCGAAGTGGCAGGCGCTCATGCGGCCGGGGACGAGACGGTGCTGCTCGGGCACGTCGGTCTTGCAGACGTCCTGCACCATCGGGCAGCGCGGGTGGAACGGGCAGCCGCTTGGGATCTTGAGCAGGCTCGGCGGCAGGCCCTTGATGGTCATGAGTTCCTGGCCGCGCTGGTCCAGGCGGGGCAGCGATTCGAGCAGGCCCTTGGTGTAGGGGTGGCCCGGCTTGCGGTACAGCGACGGCGCGTCGGACTGCTCGACGATGCGGCCCGCGTACATCACCGCGATCCGGTCGGCGACCTCGGCGACGACGCCGAGGTCGTGGGTGATCAGGATCAGGCCCATGTTGCGCTCGACCTGGATCTCCTTGAGCAGGTCCATGATCTGGGCCTGCACGGTGACGTCCAGCGCGGTGGTGGGCTCGTCGGCGATGAGCATCTCCGGGTCGAGCGCGAGCGACATCGCGATCATCGCGCGCTGCCGCATGCCGCCGGAGAACTCGTGCGGGTACTGTCGCACGCGGCCCTTGGCGTTGGGGATCTTCACCTGGTCGAGCAGCTCGATGGCTCGCTTGCGGGCGTCCTTCCTCGACATCCCGCGGCGCAGCCGCAGCTGCTCCTCGATCTGGAAGCCCACGGTGAAAACCGGGTTGAGCGCGGACAGCGCGTCCTGGAAGATCATGGCGATCCCGGACGCCCGCAGCTCGCGGCGCCGCTTCGGGTTGGCCGTGAGCAATTCCTCGCCGTGGAACTTGATCGAGCCGCCCTTGATGACACCGGGTGGCATGTCGAGGATGCCCATGATGGTCTGCGCGGTGACGCTCTTGCCGGAGCCCGATTCGCCGAGCACGGCGAGGGTCTCGCCCGCCTCGACGTGGTAGCTCACGCCGTTGAGCACCTTGGCGACGCCGTCGCGGGTGTGGAACTCGACGTAGAGGTCCTCCACCTGCAGCAGGTGGGCACCTGGATCGACCTCGTGGGCGTCCAGAGTGGACTCTGTAGTGTTCGCGGACATTCCGCTTTACCTCATCTTCGGGTCCAGCGCTTCGCGCACGGCGTCGCCGAGCATCACGAAGGCCAGCACGGTGGCGGTCAGGAACGCGGCCGGGAACAGCAGCAGGTGCGGAGCAACCCGAATCCAGTCGCGGGAGTCGGCGATCATGACGCCCCACGACACAACCGGTGCGCGCAGGCCAAGTCCCAGGAACGACAGTGTGGCCTCGGCGCCGATGAACGCGCCGAGCGCGATCGTGGCGTAGACGAGGACAGGCGCGATCGCGTTGGGCAGCATGTGTCGCAGGATGATCCGCGACGAGCTGGCGCCCAGCGCCCTCGCGGCCTTGACGTAGTCCTGGTTCTTGGCAGTGATCGCGGCCGACCGCATGATGCGCATGCAGACCGGCCAGGACAGCACCGAGATCGACATGATCACCAGGAACATGATCTGCGCGACGTTCTGCGTCCCGGTCGTGCTCAGGCTCGACAGGATCACGATGGCGCCCAGGACGAACGGCAGGCCGAAGAACACGTCGGCGATGCGCGACATGAGGCCATCGATCCAGCCGCCGTAGAAGCCTGCGAGCAAGCCGAGCGTGCCACCGATCAGCACCGTCACGATCGTCGCGCACACACCGACGATGATCGAGGCCCGCGCGCCGTAGATGACCCTGGCGAAGATGTCCGAGCCCTGCGTGTCGTAGCCGAACCAGGCATCCGCGGACGGCGGGTTGCGGCTGTACTGCAAGTCCGCCGCCGCCGGGTCCACCGAGGTGAACAGGCTGGGCCACGCGGCCATGAGCAGGATGAAGAGGATCAGCGCGCCCGAGATCAGGAACAGCGGACGCCTGCGCAGATCGTGCCAGGCGTCCGAAGCGAGGCTGCGTGGCTTGTTCGACTCGACGTGTTCCGCGGCGACGACGAAGTCCTCCGCGGGGGCCACCGTCGAGGCAGCGCTCGGGTCAGTCATAGCGAATCCTTGGGTCGAGAACGGCGTAGAGCATGTCCACCAGAAGGTTCGACAGCAGGTAGACGACGACAAGCAGCGCGACCACGCCGGTCACAACGACGCCGTCGTGGGCGATGATCCCCTTGAAGACGAGGTTGCCGATGCCCTTGACATCGAAGATGCCTTCGGTGACGATCGCGCCGCCCATGAGGGAGCCGAGGTCGGTGCCGAGGAAGGTCAGCACGGGGATCGCGGAGTTGCGCAGCAGGTGCACGCCGACGACCCGGCTCTGCGGCAGGCCCTTGGCCACCGCGGTCCGCACATAGTCGGCGCGCTTGTTCTCGGCGATCGATGTTCGGGTCAACCGGGTCACATAGGCCATCGACAAGCTGCCGAGCACGAAGCCGGGCGCGATGAGCTCGTGCCACGGAGCCTTGGCCGACACGGTCGCCTTGATCCAGCCGAGTTCCATGCCGAAGAAGAGCTGGATGACGAAGCCGGTCACGAACACGGGCAGCGAGATCAGGAACAGGGTCGACACCAGGGTCAGGTTGTCGAGGAAGCCCCGACCGCGCAGACCGGTGAGGATGCCCGCGCTGAGGCCGATGATGGCCTCGATGATCAGCGCGACCACGGCGAGCTTGACCGTGTTCGGGTAGGCGTTGCCGATCAGGGTCCCGACGTCCTGCAGGCGGAAGTTCTGCCCGAAGTCGCCCTGGATCAGGTTCAGCATGTACTTGCCGTACTGCACGACCAGCGGGTCGTTGAGGTTGAACTTGTCCTGCATCATCGACACGTACGCGTCGGGGCAAGGACGGTCGCCACATTTACCGGCGAACGGGTCGCCGGGCAGGCTCCACACGAGCCAGTAAATGAGGAAGGTGGTCCCGATGAACACCGGGATCAGCTGAAGTAGCCGGCGGAGGACATAACGTCCCATGAAGGTTCTCCTAACCTGACTCCGGGCCGGGGTGCGGGATCGCCGCACCCCGGCCCGGAGTGATCACTGGCTACTTCTTGACCGTCACCGTGGTGAGGTCGAGTTCACGCAGCGAGCTCAGGCGCGCGTTGTCGATCCGCTCCGACCAGCCGTACTGGGCGGTCTGGTTCCACAGCGGGATCGCGGGCATGTCCTCAGCGAGGATGCGCTCACCCTCCTGGTACAGCTTGTTCGCCTCTTCCACGGTGGGAGCGGCGTCCGCCTTGACCAGGATGTCGTCGAGCTTCTTGTTGGAGTAGTCGCCGTCGTTGGACGACGCACCCGTGCGGTAGAGCTGGTTCATGAAGTTCTCGATCGACGGGTAGTCCGCGATCCAGCCCGCACGGTAGATGCCGGTGACCTGCTTGGCGTTGATCTTCTGGCGGGTCTCGGCGAACGTCGGGATCGGGTTGTAGGTGCACTCCAGACCCAGGGCGTTCTTGATGCTGTTGCAGGTGGCGGTCATCCACTCCTTGTGGCCGCCGTCCGCGTTGGTGGTCAGCTCGATCGTGCCCTTGAAACCGGACTTGGTCAGGTATTCCTTGGCCTTCTCCGGGTTGTAGGTGCACAGGTCGCCACACTGGCCCTTGACGTAGCCGGGGACCGCCGGGTTGACCCAGCCGTCGGCGGGGAGGCGGGTGCCCTCGAAGATCTTCTCGGTGATCGACTTGCGGTCGATCGCGAGCGAGACGGCCTTGCGCAGGTCGACGTTCTGCCACTGCGCCTGGTAGAGCGGGAAGGCCAGGACCTGGTTGCCCATGTACGGCGTGGAGCCGTTGCGGTCCTTCAGGTCGACCTTGTACTTGCCACCGGCGATGCCGGAGGCGGGCACGGTGTCGAGGAAGTCGAGCTCACCGGCGACGGTCGCGGTGTAGGCGGCCTCGTTGGTCTCGAAGATCTTGAAGACCAGGTCCTTGAACTTCGGCTTGCCCTCACCCTTGTAGTCATCGTTGCGGGCGAGGGTGATGTCGGCGTTCGGGGTCCGCGAGACGAACTTGAACGGTCCGTTACCGATCGGCTTGGCCTCGAAGGCCTTCTGGTCGGTGAAGAACGAGTCCGGCAGCGGGTAGAACGGGTTGTAGCCGAACTTCAGCGGGAACACCGAGAACGAGTCGCTCAGGGTGATCTCGAAGGTCGAGTCGTCGACGACCTTCAGGCCCGACATGGTCTTGCTGGTCGGCTCGGGAGCCGCCTGCGGACCAGAGGCGCCGTCCGGGTCCTCGGTGTGCACGTCCTTGTAGCCCGCGACCTGCTCGAAGAAGCTCGCGCCCTGCTGCCCGTTGGGGCTGTAGGCGGTGAAGTTCCAGGCGTCGACGTAGTTCTTGGCCTTGACGTCGGTGCCGTCGTGGAACTTCCAGCCAGCCTTGAGCTTGACCGTGAAGACCTTGGAGTCCTTGGTCTCGATCTTGTCGGCGTGGGCGTTCTTGGACTCGCCGGTGACCGCGTCGTACTCGGTCAGACCGGTCCAGAGGGCGCGGATGACCTTGCTGCCGCCGCTCTCCGTCGTGTTGCCCGGGATCAGCGGGTTCTCGGGCTCAGTGCCGAACGCGCTCAGCTTGCCGTTGGGGTCTCCGGCGTCGCCGGTGCCACCACCAGGGGTGCCGCTGTTCGAGTCGTCACCGCCGCCAGCACAGCCCGCGATCGTGAGCGCGAGTGCAAGGGGCATCACCGACGCTGCTATCCAGCGTGGTTTGCGCATGGGTCTCCTCCCAGGCTCGGGTTCGACGTGCTTTGGGGCTGTCCGCCATTCGGCTCCGTCGTCACGAAGCGGTACCGCCCGCTCCGAAAGTGAGTGGAAGTTAACCGGAGGGGCGAATCGACCGGCGCTCTAAGACGTCACAAACGAGTCACAATCGGCCGTAGTTCAGCCATTTGGGGGATATCTGCGACGACAGGTGACCGGTAGGCGAACATCTGCAATGTCCAAATAGTGTCAGGGCAGTGTTGGGACGCACTTGTCCGATCACGCACGGTCAGAACTTTCGGTCATGGCCAACGCGATCCCGTCCAAGATGTCGTGCTCGCTCGCGAGCAGTTCTGTGATTCCCGTCTCAGAAACTAGCCGCTCAGCGATACTTTGCACGATCAAAGCGCCGCCACAGATGACATCCACCCGACCGGGGTGCATCACCGGCAGCGCGGCCCGCTCGTCGTGACTGGCGGTGAGCAGGCGACTCGCCGTGTCACGGATGTCGGACAGGCCCAATCGCGACAGGTGGATGCGATCGGGGTCGTAGGCCGGAAGGTCCTGGATCAGGCCGGAGAGGGTCGTCACGGTGCCCGCGACACCCACCCAGGTCCGCGCCCGGCCGACCGGCACCGCGGCGAACGCCTCGGCCAGCACCTCGTCGGCGACCGCCCGCGCCGCGGCGATCTCGTCGGGGGTCGGCGGGTCCGACCGCAGGGTCCGCTCGGTCAGCCGGACACAGCCGATGTCGACCGACCGCGCCGCGTCCACGGTGGCCTTGACGCCGTCCCACGTGCCGACGACGAGCTCGGTGGAGCCGCCGCCGATGTCGGTGACCAGGAAGGGCCCGTCCGCGGGCTCAAGATCGCCCACGGCGCCCGCGAAGGACAGCCTGGCCTCCTCCTCGCCGCTGATGACCTCCGCCTCGACACCGAGGACGTCGAGGGTCATGCCGAAGAAGTCGTCCCGGTTGCCCGCGTCGCGGGTCGCCGAGGTGGCGACCATCCGGACCGCCTCGACGCCCTTGCGGCGGAGAACGGTCGTGTAGTCGGCCAGCGCGGCCCGCGTCCTGGCCAGAGCCGCCTCGGACAGCAGACCGGTCGCGTCCACCCCCTCGCCGAGCCGCACGATCCGCATCTCCCGGTGCACGTCGCGCAACCAGCACGATCCGTCGTCGCGATAGGTGACATCGGCCACCAGGAGGCGGATGGAGTTCGTCCCACAGTCGATAGCGGCAACCCTGCTCATGCACCGCAGCCTAGGAGTGGGCAGGATTCAGGGCATGACCAACGTCAAGCTGCACACCACCCACGGCGAGATCGTCATCCAGCTCGATGCCGAGAAGGCCCCGAAGACGGTCGAGAACTTTCTGGAGTACGTGAAGAACGGCCACTACGACGGCACGATCTTCCACCGCGTCATCCCGAACTTCATGATCCAGGGCGGCGGCTTCGCCCCCGGGATGGCCCAGAAGCCGACGCAGGCCCCGGTGGAGAACGAGGCCACCAACGGCCTGAAGAACAACCACTACACCGTCGCGATGGCCCGCACCTCGGCCCCGCACTCCGCGACGGCCCAGTTCTTCATCAACACCTCGAACAACGACTTCCTCAACCACTCGGCGCCCACGCCGCAGGGCTGGGGCTACACGGTCTTCGGCGAGGTCGTCGAGGGCCAGGCCGCGGTCGACAGCATCGGCAAGGTGAAGACCGGGTCCAAGAGCGGGCACGGCGACGTCCCGGTCGAGGACGTGGTGATCACCAAGGCCGAGGTCCTCTAGTGCGTCGCGCGCGGGCCGACGGGCTCGCGCGCGACCCGGCGTGGCCCACCACGCCAATGAGACCGGCCGCCGGACCTGCCCTGGGAGGGCGGGTCCGGCGGCCGGTTCTGTCCGTGCGGGTGGGTCTACGGCGTCGGGATGGCCGAGCCCGCCTCGCCCGTGCTCGTCGGGGCGGCGCTGCCCGCGCCTGACGGCGGGGTCGTCGTGGTCGGGTCGCACGGGTCAGGCGACGGCGACGTGCTCGGCGACGGGTTGATCGACGTGGTCGGCGACGGGTCCGGCTCGCAGGTCGGCGTCGTGGTCGTCGGGTTCGTCGTGGTCGTCGGGTCCGGCGTCGTGGTCGTCGTCGGGTCCGTGGTTCCCGTCGGCGACGTGCTCGACGAGGTCGACGAGGTCGACGTCGGTGCCGTCGTGGAGGTCGTCGGGTCCGGGGTCGGGGTCGGCGCC